>NZ_JBRRBV010000001.1:0-479884 GCF_056756445.1 Stenotrophomonas sp. STEN225 | reverse complement strand
TGGGGTGAATCACCGGCCATCGCGCGCCGCCCCCTCCGCGGGGGCCTTGCTCTGGGTTCCCCTGAGTAGCCCGGGCGGGTGGGCTTGGCGGGGGACGCCGTGAATCCGTCCCTGGAGGCTTAACCGCGCCATCCATGGCGCGGATACCCCCGCCCCGCCCCCCCCCCCCGCCTCATACGGTTTCCTGCGCACCGCGGAGGCGAGTCCGGTTGAGGGGGCGTGAGCCGCATGGATGCGGCGACCGAGCTTACATGCACATACTTGCAGCGTCCCCCTCAACCGGCCCCACCCCGCCAACCCACGGAATGCAGGCTTTTGCCGTTGACGTTGATTCGGCGGGTGCAGGGCTGCAAGCCCTACCGGAATCCAACACCCCTCAGCAGGCTTCGGCCACCGCAGTGCGACCGCGCCCCAGCCATGCCAGCAGCAGGCCCGATGCCGCCAGCAGGCCACCGGCCACCGGGATCGCGGCGTAGCCCAGGCCCGAGCTGATCACCGCCCCGCCCAGCGCAGCCCCCAGCGCATTGCCCAGGTTGAACGCGCCCACGTTGATCGACGACGCCAGGCCCGGCGCCTCGGTGGCCGCTTCCATCACCCGGATCTGCAGCGGCGGCACGATGGCGAAAGTCGCCGCGCCGAACAGCAGTACACCCAGCGCTGCGGTCACGGGATTCATGAAGGCCAGCGGCAGCACGAACATCAACACCGCCAGCGCCGCCAGCAGGATCCGCGTAGCGCCATCCAGCGACCAGTCGGCCATGCGCCCGCCGATGCCATTGCCGATGGTGAAACCGATACCGATCAGCGCCAGTGACATCGCGATGAAGGCATTGGAGGCACCGGTCAGCTCGGTCAGCACCGGCGCCACGTAGGTGTACAGGGTGAACATCGCACCGGCGCCCAGCACCGTGGTGGCCATGGCCAGCAGCACCTGCGGCTGCAGGATCGCCTTCAGTTCACGGCGCACGTCCGGGCGCGGGCCCGGTGCCGAGGCCGGCAGGGCCAGGCCGAGCGCGATGATCGCCACTACGCCCAGCACTGCGGTGCCGGCGAAGGACAGGCGCCAGCCCAGCTGCTGGCCGACCCAGGTTGCCAGCGGCACGCCGCCGATGTTGGCGATGGTCAGGCCCATGAACATGGTGGCCACGGCGGCGGCCTGCTTTTCCTTCGGTACCAGGCTGGCGGCGACCACCGCACCGATACCGAAGAAGGCACCGTGGTTGAGGCTGGTGACCAGCCGCGACAACAGCAGCAGGCCATAGTTCGGCGCCAGCGCCGACAGCAGGTTGCCGACCACGAAGATCGACATCAGCAGCATCAGCGCGGTGCGCTTGCCGAACCGCCCCATCAGCAGCGTCATCACCGGCGCGCCCAGCATCACGCCCATGGCGTAGGCCGTGATCAGCATGCCGGCGGTGGGAATGCCTACCCCTACGCCGTCGGCGATGACCGGCAGCAGGCCCATCGGGGCGAACTCGGTGGTGCCGATGGCGAAGGCGCCGACGGCAAGCGCCAGCAATGCGGCTCTGGACTTCATGGGGGACTTCCTGGGGGGCGGGAATCGGGAGCGCGTAGCCTGCGCGCTTTGCCGCACCGGATTAAGCCTTGTCCGGGGAAAACACTGTTGATGCGGGTTCACAAGTGAAGGTGTACGCCGGCATTGCAGGCAAAAGCCCCATGGCCCGGCGCTACCCGAGGCGTGGCGTACCCCGATAGCACCGGGCCATGCCCGGCGTTGCCCGAGGCGTGGCGTACCCCGTTAGCGCCGGGCCATGCCCGGCGGACGCGGTAGCCCGCAAAGCAGAACCCCCGGCCGGGCCGGGGGTTCGAGGTCATACGCTTTACCAGTCGCCGGCACCCGGCACGTGGTGGTCGCGCGCGCGACGGCGCATCAGCAGGTTCAACCATTCCACCAGCACCGAGAAGCCCATCGCGGCGTAGATGTACGGCTTGGGCACATGCACGTCGAGGCCGTCCAGGATCAGCACCGCGCCGATCAGCAGGATGAAGGCCAGCGCCAGCATCTTCACCGTCGGGTTGGCGTCGATGAAGCGCCCCAGCGGATTGGCCGCCAGCAGCATGACCAGCACCGACAGCAGGATGGCAGCGACCATCACCGGGATGTGGTCGGCGATGCCGACGGCCGTGATCACCGAGTCCAGCGAGAACACGATATCGATGATGGCGATCTGCAGGATGACCATGCCGAACACGCCCGACGCCTTGCTGGTCGCCGGATTCTCGTCTTCGCCACCGGTGATCAGTTCCTTGATCTCCATGTAACCCTTGATGATCAGGAACAGGCCACCCACGATCAGCACCAGGTCGCGGATGGAGATGCCCATGCCGGCCACGGTGAACAGGTTGGCGGACATGTGGGCCAGGTAGGCCAGCGACACCAGCAGTGCGATACGGGTGATGCAGGCCACGGCGATGCCGAGCTTGCGCGCAAAGGGACGGCGCTCTTCCGGCAGCTTGCTGACCGCGATGGAGATGAACACCAGATTGTCGATGCCGAGCACGATTTCCAGCGCGCTCAGGGTGAACAGGGTCACCCAGGCGTTGGGGTCGGCGAGGAACTCAAAGGACATGGAAACTCTTCAAGGCAGTGGGGGAATGGGGGTTCAGCCGTAGCGGCCGGCCAGTGCATGCGGGACCACGACCAGGGCCCAGCACAGCAGTACGTTCATCATCAGCACGAACACGGCGGCCGAACCCATGTCCTTGGCGCGCCCGGCCAGCTCGTGGATCTCGCTGCCGTAGCGCTCGATCACGGCCTCGATGGCGGAGTTGGCCAGTTCCATCGCCAGCACCAGCAGCATCGAGCCGATCAGCAGCGCGCGCTCCACCGGGGTCTGGCCGAGCCAGATCGCCACCGGGGTCAGCAGGACCAGCAGGTAGACCTCCAGCCGGAACGAGGACTCATGCAGCCAGGCAGCCCGCAGGCCCTGCCAGGACCAGCGCGCGGCCTGGAAGATGCGGCGCGGGCCGCGCGGCATGTGGCCGAACTGGTCAGCCACGGGTGGAGCATCCAGCAACGGGGGCGCGGCGCAGCGACCGCTCAGACGCACGGCAGGGAGTCATGGGTGCACAGGGATGGGCAGACAGTCGCCATTTTGCCACAAGGCCGCCGGCCATACTCCGCGCGGCCGGGCCGAATGGCCTGCCGGGGACAAGCGCGGGCCGCGCCCGCCTCCTATGATGGCTCCCTCCTTCCTGCCTGGAGTGCACGATGTCCCACCGCCGTCCCGCTCTGCTGATGCTGGGCCTGCTGACCCTTGCGCCGCTGGCGCTGGCACGCGTTCCCTCGCCGTCGCCCCGCGTTCCCGAGCAGGTCTCCAACGTGGCCTGGGCCGCCGACATGGCCGCCTTCGCCGCCGCCGACAAGGTCGCCCCGCCGCCTCGTGGTGGCATCGAGTTCATTGGCAGTTCGTCATTCCGGATGTGGGACAGCCTGGCGGCCGATTTCGCCGGCCAGCCGGTGTTCAACCGGGGCTTCGGCGGCTCGGAAGTCCGGGACAGCACCTGGTATGCCGGACAGATCGTGATCCCGTACGCGCCGTGCAAGGTCTTCCTGTACGCCGGCGACAACGACCTCAACAGCGGCCGCAGCGCCGTGCAGGTGCGCGACGATGTGGTCGCCTTCGTGCAGCGCGTGCATCGCGACCTGCCCAAGACCCGGGTGGAATACGTGTCGATCAAGCCCAGCCCGTCACGGGCGCACCTGCTGCCGGCGATCAACGAGGCCAACACGCTGGTCAAGGCGGCGCTGGCCAGGCTGCCCAACACCGGCTTCACCGACATCTACACGCCGATGCTGGGCGCCGACGGCCAGCCTGATCGCGCGCTGTTCCGTGAGGACATGCTGCACATGACGCCCGCCGGATATGCCATCTGGACCCGCGCGCTGGCACCGAAGGTGACCTGCGACTGAGACACTGCGCACGCCGGGCATGGCCCGGCGCTACCCCTGCCATTCCGCGGAATGCCCGCTTCTGACCCGGCAAAAGCCCTCTAGCGGAAAATCACCGTGGCTTCGGTTCCCTGCCCGGGTTCGCTGGAGAGGCTGACCTTCCAGCCGAAGCGATCGCACAGCCGGCGCACGATCGACAGGCCCAGTCCGGTGCCCTGCGGGCGACTGGGTTCGGCGCGGTAGAACGGCTCGAACGCGCGCGACAGGGCTTCGGCAGACATGCCGATGCCGGTGTCGCGCACCACCACCCGGTCGTCGCGCACATGCACGTCGATGCGGCCTTCGTCGGTATAGCTGCAGGCGTTGCGCACCAGGTTGCTGACCACCACCTGCAGCACCCGCGGCGGCGCATGCAGATTCACCGGTCCGTCGCTGTGCAGGTGCACCACGACCGGGCGCGTACCCAGCAGTTCGTTGGCGTTGTCCACCTCGTGACGGACGATGTCGTTGACATCGAACAGCTCGACCTGCGGCTCGACATCCGCCTCGCGGGCAAGGATCAGGAAGGCGTCGATCACCGCTTCCATGTCACGCCCGGCACGCTGGATGCGCTGCAGGCTGCGGCGCAGGCGCGGCTGCAGGGAATCATCCCCCAGCGCCATGTCGCTGGCCACGCGGATCACCGTCAACGGCGTGCGCAGTTCATGGCTGGCATCGCGGGTGAAGTTGCGTTCGCGGGCGACATGCGCGCTGACCCGGTTGGCCAGCGAATGCAGGGCCGCGGCGAGCTGCCGGGTCTCGCCCTGCATGTCCGCCGGCAGTTTGTTCGGTTCCAGATCGGCTGCCTCGGGGTGACCGGGATCCCAGCGCGACACGCGCCGCGCCAGCCAGTTCACCGGCGATACCAGACGCTTGGACGCGCGATAGGTGATCCAGCTGGCGCCATACACCGCCAGCAGGGTCAGCAACACCGGCACGATGCCGAACCAGAACGCCAGCATTTCCGCGCGTGAGCGCAGGAATACCAGATACAGGCGGCCGGCCGGCCGCACATCGACCAGGACCAGCTGGTCATCCGCCGGCAGTTCGTGGAAACCGGGCTCCAGGTCGCGCAGGTTGGCCGGCAGCGACAACGCGGACTGGCCGCTTTCCAGCAGGTAGCCGCGGATGTTCTGCGTATTGGGGGGAGGCTGTGCGGGGGACGCGTCGTGCAGCGTCCAGTAATACGCCGCTTCCTCGCGCAGCGCTGCACCGACCAGGCTGTGCTTGATGACCAGCGACACCAGCCATGCGCCCAGCAGGATGCCCAGGCTGGCCAGCACTGCCTGCAGGATGAAGGCGATACGGATCTTGCGCGGCAGGCCGTGCGGCATTGCGGGGTCCCGGTCAGAGCGCTGCGATTATAGGCAGCGCACCGCGCCGTGGTCGTGCAGGGATGATGACCGCCGACACTGCCGGTCGGTCATCCCCTGCCCTGTTGCCCGTCCGCTACCGCACCGGGCCTGCAGCTGCACCGGCACGGTCCCTGCTCAGGCCATCGGCTGGGCGATGTCGGCAATGCGATAGCCGGCGCTCTGCACGGTATGCAGCAGCGGGCGATCGAACGGCTTGTCGATGATCTTGCGCAGGTTGTACAGATGGCTGCGCAGGGTGTCCGAATCCGGCAACCCGTTGCCCCAGATCTCGCGCTCGATTTCCTGGCGGGTGACCACCCGCGGCGATTCGCGCATCAGAATCGTCAACAGGCGCAGGCCGATCGGCGACAGCTGCAGTTCGGTGCCGGCGCGGGTGGCGCGCATGCTGACCGGATCGAGCACCAGGTCGGCGACCTTGAGCACTTCCGAACCCACCTGGCGGCGTTCGCGGCGGATCAGCGCGCGCAGGCGTGCTTCCAGTTCCTGGATCGCGAACGGCTTGGTCAGGTAGTCATCGGCACCGAAACCCAGGCCGGTGAGCTTGTCGTCCAGCGTATCGCGCGCGGTCAGCATCAGCACCGGCGTCGATTTGCGCGCATCGTTGCGCAGCCGCCGGCAGACTTCGATGCCATCCAGCCGCGGCAGCATCAGGTCCAGCACCACCACGTCATAGCTGTTCTCCGCCGCAAGCCGGTAGCCGTCCAGGCCATCCTGTGCATAGTCGACTTCGAAGCCACGACCTTCCAGGTATTCGCCGATCATCTCGGAGATGTTGCGGTTGTCTTCGACCACCAGCACCAAGCCGGAAGTCTCCTTCGTCTGACGCATGTGATTCCCTCTAACTTCAGCTTTGTGAAACATGCCGGATCGACGGTGGAGGCAATGTGAAGTTCCGTCAAGAGGTCCGATCCGCTGCTCAGAGCAGCGGCTTGAGCAGGGGCCAGACGTTGTCGAGCACCTTCGGCTGGGCCTGGGCGGTGGGGTGCAGGCCGTCGGCCTGCATCATCCCCGGCTGCAGGGCCACCCCCTCCAGCAGGAACGGCAGCAGCGGCACAGCGTAGCGGTCGGCCAGCGCGCGGTAGGCGGCCGCCAGCCGCTGGCGGTACGCAGGGCCGTAATTCGGTGGCACATCGATGCCCAGCAGCAGCACCTTGGCGCCCGCCTTCTGGCTGGCCTGCACCATCTTTTCCAGATTGCCCTGCACCTGCGCCGGGGTCAGCCCGCGCAGGGCGTCGTTGCCCCCCAGAGCGATCACCACCACGTCCGGCTTCTCCTTCGCCAGCAGGCCTGGCAGCCGGGTCAGGGCGCCGGCGGTGGTCTCGCCGCTCATGCTGGCGTTGACGATCCGCGCCGGCGTTTTCGACTGCTGCCTGACCCGCTGCTGCAGCAGGCTGACCCAGCCGGCATCGGCAGGGATATTGTGGGCAGCACTGAGGCTGTCGCCGAGCACCAGGACGGTACCGGCCGGACCTTTGGCACAGGCCAGCCCGGGCAACAGCAGGAACCCTAGCAACAGCACCATCATCATGCCGGCTCGCCGGCTCCATCCCGTCTTGCGCATTGGAGTCTCCTCATCGACAGCCTGTCCCCCCGCAGCGCGCCCGTCGCCATCGCCGTCGACCAGGTCGGCAAATCCGTGCATGGCCCGGAGGGTGAAGTCCACATACTGGACAACATCACTTTGACGGTCCATGAAGGCACCAGCGTGGCCATCGTCGGCGCCTCCGGCTCCGGCAAAACCACCCTGCTCGGCCTGCTCGCCGGGCTGGACCTGCCCAGCCGCGGCCGCATCGCTCTGGCCGGGCACGACCTGTCCAGCCTGGATGAGGAAGCCCGCGCGCAGCTGCGTGCTCGCGAGGTCGGCTTCGTCTTCCAGAGCTTCCACCTGCTGCCGGCGCTGACCGCCGCCGAGAACGTCGCCCTGCCACTGGAGCTGGGCGGGCGAGAGGATCGCGCGCGGGTGGACGCCGTGCTGGACCAGGTCGGGCTGGCCCATCGCGCGCGCCATTACCCACGCCAGCTGTCCGGCGGCGAACAGCAGCGCGTGGCATTGGCGCGTGCCTTCGTCACCCGGCCACGCATCCTGTTCGCCGACGAGCCGACCGGCTCGCTGGACCAGAGCACCGGCCAGCACATCAGCGACCTGCTGTTCGAGCTCAACGCCGGCAGCGGCACCACGCTGGTGCTGGTCACCCACGATCTGCGCCTGGCCCAGCGCTGCCAGCACATCCACCGCATCGACAACGGCCGCCTGCAGGCGGTCGCGCACGAGGCCCGCGCATGAACCTGCTGCGGCATGCGTGGCGCGCGCTGCGCCGCGAAGCCCTGGCCGGCGACCTGCTGACCGTGTTCGCCGCGCTGGTACTGGGCGTGGCGGTGATGACCGCGGTCGGCACGCTGGTGAACCGGGTCAACCTGGCACTGACCAGCAGCGCTGCGGAGATGCTCGGCGGCGACCTCGGCGTCGCCGGTCGTGACGACCCGCCGGCCGCCTTCGCCGAAGAGGCCAGGCAGCGGGGACTGGCATCCACCCGCATGGCCAGTTTCGGCACCGTGCTGTTCCAGGGCGATGCCAGCCAGATGGCCAGCATCAAGGCGGTACAGGCCGGCTATCCGCTGCGGGGGACGCTGCGGGTACGCAGCACGCCCGGTGGTGCGCTGATCGACGATGCCGGCATGCCGCCGCAGGGCCAGGCCTATGCCGATCCCCGCCTGCTGCAGGCGCTGGGGTTGAAGGCCGGCGATGACCTCGAGTTCGGCGCCGGTACGCTGCGCATCGCCGGCATCATCGAGGCCGAACCGGATGCCGGCGGCGACCTCCTCACGCTGTCGCCGACGTTGCTGGTCAATCGCGCTGATGTCGACGGCACCGGCCTGCTCGGTCCCGGCAGCCGCATCAGCTACCGGCTGATGTTCGCCGGGCCGGCCGACCGGATCGCGGCGTTCCGGCAATGGCTGCAGCCACAGGTGAAGGGCATGCGCCTGCTCAGCGTGGATGACACCCAGCGCGGCGTGCGCCAGGCGTTCGATCTGGCCGGGCGCTTCCTCGGCCTGAGCGCGCTGCTGGCGGTGCTGCTGGCCGGCGTTGCCACCGCGCTGGCCGCCAACCGCTTCGCCCTGCGCCGCATCGACCAGGTGGCGATCCTGCGTTGCCTGGGAGCACGCCAGCGCGACATCCTGCTGGGCCTGGCACTGCAGCTGCTGATGCTGGCCGTTCCGGCCTGCCTGCTCGGCATTGGACTGGGCATGGCCGCGCAGGAAAGCCTGGTACAGGTGCTGGGCAGCCTGATACCGCAGCGCCTGCCGCTGCCACAGGCAACACCGGCGCTGACCGGTGCAGGCATCGGTCTGTTGCTGCTGTTCGGCTTCGGCCTGCCGCCGCTGCTGCGCCTGCGCGGAGTGCCGCCGATGCGCGTGCTCAACCGCTCCTTCGCTGCACTGCCGCCCGCCTCGCTGCTGGCCTACGTCGCCGCCCTGCTGGCCAGCCTGGTGCTGGCCGTGCAGGTGACCGGCGACCTGAAACTGGCCCTGTGGGTGCTGGGTGGCCTGGCCGCTCTCGCCGCAGCGGCGGGCCTGGGCGGCTTCGTGCTGCTGCAGGTGCTGCGCAGCCTGCAGCACCGCCTGCACGGCAACTGGCGGCTGGGATTGGCCGCCCTGACCCGCCGCCGGATGCTGGCGGTGATGCAGCTGGTGGGCCTGTCGCTGTCGCTGTGCGCGCTGCTGCTGCTGGCCGTGACCGGGCCGGGGCTGCTGCAGCAGTGGCGCGAGCGCCTGCCGGAGAACACGCCGAACTACTTCCTGATCAACATCCAGCCCGAACAACGCGACGGCGTGCTGGCAGCATTGCGCGCGCTGGGTGCTGCCGATGCCAGCATCGAACCGATGGCCACCGGCCGCCTGATCGCGATCAACGGCAAGCCCCCGGTGCGCGTGGACCAGGCGCAGGACGGCCAGGGGCGGGAAAACGGCCCGCGCGAGGACGACGACGAGAACCGGCCACTGAACTTCAGCTGGCGCAGCACCTTCCCGCCGGCCAATACGCTGCTTGAGGGCCACTTCTGGAAGGCGGACAGCACTGCGCCCGAAGCCTCGGTGGAAACCGGCTGGGCCAAACGCTACGGCGTCTCGACCGGCGACCGCATCGGCATTTCCGTGGGCGAGCAGCAGCGCGAGTTCACCGTGACCAGCGTGCGCAAGGCGGACTGGAACACGTTCCGGCCGAACTTCTTCGTGCTGTTGAATCCGAACGCCGTGGGCGACACCCCGCACAACCTGCTGTCGGCGTTCCACCTGCCGGCCGGCCAGGCAGCCGGGCTGGGCGAACTGGTGCGTGCACAGCCGAACCTGTCGCTGCTGGACGTGGATGCGGTGATCTCGCAGGTGCGCGACGTGATGGAACGGGTGGCGCAGGCGGTGCAGCTGGTGATGGTGTTCAGCCTGCTGGCCGGCGTGCTGGTCCTGCTGGCTGCCCTGCAGGCCACGGCCGGCGAGCGCCGCTACGACAGCGCGGTACTGCGCACGCTGGGCGCGACCCGGCGCCAGCTGCGCGGTGCGGTGCTGGTCGAGTTCGGGGCACTGGGCACGCTCGCCGCGCTGCTGGCGGTGGGCGCCACGGCCGTGATCGGGCTGGTGGTGTCGCAGAAGGTGTTCGAACTGCCGCTGCTGCCGCCGTGGCCGGGCCTGCTGCTGGGCGGCGTGGTCGGCATCGGGCTGAGCCTGCTGGCGGGCTGGTGGGGCACCCGGCGCATCCTGCATACCCCGCCCGCCCTGGCCCTGCGCGAGGCCTGACGAAGGCGCGCACCGGAGCGCGTGCCGGGCAAGCCCGGCACCCTTCCTTCCGGTAGATCCACGCCATGCGTGGGTCCGGCTGTGGCCTCGAGCATGGCTCGACCCTACTGGGCCTTTTCCACGTACCTGGCGAACACTTCGTCGATCTGCGCGTCCTTCACCTGCTTGCCGTCCTGCAGGTCCTGCGCCTGGGTGAACAGCGGAATGATCATCGCCATCCCATCCAGCTTGGTCTTCAGGTGCACGCCCGGAGCCTGGGTCAGGAAACCGTCCCAGCGCTGGCGCACCTTGGCCCAGTAGCCGGCGGTGGCCTTCCAGTAGTCGCGCGCCGGGGTGAAGTCGATCTCGGTGGTCTTCACGTAGTCGTTGAAGCCGAACTCGCGCGCTATCTCCATCTGGCTGCCGTCGGTGTTGCGCTGCACCTTGGTGTTGAACTGCTCGTGGGTCCAGCCGTTCGGGGTGAGCGTGTGGCGGTTGACCACCGCCAGCGCGTTGTAGTCGCTGCGCTTGGTGTACTCACGGCGCGGCAGCGGGCGCCAGCTCAGGTCGCTGGTCCAGCTCGGCACGTTGTTGGTGTAGGTCCATTTGCCGGTGCCGCAGTAGCGCGGTGCATCGCTCACTTCATACACGCACTGGGTCCAGGCGCCCTGGTTCACCGCCGCCGGGATGCTGCGCACCCGCCAGGTCTGGTCGGCACTGAACTCGAAGCGGTTCGGGGCCTCGTAGACCCAGTCCTGGCGCCAGTGCTTGGTGATGTGGCCGCTCTTCTCGTCCAGCAGCAGGTGTTGCAGCACGATGCGCTTCGGGGTGTCCTCGACCACGATGACCATTTCATTGCCGCCGCTGCGCATCGCCGGCGCGCGCTCGTAGCCCGGCTTCAGCAGCACGGTTTCGTCGAAGGCGAAATCCACGGTGTACTCGCCCTGCATGGCCAGGATGCTGTCGTGGTCGCGGGCGATGTCGGAGGGCTGCGCGCTGGCCACGCCGCTGCCGGCGAGCAACAGCAGGACGCTGGCTGTCTGGAATTTCATCGGGGTCTTCCTTCGGGGTTGCAGGTTCGTTGAGAGGCCATCCGTGGCCGTCGGGCGTTCCATCAGGAACAGATCAGAGGCGGATCAGCGGCTGGTCGCCGGGAATCCGTGGTGGCGGCCGGCGCGCGGCGTCGGCACAGCAGCAGTCGTCGATGGCCAGCTCGCCCTCTGCGCCTTCCAGGCGCGCGATGCGGCGTGCGGTGGCCGCGCCCAGCGACGACAGCGTCGACAGGCTGGCCGCCAGGGTGCGGCCGTCATCGGCGGCATGCAGGCGCAGCGCACACAGGCGCCAACGCTGGCCGCCGAGATGACCGGCCAGGCGCCGCCACAGGCGTTCACCGACACTGCCGTCGCTGTCGTGCTGTGGGCCCGGCGGCAGCGCGGCCACCAACCGGTCCCAGGCCAGGAAATCGCTGTCCGGCAGCAGGTACAGGCGCCACACGCAGCGGCCACGGCCGTCAAGGAAGCACAGGCTTTCGCGCAGGCCCTCGCTGTCCACGCCCTGGCAGGCATGCACGCGCACCGCCTGGCGCCAGCCGCCAAGCTCGTTGCCGTCGGCGTGGTAGAGACACAACACGGTGCCAAGCGTGGCCAGCTGTGCCGGGGTCGGCCATGCCGCGCGGTGTGGCGCGGCGATGGAGTCATTCCTGCGTGCGGACAAGGCTCGGCTCATGAGGTCACCAGGACACGGCAAGGCTGGCGGAGAAGGTACGACCCGGGCTGGTGTAGCGATCCAGCACGCGGCTGGTCGGCGACAGCGTCGTACCCACGTTGGACCAATCGATGTAGCGTTTGTCGCCCAGGTTGAACACGCCTACGTTGAAGGTCGCACCCGGGGCGAAGTTCCAATGTGCCATCAGGTCGGCCACGCCATAGCCGGCCGGGCGGTACACCGTGGCCGAGGCGACGCGGTCCTTGCGCTTGACGAACGTGCCGGCCAGTTCGACACCCCAGGCATCGGTGTCGTACATCAGGCCGACGGTGCCGCGCAGCGGGTCGACCGAATCCAGCGGGGTGTTCTCGGTCTTGTTGTCGCCGCGCGACCAGGCCACGGAACTGCGCAGTGCCCAGCCCTGCAGGGTCGGGCTGATCTGGCCGAAGTCGACGCCGGCCTTCAGTTCAGCGCCGTAGATGCGGGCGTCGGCGATGTTGCGCGACTGGAACACCATCAGGCCCTGCGCATTGGTGCCGACCAGCGACTGCGACTCGATGAAGTCCTTGTACTCGTTGTAGTAGCCGCTGACGCTGACGTAGGCAGCCGGCGACAGGAAGCGCAGGCCCAGTTCCATGCCATCACTGGTTTCCGGCTTCAGGTCCGGATTGGGAATGGCCGTGTAGCCGAAGGCGAAGTTGGTGAAGCCGAGATTGACGTCGTTGTACGGCGGCGAGCGGAAGCCGTGCGAGTAACCGGCAAACAGCGACCATTCGTCGGTGAAGCGATAGACCATGCCAAGCTTGGGCGAGACGCTGGTCTTGGTCAGCTTCGCCACCGCCACGCCGGGATTGTCCTCGGCGAAGATGTTGTCCATTTCCGGCTTCAGCTCGTAGCGGTCCACGCGCACGCCCGGCACCAGCGACAGCTTGCCGCCAGCCATGCGCATTTCATCCTGCGCATACAGGCCCAGCTCGGTGGTCTTGCTGATCGGGAAATCGCGTACCGGGAACGCATCGGGCAGGATGGTGGTGCTGGTCTGGCCGTTGGCCAGTACCTGGAAACCATCGCGCTTCTGGCGGATCTCGGTGCGTGCACCCTCCAAGCCATAGGTCAGCGCGTGCTCGACGCTGCCGGTGCTGAAGGCCTTGTTGAACTGCGCCTGCAGGCCGTACACACGCTGGTCGAAGTTGAACTCGCGGTGGCGACGGCTGCGGTTGGCACGGTCCTCATCGGTGATCTGGGTGGTTTCGCTGTGCTGGGTATACAGCTGCCAGTGCAGGCTGTCGGCGAAGCCTTTGTCCAGCGCATCCATTTCATGCGCGAACGACACGCGGGTGCGGTTCTGCTTGTCGCGCGCCTTCATGCCGGTGGTGGTGGTACGGTCGATCGAAGACAGCACGTTGGTCTCGGTCTTGTCTTCGTTGCCTTCCACGGTCAGGCGGAAGCGCTGGTCCTCGCTCGGTGCATAGACCAGCTTGGCCAGGCCGCTGCGACCATCGCGGTCCTGCGGGTTGGGGGCGGTGCGGGTGTTGTCGTTGCTGCGCACGTCACCCTTGTTGTCGGTTTCCTGGCCCTGGCGATGGTTGATGTTGACCATGCCGCTCCAGTGTTCGCCGCCGAACGCCGTGGTTACACCGCCGAGCAGGCCCTTCCATTCACCGTCGTAGCCGAACTTCAGGCCGACGTAGCTGTCCTTGCCATCCTTCAGGTAATCGGCCGGATCCTTGGTGACGAAGGCGACCACGCCGCCCAGCGCATCGGAACCGTACAGCGAGCTGGCCGGGCCGCGCACGATCTCCACGCGCTTGAGCGTGTCCAGATCGGTGAAGTTGCGGTTGGCGTTGGAGAACGAACCAATGTTGAAGCTGGTCGGCATCGCGATGCCATCGGTCTGCACCCGCACACGGTTGCCGTCCAGGCCACGGATACGGATGCTGCCCAGGCCGAAGCGCGCGGCGCTGCGGCTGACCGACAGGCCTGGCTCGTAGCGCAGCAGATCCTTGATGTCCTGCACCAGGTGCCGGTCCATCTGCTCACGGTCGATCACGTCCACCGTCGCGGCGACGTCACTCACTGCGCGCTCGGTGCGCGTGGCGGTGACCTGCACGCGATCGAATTCGCGCGCATCGGGCGCGGCGCTGGCGGCGGTGGCGGCGGTGGCGGCGGTGGCAGCGTGGGCGGACAGCGGGAGCGCCATCCAGACAGCAAGGCAAAGGGCGGTATGGCGGGTCATCGGGTTCGTTCGGTCAGGCAGGGGAACCCCCGGCCACCGGCACGCCGGAGCGTACGCGGTAGACCGAGGGGGAGAGAGCGGGAGCGGTCGGGTCGCCCACCCTGCGGGCGGCGCCCGGCAGGAGGGAGGGAGGCGGGCGACCAGGCCGCGTTACTTGGTCAGGATCAGCTTGTCGTTGCTGGTGTGCCGCAGGCGATAGAAGCGATCGCCGTGCTGGATCAGGATTTCACGACGGCCCTTGAGCAGGGCTTCGCTGTCGATGACCTCTTCCGGCGGAACGACGCGGACCGGACGATCGCGGAGGGTCAGTGTTTCAGGGCGCAGCAGTACAGGTTGAGCGTTCATGAGCATCTGGACTCGTGCGAGGGACGAGTTAAATGATAATGATTCTCAGTTGACAATCAACAACCATTCTCAATTTGATTGATGAGATTAATGATCGAAATCCAAAATTCGATAGATTTTGTGAATCGAATGGTGGGTGGCGGCGACCCTGGGGTCGAGCACGGCTCGACTCCCCGGCGGGAAAATGCTGCGGGTCAGACGAAGGCGGCTTCGATCCGGGCCCAGCCGGCGGCGTCGATCTGCTCCAGCACTTCCAGGGCCTGCAGGTTCTGCAGCAGCTGCTCGACCCGGCTGGCGCCCAGGATCACGCTGGACACCTGTGGATTGCGCAGGCACCAGGCGATGGCCACGCTGGCCGGGGCGTGGCCAAGCTCGCGTGCCACCGCGCTGAAATGACGGACCTGGGCCAGGCGCGCCTGTGCATCGGCGCCCAGAACCAGATCCTGCAGCCACTCCATGCCCTCGCGGCCCAGCCGGGCGTCGGCCGGAAAGCCACGGTCGTACTTGCCACTGAGCAGGCCGGACGCCAACGGCGAGAAGATGGTGGTGCCCAGGCCGGCCCCCGCGTACAGCGGGGCGTACTCGGTTTCCACCCGCTCGCGGTGCAGCAGGTTGTACTGCGGCTGCTCCATCGATGGCCCCTGCAGGTTGTGTCGCGCGGCAATGTCCAGCGCCTGCTGGATCTGTGCCGCCGACCACTCGGACGTGCCCCAGTAGAGCACCTTGCCCTGCCGTATCAGGGTATCCATCGCGTGCACGGTCTCGGCGATCGGCGCGTCGGGATCCGGGCGGTGGCAGTAATAAAGGTCCAGATAGTCCACCCGCAGGCGCTTGAGCGCGGCATGGCAGGCATCGGTGACGTGCTTGCGCGACAGGCCGCGCTGGGTCGGTCGCGGATCCTTGGCACTGCCGAAGAACACCTTGCTGGACACGCAGAACCCATCGCGCGGCAGGCGCAGGTCGGCGATCACATCGCCCATCACCTGCTCGGCGCGGCCATTGGCATACCCCTCGGCATTGTCGAAGAAGTTGATGCCATGGTCCCAGGCCGCGGCAACCAGGTTGCGGGCCTCGTCGCGCGGAATCTGGTCACCGAAGGTCACCCAGGCGCCGAAGGACAGGGCGGATATCGGCAGGCCGGTGGAGCCCAGGCGGCGGTAATGCATACGAATCTCCTGCTGCGGGCCCGCATCCGGGCCGGAATCGAGCCCCATTCTACCCGTCGTGCCGACCGCAACCCCTTGCCGTTGCTGGCCCGATCGGTGCCGATGGCCGCGCGCACGCTGCTTTTCCTTGCCCCGGCCCCTGCCCTGCACTAGGCTTCCCGTTTTTCGCGACGCCCCAGGGGAGTCACTCACATGGTCGAAGGTTTGGGCAGGATCGGCTTCGGCCTGTTCGGGTTGGCGGTGCTGATCGGCATCACCTGGTTGTTTTCCAACAACAAGCGCGCGGTGGACTGGAAGCTCGTCGCCACCGGCATCACCCTGCAGATCGCCTTTGCGGCGCTGGTGATCCTGGTCCCCGGCGGCCGCGACGTGTTCGATGCGCTCGGCCACGGCTTCGTGAAGGTCCTGAGCTTCGTCAACGAGGGCTCGAAGTTCATCTTCGGCTCGCTGATGGACGTCCAGAACTACGGCTTCATCTTCGCCTTCCAGGTGCTGCCGACCATCATCTTCTTCTCCGCGCTGATGGGCGTGATGTACCACCTGAACGTCATGCAGGCGATCGTCCGGGTGATGGCGTGGGCGATCACCAAGGTGATGCGCGTGTCCGGTGCCGAAACCACCAGCGTCTGCGCCAGCGTCTTCATCGGCCAGACCGAGGCGCCGCTGACCGTGCGCCCATACATCGCCAAGATGACCCAGTCCGAGCTGCTGACCATGATGATCGGTGGCATGGCCCACATCGCTGGCGGCGTGCTGGCGGCCTACGTGGGCATGCTCGGCGGGGGCGACCCGACCCAGCAGGCGTTCTACGCCAAGCATCTGCTGGCGGCCAGCATCATGGCCGCACCGGCCACGCTGGTGGTGGCCAAGCTGCTGATCCCGGAAACCGGCACCCCGCTGACCCGCGGCACGGTGAAGATGGAAGTGGAGAAGACCTCCAGCAACATCATCGACGCGGCGGCGGCCGGCGCCGGCGACGGCCTGAAGCTGGCGCTGAACATCGGCGCGATGCTGCTGGCCTTCATCGCCCTGATCGCCCTGCTGAACGCCCCGCTGACCTGGCTCGGCGAAGTGACCGGCCTGGCCGCACAGATCGGCAAGCCGACCAACCTGTCGACCATCTTCGGCTACCTGCTGGCACCGATCGCCTGGGTGATCGGCACTCCGTGGGCCGACGCCACCACCGTGGGGTCGCTGATCGGACAGAAGGTCGTGATCAACGAATTCGTCGCCTATACCGAGCTGTCGCAGATCGTGAACGGCCAGGTCGCCGGCGTGACCCTGTCCAACGAAGGTCGCCTGATCGCCACCTATGCGCTGTGCGGCTTCGCCAACTTCAGCTCGATCGCAATCCAGATCGGCGGCATCGGTGGCCTGGCCCCGGAACGTCGCCACGACCTGGCCAAGTTCGGCCTGCGCGCGGTACTGGGCGGTACCATCGCCACCTTCATGACGGCGACCATCGCCGGCGTGCTGACGCATTTCAGTTGAACCCTAGTTCGAGAAAAGATTCCCTATGAGCAGCAGTGTCGTTGTCGTCGGTTCCTTCAATGTCGATCACGTGTGGCGGTGCGAGTCGCTGCCGGCACCGGGCGCGACCATTGCCGGCCGCTACAGCACCGGCCCCGGTGGCAAGGGCTTCAACCAGGCCGTGGCCGCATGCCGCGCGGGCGCCGATACCCACTTCGTGTGCGCCCTGGGTGATGACGCCGGCGGTGCCACCGCCCGCGACCTCGCCGGCCAGGACGGTTTCGCGCTGATCGCCGAAGCCAGCAGCGAACCGACCGGCACCGCCGGCATCTATGTCGATGCACGGGGTCGCAACACCATCGTGATCGGCCCGGGCGCCAATGCCGCCCTGAGCACCGATTTCCTGCAGCAGCAACAGGCGCTGCTGACCGGTGCCCGGGTGGTGCTGGTGCAGCTGGAGTCGCCGGTGCAGACCATCGAGGCGGCACTGGCTGCCGCCCGCGAGGCCGGTGTCACCACCGTGCTCAACACCGCACCGGCCGACGCCCCCTCGACCATCGGCCTGCTCAAGCTGGCCGATGTGATCACCCCGAACGAGACCGAGTTCGCCGCCCTGCTGGGCCGCCATGTCGGCGAGCGCGTGGATGCCAACGACGTGGCCGCGCTGGATGGTGCCAGCCTGCATGCGCTGTGCCGCAAGCTGGTCGGCAACGGTACCGTGGTGGTGACCCTGGGCTCGGTGGGCGTGTTCGTTTCGCATGCCGATGAGAACCTGCGCGGCGACACCCAGCCGTACTACCGCGTGGGTGCCGAGCAGGTGCAGGCGATCGATACCACCGGTGCCGGCGACGCCTTCAACGGCGCGCTGGCCGCCTCCCTTGCCCAGCTGCCGGAGGCGCCGTTCGCACGCCATGTGCGCTTCGCCAACCAGTTCGCGGGCCGCTCGACCGAGAAGGAAGGCGCCGCAGCGGCGATGCCACGGCTGACCCCGGCCGACGTGGAAATCCGGTAGGTCCACGCCGCAGCTGCATGAACCGGCCCGGGCGCGCAGGTGCCCGGGCCTTTTTCTGCCTGCGCCCATGCAGGGCACGCAGCCCTGCCGCAGCCGCCCACGATGACCCGCCACTGGGGGCGGCGGAAGCAACCGTCAAGCATCTGCTGATGCCCGTACGGCATGAGGTCGGTCCGGATCGGCCTGAACCGGCGCCTCGCCGACCCGGCCATGTGACCGCCTGCGGCCTACAATGGGCGTATGCAGATCGGCCCCTACACCATTGCTCCCAACGTCGTGCTGGCGCCCATGGCCGGCGTCACCGACAAGCCGTTCCGCCTGCTGTGCAAACGGCTGGGCGCGGGCCTGGCCGCCTCCGAGATGACCATCAGCGACCCGCGCTTCTGGAACACGCGCAAGTCGATCCACCGCATGGACCATGAGGGTGAACCGGCACCGATCAGCGTGCAGATCGCCGGCACCGAGCCGCAGCAGCTGGCCGAGGCGGCGCGTTACAACGTCGACCATGGTGCGCAGATCATCGACATCAACATGGGCTGCCCGGCCAAGAAGGTCTGCAATGCCTGGGCCGGTTCGGCGCTGATGCGTGATGAATCGCTGGTGGCGCGCATTCTTGCTGCCGTGGTCAACGCGGTCGATGTGCCGGTCACGCTGAAGATCCGCACCGGCTGGGACTGCGACCACCGCAATGGGCCGCTGATCGCGCGTATCGCCGAGGACAGCGGCATCGCCGCCCTGGCCGTGCACGGCCGCACCCGCGATCAGCACTACACCGGCCAGGCCGAGTACGCCACGATCGGCGAGATCAAGGCCGCGCTGCGCATTCCGGTGATCGCCAATGGAGACATCGATTCGCCGCGCAAGGCCGCCTTCGTCCTGCAGCAGACCGGCGTGGACGCAGTGATGATCGGTCGCGCAGCGCAGGGCCGGCCGTGGATCTTCCGCGAGGTGGCGCACTACCTGGCCACCGGCGAGGAACTGGCCCCGCCGTCACTGGCCGAAGTGCGCGATATCCTGCTTGGCCACCTGCACGCCCTGCATGCCTTCTATGGCGAGCCGCAGGGCGTGCGCATCGCGCGCAAGCACCTGGGCTGGTACGCCAAGGACCGGCCCGAGAATGCGGCGTTCCGCGCCGTGGTCAACCGCGCCGAAGATCCGCAGAGCCAGATCACGCTGACCACCGAGTACTTCGACCGACTGATCGCCGGGCAACCGGCGCTGCCGTCGGCTGCCTGACCCCGCACGCCCCGCAGTCGACCCTGCACGACGCACCACGAGCCCGCGACCATGACACCGCCGATTTCCTCCCCCACCTACCTGCACGGGTTCTCCGGCACCGAACAGCAGCGCCTGATGACCCAGGCCCGCCTGCTGGAATCGAGCATCTTCGGCCAGATCGACTACGGCAGCGCACGACGCCTGCTGGAAGTCGGCAGCGGCGTCGGCGCGCAGACCGAGATCCTGCTGCGCCGCTTCCCGGACCTGCACGTGACCGGCGTGGACCTGAGCGAAACGCAACTGGCGACCGCCCGCGAGAACCTCGCGCGCACGCCGTGGTGCAGCGATCGCTACACCCTGCAGCAGGCCGATGCAGGCGAGCTGCCGTTCGAGGCACGCAGCTTCGATTCGGCATTCCTGTGCTGGGTGCTGGAGCATGTACCTTCGCCGGCCCGCGTGCTCAGCGAAGTGCGCCGCGTACTCGCACCGGGATCGCCGGTCTACATCACCGAAGTGATGAACGCATCGTTCCTGCTCGATCCGTATTCGCCGCACATCTGGCGTTACTGGATGGCATTCAATGATTTCCAGTACGACCACGGCGGCGATCCCTTCGTCGGCGCCAAGCTCGGCAACCTGCTGCTGGCCGGTGGTTTCCGCGATGTGCATACCGAGATCAAGACGATCCACCTGGACAACCGCGAGCCGGCGCGGCGCAAGACGATGATCGCGTTCTGGGAGCAGCTGCTGCTGTCGGCCGCCGAGCAGCTGCTGCAGGCCGGCACCGTGGACGAGGATACGGTGGAGGGCATGCGTCGCGAGTTCCGGTTGGTGCAGAACGATCCCAATGCCGTGTTCTTCTTCTCGTTCGTGCAGGGCCGCGCGACGGTGTATTGACCGGCGCCTGCACCGCTGCGCTGCGGCAGTGCCACGCGCCGCATGGCTGGCAACCCGCTAGAATCGTCGCGGGCTGGCGTCGAGGACGGGCGCGCGCTGGACCCGGCCCCTTCCGCGTGCGCGGCAACGGGACCACCGAGCTCCGCGCCTGAAGGGATTCCTGATGACAGCACGCGCAACGACTCCGGGTAGCACGCTGCCCCTCGCCGCCCGGGAAGGCGGCCTGCTGGATGGCCTCGACTCCCGCCAGGCCCGTCTGTGCCTGGGCATCGTGGCGGTGCTGTGCCTGCTGTATGTCGCATTTGCACTGACGCCCTCGTCGTATGCGATGGCCAGCCAGTACCTGGGGCTGGCGCCGATCGAGCCCCTGCTCGGCAAGGCGCGGGGCATCCGCATGGACGAGTGGATGGTCTACACCCCGTACGTGCAGATCGCGGTGGCCAACGACTTCGGCGCGACCAACGCGTTTTCGCCATACCACGAGACGCTGCGCTCGTTCCAGGCGCTTCCGCTGCTGGACTGGGGCCTGCTGTTCAAGCCGTACCACTGGGCCTTCTTCATCCTGCCACCGGCCAACGCCTACTCGTTCTTCTTCATGTTCATGGCGATGGCGTTCCTGTGCGGCTGGGCACTGTTCCTGCGCCAGCTGCGGGTTCCACCACTGGCGGCCGTGCTGGTCGCGCTGACCCTGTACTTCTCGCCCTACGTGCAGGTGTGGTGGACGACCAACTGGGGCGCGTTCGCGCTGGCCCCGTGGGTAGCCGTGGCCTGGCTGCGGATCGACAACCGCTGGCTGCGCATCCTCGCCAGCGCCTACGCACTGGTGGTCTGGCTGCTGGCCGTGGCCTACCCGCCCTTCATCATTTCAGCGCTGCTGGCCATGGGCGTGCTGGTGCTGGCCTTCCGCCGCGATGCGTTGACAGTGGCACGCCTGCTCGATGCGGCGGTCGCCGGCAGCCTGGCGTTGCTGGCGTTCCTGGGCTATTTCCACGAAGCGATCGAGATCGTCCGCAACACCGTCTATCCCGGCCAGCGCGAGAGCGCCGGCGGCGGGGTCAACCCGGTCGCGCTGCTCACCCACGGGTTCCCCAACCTGATGACGCGCGGGTTCTATCCGCTGCCTGCGTTCGAGCCGTCCAACGCCTGCGAGATCGCAGTGTTCAGCAGCCTGCTGCCGCTGTTCACCGCCGTCCTCGCCGACTGGACGCAGGTGCTGCGCTGGGCGCGCGGCCACCGGCTGTCGCTGGCGGTGCTGGCCGCCGGCATCGCGCTGGTCGCCTGCTGGATCTTCCTGCCGGTGCCGCTGCGGATCGGCCAGCTGACCGGACTGTCGATGGTGCCGCCCACCCGTGCGTTGCTGGCACTGGGCCTGCTGCTGAACATCGGCTGCGCGATCGTGCTGGTGCGCGGCGGGGTGCGCCTGGGCCGCGGCCGCCTGCTGCTGCTCGCGACCCTGCTGCTGGCGGGATGCCTGCTCAAGTTCGCCTTCGGCCAGGGCAGTTTCAGCCGGCTGCATGCCACGGCCGATGCATGGCCACTGCTGTGCGTGGGCGTGCTGGCCTTCGCCGCGCGCCGCCCACGGTTCGCCGCGCATCCGGTGGCGCTGGTGCTGGCGGTGGCCGCGCTCGGCAACGTGCTGACCAACGGGCTGTTCAATCCGGTGCAGTCGGCCCGGCCGATCTTCGACATGGACCGCAGCGCCGTGCTGGCGTCGATGCAGGCGCGCGGTGCACGGCAGGCTGCGGACGGAGCGCTGGTGGTGGAAGGGCGCTACGGTGCGCTGCTGTCCGGCGTCGGTATCCCGGCAGTCAACCACACGCTGTATTTCCCGCAGCTGGCGTACTTCCGCGCGCGCTTCCCGGACATGCCCGAAGACCGCTTCAACACCACGTTCAACCGCTATCACCATGTGATGGTCAGCGACGTCGCCGAACCCCGTTCGATGTACGCCGACCTGGTGGAAGTGCCCGCAGCCGCGATGCTGGCCGCGCCCGCGCAGCCGCCGGCACCGCCGCAGCCCTGAGGACGATGCAGATGAACGCCCACGCGCGCCCGGCCACGCCACCGAAGATCGCCGTCATCATTCCCTGCTACCGGGTGACCCGCCACGTGCTCGGCGTGCTCGCAGCGATCGACGATGCGGTCACCGCGATCTACTGCGTTGACGATGCCTGCCCGGATGGCAGCGGCCGGATGGTCCAGGACAGCACGCGCGATCCCCGGGTCAGGGTGCTGTTCCATGCGCAGAACCGCGGCGTCGGTGGTGCGATCAAGACCGGCTACCGCGCGGCCATCGCCGAGGGCATGGACATCCTGGTGAAGGTCGATGGCGACGGCCAGATGGATCCCACACTGCTGATGGACTTCGTCGCTCCCATCGCCGAGGGCAACGCCGACTACACCAAGGGCAACCGCTTCTGGAACCTCAGCCACATCCGTCGCATGCCGCTGTTGCGGCGGATCGGCAACCTCGCGCTGTCGTTCATGAGCAAGGCGTCGTCCGGCTACTGGCAGGTGTTCGACCCGACCAACGGCTACACCGCCATCCACGCGCGCGTTGCCAGTCACCTGCCCCTGGATGCGATCAGCGACCGCTACTTCTTCGAGACCGACATGCTGTTCCGCCTCAACACGGTGCGTGCCGTGGTGCAGGACGTGGCGATGGACGCGCGCTATGCCGACGAGACCAGCAACCTGCGCATCAGCCGGGTACTGGGCGAGTTCGCCTTCAAGCACGTGCGCAACACGCTCAAGCGCGTGGGTTACAACTATTTCCTGCGCGACCTGACCATCGCCTCGCTGGAGCTGATCGCCGGGCTGGGACTGCTCGCCTTCGGTGGCGTGTTCGGCGCGTACCACTGGATCGCATCGGCATCGGCAGAGGTTGCGACGCCGGTCGGTACGCTCATGATCGTCATGGTTTCGCTGATTTCGGGCCTGCAGTTCCTGCTGGCATTCGTCGGCTTCGACATCGCCAATGCGCCGCGCCAGGTCCTGCATCGCTCGATCCAGCTCAACCGCACAGCACCGCCGGCCTGACGCCGGCACAGCATCCCCGCCTGCCGATCAATCGCCCGCGTGCACCGGGGCACTCCCGCCGGTGGCGCCCGTCGCTGCCGGCGCATGCCAGATCCGCTGCCACATCGCGGCCAGCCTGACGCCGACATCGGCGCGCGCCGCTGGGCTGCTGTAATCCGTGCGCCGCTGCTCGGGCACGATCGCCTGCCAGCGCCCATCGACCTGCCGCGCCACCGCGAAGTTGAAGGTGTAATCCGGCTCCAGGCCCATGCGCAGATCACTCAGCACCAGCGTTCCGTCCACGACCTGCGCACGCATGAAGCCACGGTTGAACCACTGCAGGCGTTGAACCGCCGGGATCGACTGCGCTTCACGCAGGGCCTGCACATTGGACGGGTGGCCTTCGAACTGCATCGGGCCGCGGTCGGCCACCAGCGAGCGATCGCCGACCACGTAACCGTTCGGGGTCATCGCCACCACCCGCCACAGCAGGGTGTTGAACGGCATCGGCACCGAGAATCGTGGTGCATCGCCCAGCCCCATGGCCGCAAGGCTCTGCTGGGCGGCACGGTCGACCTGAGCCTTGGCCAGCAGGCCCCATCCCAGGTAGCCGGTACTGAGCACCAGGGCGAGCCCGAGCACCTTGCCGGCCCACGGCCGCGCGCGCCCGAACCACGCCACCACGCAGCCCAGCAGCAGCCATACCGTGTACGCCGGGTCGATGATGAAAACACTTGAGCCCATGGTCGGGTGTGGCCGCAGTGGCCACCACAGCTGGGTGCCGTAGACGGTGAGCGCATCCAGCAGCGGATGGGTGACCAGCGCCAGCTGGATGGCCCAGAACCAGCGCAGCGGCGACTGCGCCACCCGCCCCCGCCCGTAGCGCTTGAACAGCCACCAGATCAACGCCGCCACCCAGGGCAACACCAGCAGCGAATGGCTGAAGCTGCGGTGGTCGACCATCACCGCTACGGGATCCTCGGCAGTGAAGCCCAGCCACAAGGCATCCAGATCCGGCAAGGTGCCCAGTGCGGCACCGGCCAGCAGGGCCGCGCGGCGATGTCCGGGCGGGGCGATGACGGCGGCAACGGCGCCGCCGAGAACGATCTGGGTCAAGGAATCCATGGCCCGATGCTAACGGCTTTGCAGGGCGACGGAAGAGCCAGGACGGCGGCCGGTGTCGCTGGGCTCAGGCAGCCGCCGCGCGCCGGGCTGCGCCGGGCAGCTCCACCAGCGTCCGCCCATGGTGATCGAGCAGGCGCAGCGCGCCGTCATGATCTTCGGCCAGCGCGGTCAGGCTCTCCACCCAGTCGCCGTCGTTGGCGTAGACCAGGCCATCGCGCTCGACCAGCGCCGCACGGTGGATGTGCCCGCAGATGATGCCGTCCAGGCCGCGCCGGCGCACGTCGTCCAGCCCGGCCTGCACGAAGCGCTCGATGTAGCGCTCGGCCGCACCACTGCGCTTCTTGAGGAATTCCGACAGCGACCAGTAGCGCATGCCCAGCCGGCGGCGTACCGCGTTGAGCGCCTGGTTGCCGGTCAGGATGCGGTAGTACAGCCAGTCGCCGAACTTTTCCTGCAGGCCGCCGAAATGGGTGACACCGTCGTAGTCGTCGCCATGGGCGACCAGCAACCGTCGCCCATCGGCGGTCACATGGATCGCACGACGACGCACCTGCATCGCCGGCAGCATCAACCCGCAGACATGGCGCAGCGAGGCATCGTGATTGCCGGGGATGTAGATGATCTCGGTACCGTTGCGACGCAGTGCATGCAGCGCCTGGATGACGTCGCTGTGCGACTGCCGCCAGTTGGCGCGGTGATGCGCCATCCACCACAGGTCGATGATGTCACCGACCAGGTACAACCGTTCACAGCGCAGCTGGGCGAGAAACACGGCCAGTTCGGCCGCATGGCAATGGCGCGACCCCAGATGCACGTCGGAGACGAACACGGCGCGACGGTGTGGCGACAACGTCGCCAGCGCGCTCATGCCTGCGCTCCGGCATCGCGCAGGTAGCGCTTGCGCTTGTGCGGTCGGATCGCGCACAGGTCCACCTCGATCAGACCGTCGATCGAGTCGCTGAACGCCGGGTCGACACCGAACGCAAGGAAGCGCGCGCCACCGGGCTCGCACAGGTCGGTGTACTGGCGGTACAGGGTCGGCACGCCGGTCCCGAGTGCGGCCAGGTTGGCCTTCAGGACATCGAAGGCTGCGCCCGCATCCAGTTCGCCGAAACTGGGCGGTGCCGCGAAGTACTGGAAGGGCCGGTTCGACTCGGCCAGGCCGGCGATGCCGCCGTAGTAGCGCTGGTAGTAGGCCACCAGTTGCTCGCGCGCATCGCGCGGCAGCGCCGCACTGATCGATACCGCACCGAACAGGTAGCGGATGCCGGGCCGGCACTGCAGGTAGGCGCCGATTCCCTGCCACAGGTAGTCCAGGCTGCGGCTGCCCCAGTAATCGGGCACCACGAAGCTGCGGCCCAGCTCCAGCCCCTCGGCGATATGGGTGATGGCATCGTCGGAATAGCGAAACAGCGACGCGCTGTAGAGCCCTGCCAGTCCGCGCCGGGCCAGCGCGTGCGCGCCCCGCATGATGCGGTACGCGCCCGCGATGCGCTGCGCGGCAGCGTCCCAGATCACGATGTGCTCGTACTGCGGATCGAAGGCGTCCAGGTCGCGGCTGTGGCCGGTACCCTCGCCCACCTGGCGGAACGTCAGCTCGCGCAGGCGTCCCAGTTCCAGCAGCAGCGGCGAGTCGGCGCTGCAGCTGGCCAGCAGGATCTGCTTGCCGTCGGCGGTCTGTCCGAGCCGGACAGCGCCAGCGATGGCGGCCGCCACCTGCGACGGCGGCACCGGTGCGGCCAGTGGTTCGGGGCCGGCGCTGGCAGTCTCGCCGGGGCGCAGGTCGCGGCCCAGCGCATACACCGCGCGCCGTACCGCCAGCAGCTGCTCGCCCGGGTCGCCCTGTCCCAGCTGCATCGGTTCACCGACGCGCAACCGCAGCGGCCGACCACGCCGCGCGAACATCTCACGCGCCAGCAGCGCGGTGCCGGCTGGCTTGAACAGGGTCGAGGCGCCGTAGAACAGGGCCGAATTGCGTGCCTCCACCCTCACCGGCAACACCGGGGCGCCGGCGGCCCGGGCGAACCTGACGAACCCGCGCTGCCAGCGACCATCACGGATGCCGCGCAACGACAGCCGGGATACCTCGCCGGCCGGAAACACGATCACGCACTGCTCGGCGGCCAGCGCCTGCTCCACCGCCTGCAGGCTGCCGCGCTGGACCTTGCCGCCGAGGATGCGGACCGGCAGCAGCAGGTCCTGCAGGGGGCCGATGGCGCCCAGCAGATCGTTGGCCACGATCCGCACATCGCGGCGGATGCGGCCGACCGCGTCCAGCAGCGCCAGCGCGTCGAGTGCACCGGAAGGATGATTGGCCACGATCAGCAGACGGCCCGTGGCCGGAATGCGGGCCAGGGCGGCCGGATCCACCTGGTACTGGCCGTCCAGGAACTCCAGTCCGGCGGCCACGAAGCCGAATCCGCGCACGTCAGCGTTGCGCCGCAGGAAGTCCTCCACCCGGTCCAGCCGCGACCAGCGACCCACACTGCGCAGCAGTGGCCGCGCGAGCTGGCCGCGGCGGCCGTGGAACCACTCCGGAAAGCGTTGCTGCAGACGCTGTTCGAGTTCCTGCATGGCGTGCTCACTGATACCCGTCGGCCGGATTGGCCGACAGCCTGCGCCTGGCACGCGGCAGGCAGATGGCGGTTTCGGGGCAGAACGATGACGGCCGGTCCCGCTCCGGCAACGCCGGAACCGCCCCTTCCCCCCCGCAACACGGCCTTGCGGCAATGGTCACGCCAGTGGAACACTGCCTGCGCACCGTGTCCTGCAGACGCCCGCCAGGCCTTGTGCCAGAGGGCACGTCACCTTAACCACCGGCAACCCGTACGGGTTCACAATGCACAGGCGGCGCACCCCGTGTATGATGCGCGCCCATCTTTCCATCCGAATCAAGGGATATTAAGCCTGATGTCCAGCTACCTGTTCACCTCCGAATCGGTCTCCGAAGGCCATCCGGACAAGATTGCCGACCAGATCTCCGACGCGGTGCTGGACGCGATCCTGACCCAGGACCAGCGCGCCCGAGTGGCCTGCGAGACCATGGTCAAGACCGGTGTGGCCATTGTTGCCGGTGAGATCACCACCAGCGCCTGGATCGACCTCGAAGCGCTGACCCGCAAGGTCATCCTGGACATCGGCTATGACAGCTCCGACGTCGGCTTCGACGGCGCCACCTGCGGCGTGCTGAACCTGATCGGCAAGCAGTCGCCGCACATCGCCCAGGGCGTGGACCGCAAGAAGCCGGAAGAAATGGGCGCGGGCGACCAGGGCCTGATGTTCGGCTACGCCACCAACGAGACCGACAGCTACATGCCGGCCGCGATCCACCTGTCGCACCGCCTGGTCGAGCAGCAGGCCAAGATCCGCAAGAAGAAGAACTCGCCGCTGTCGTGGCTGCGCCCGGACGCCAAGAGCCAGGTCACCCTGCGCTACGAGAACGGCGAAGTGGCCGCCATCGACGCGGTGGTGCTGTCCACCCAGCACGCCCCGGGCATCAAGCAGAAGGACCTGATCGAGGCCGTCCGCGAAGAGATCATCAAGCCGGTGCTGCCGGCCAAGTGGCTGCACAAGGGCACCAAGTTCCACATCAACCCGACCGGCAAGTTCGAGATCGGCGGCCCGGTGGGCGACTGCGGCCTGACCGGCCGCAAGATCATCGTCGACACCTACGGCGGCTGGGCCCGTCACGGTGGCGGCGCGTTCTCCGGCAAGGATCCGTCCAAGGTTGACCGCTCGGCCGCCTACGCTGCCCGCTACGTCGCCAAGAACGTGGTTGCCGCCGGCCTGGCCGACCGCTGCGAAGTGCAGGTCTCCTACGCCATCGGCGTGGCCGAGCCGACTTCGATCTCGGTCACCACCTTCGGCACCGGCAAAATCAGCGACGACAAGATCGAGAAGCTGATCCGCAAGCACTTCGACCTGCGCCCGTACGGCATCATCAAGATGCTGGACCTGATCCACCCGATGTACCAGCAGACTGCGGCCTACGGCCACTTCGGCCGCAAGCCGAAGGAGTTCAGCTACCTCAACGGTGCCGGCGAGACGGTCAACGCCACGGCCTTCTCCTGGGAGAAGACCGATCGTGCCGCCGCCCTGCGCGCCGATGCGAAGCTGAAGTAAGACAGACGAAGGGCCGCGCAAGCGGCCCTTCTGCTTTCTGTAGAGCCGAGCCCATGCTCGGCTTTCTTTTGCCTGCGCCGAGAGCAGCCGAGCACGGGCTCGGCTCTACACGAGCTGCGCCACGCCGATACAATCGGTGCATGTCGACCGAACTCAAAACCCACCAGCTGTCCATGACCGTGCTGATGTCGCCGGAGATGGCCAACTTCTCCGGCAAGGTCCACGGCGGCGCCATCCTGCGCCTGCTCGACCAGGTCGCCTATGCCTGCGCCAGCCGCTACGCCGGCAGCTACGTGGTCACCCTGTCGGTGGACCAGGTGATGTTCCGGCAGCCGATCGCGGTGGGCGAACTGGTGACGTTCCTGGCCTCGGTGAACTACACCGGCACCTCGTCGATGGAGATCGGCATCAAGGTGGTGGCCGAGGACATCCTCAAGCGCAGCG
Organism: Stenotrophomonas sp. STEN225; assembly: GCF_056756445.1. Classification (NCBI taxonomy): domain Bacteria; kingdom Pseudomonadati; phylum Pseudomonadota; class Gammaproteobacteria; order Lysobacterales; family Lysobacteraceae; genus Stenotrophomonas; species Stenotrophomonas sp. STEN225. The sequence goes on along the minus strand of NZ_JBRRBV010000001.1, from coordinate 451,032 downwards.
TGCGCCACGCCAACAGTTGTTTCTTCACCATGGTGGCGGTGGACGAAGAGGGGCGGCCAACGCCTGTCCCCCCGCTGCAGCCCGCCAGTTCGGACGAAAAGCGCCGGCAGGCCGCCGCGCTGATCCGGCGCCAGCTGCGGCAGGAAATGGAGCAACGGCACCTGGAACTGCTGGCGTCCAATCCGCCTTCGCCTGAAGAGTGAGAGCGTGCGGGGCAAGCTCCGCACCCACCGAGGCGGGTAGCGCCGGGCCATGCCCGGCGGATGCGGATCACCCGGTGTTCTGCACGCCCTGCGAAACACCATTCACGCAGGCCACCAGCGCGCGCAGCAGTTCTTCGTCCTCCCGCCCGCTTTCGCGCCAGCGCTGCAGCAGGTCCACCTGCAGCACGCTGATCGGATCGACGTAGGGATTGCGCAGGCGGATCGACAGCGCCAGCCGCGCATCGTGCTCCAGCAAGGTCTGCTGGTCCATCAGTGCCAGCAGCCAGCGGCGGGTAAGCGCCAGTTCGTGCTGGATCTGCGGGAAAAAGCGCCCGTGCAGGTCACCGGAGAGACGCGAGAACTGTTCGGCGATGGTGATATCGCCCTTGGACAGCACCATTGCGATGTCGTCCAGGAAGGTGCGGAAGAACGGCCAGTCGCGCGCCATGTCGCGCAGGACAGGTTCATGGCCGGCATCCACCGCCGCCTGCAGGCCGCTGCCCACGCCATACCAGCCGGGAATCACCGCGCGGGCCTGGCTCCAGGCGAATACCCACGGGATCGCACGCAGGTTGCCCAGTGCCGCATCCTGGCCGAGACGACGCGACGGCCGTGAACCCAGCGTCATCCGCTCGATCACATCGATCGGCGTCGCCGTTCGGAAGTAATCCATGAAACCGGCCTGGCCGACGAAGGCGCGATAGACCTCGCTGCTGGCGGCGGCGACCACGTCCATCACCGGTCGCCAGCCCTCCTCGCGAGGTTCCGCGGCACGCGGACGCAGACTGGCCCGCAGCACCGCACCGGTGGCCTGCTCGAGCGATCGCAGCGCCAGCGCGCGGATGCCGTACTTGCGGTGGATCACCTCGCCCTGCTCGGTCACGCGCAGGCGACCATCGATGCTGCCACGTGGCGACGCGTCCACCGCGTGCGTGGTCTTGCCACCGCCCCGGCTGATCGAACCACCACGGCCGTGGAAGAAGGTCAGGCGGATGCCGGCCTCGGCCGCCACGTCCAGCAGTTCCACCTGCGCACGCTGCAGGCCCCAGCGCGAGGCGGCGATGCCGCCGTCCTTGCTGCTGTCGGAGTAACCCAGCATCACCATCTGCACATCACCGCGTGCCCGCAGATGAGCGCGATAGACCGGATCGGCCAGCAGGTCACGCAGCGTCGCAGTACCGCGCTTGAGATCGTCCACCGTCTCGAACAGCGGTGCGATGTCCAGCGGCACCGCGCCGTCCTCGTCAGCCAATCCGCCACGGCGCGCCAGCGCCAGCACGGCCAGCACATCGCTGCGATCATGTGCCATCGAGATGATGTAGCTGCCCAGCGCCTCGCTGCCATGCCGCGCGCGCGCGTCGGCCAGCGCCGCGAACACCGCATCCAATCGCTGGTTGCCTTCGTCGTCGCCCACCGGCAGCGGCTGCTCGCCGCTGGCGTGTGGGCCGAGCAGGCCGGCGCGCGCCAATGTATCCATTCCTTCCCAGGCCGCTTCACCGCCCAGCACTGCCGCCAGCGCGCGCGCATGCACGCTCGACTCCTGCCGCACGTCCAGCCGCGCCAGATGGAAGCCGAACGTCTTCACCCGCCACAACAGTCGCTGCACGGCGAATCCGCCGGCATGCTCGCCACGGTTGGCACGAAGGCTGTCGAGGATCAGCTGCAGATCGTCGATCAGCTCGTCCGGGCCTGCATAGGCTCCCTCTGCATCGTCCAGGGTGGCCTGCAGGCGCGCACGCATGCGGTCGTTGAGCAGCCGGTACGGCATGTCGGCGTGCCGCGGGCGCGACTGCACCTGCGGCAACAGCTGCTGGTAGTGCGACACGCGCGCCTGCAGCGCATCGCTCACGCCCACCCGCTCGGTGGACTGGCTGAGCAGGCTGGCCAGCTGCAGCAGTTCCTTCTGGTAGCGCCCCAGCACTGCCTGTCGCTGGGCATCGAGCGTGCTGCGGATGGTGCGGGCGTCCACGTTCGGGTTGCCGTCCATGTCGCCGCCCACCCATGTGCCGAAACGCAGCAGGCGCGGCAGCGCCAGTTCTTCGCCATAGGTATCACGCAGCGCCTGCTGCAGGGATTCGTACAGCACGGGTATCACCCGGTACAGCACCTGCACCAGATAGAAGCCGACATGCTCGCGCTCGTCATCGACCGTCGGCCGCACCGGCGAGGAGTCGGTGGTCTGCCAGGAAGCGGTCAGCGCCATGCGGAAGCGTGCAGCATCCGCTGCCGCCTCGCCCGGCGTGCGCTGGCCGTCGAGGTTGTCGACCAGGCTGGCCACCATCAGCTGCTCCTTCTCCAGCAGTGCGCGGCGCACGGCTTCGGTCGGATGCGCAGTGAACACCGGTTCGATATCGATGCGCGGCAGCCACTGCGCCAACTCATCCAGCGTCACGCCCTGCGCCTTCAGGTGCTGCAGCGCATCCTGCAGGCCATCCGGCTGCGGCGCGGCAGTACCGGCGCGCTGGTAGTCGCGGCGGCGGCGGATGCGGTGCACGCGCTCGGCAATGTTGACCACCTGGAAGTAGGTGCTGAATGCCCGCACCATCGTCTCGGCCTGCTGCGGCGTACGACCGGCCAGGCCATCGGCCAGCTCCGACAGCGGCGCCTGGTTTTCGCGGCGGGCGATGGCCCGCGTGCGCACATCCTCGACGTCGTCGAGGAAGGTTGCCGAAACCTGCTCGACCAGCAGGTCGCCGACCAGCGCGCCGAGCCGGCGCACGTCATCGCGGAGCGGAAGATCGGGAGAAGCAAACTCGATGCTGCTGCGGTACTCGTTCATCGGCGACGCACGGGCCTCGGTCAACGGATCCTGGATCCAAGCCTATCCCAGATCGGGGGCTGTGCTGCGATGCAGAAATGGTTTCATCTGCATGCAACGCCAGCGCTGCCGATGTGGAATGCAACCGCGTCGGGGCGGCCCCCTCGCAGGGGCCGCCGGCATGCACGTGTCAGCGCTTCTTCTTCGCCTTGCCCGAGGCTGCCGGGCCGATGGTCTGCTCCAGCCAGCGCTCGCTCTCGGCCAGCATGGTCATGATCGATTCGCGTGCACGATAGGCGTGCGATTCGTTCGGCAGCATCACCAGGCGCGCCGTCCCTCCGAGTCCCTTCACCGCGGCGAACATGCGCTCGCTCTGCATCGGGAAGGTGCCGGAATTGTTGTCATCCACGCCGTGAATGAACAGGATCGGATCCTTGATCCGGTCCGCATAGTTGAACGGCGCCATCTTCTGATACACGTCCTGCGCCTGCCAGTAGTTGCGCTCTTCGGCCTGGAAGCCGAACGGCGTCAGCGTACGGTTGTAGGCACCACTGCGGGCGATGCCGGCCTTGAACAGGCGCGTATGCGCAAGCAGGTTCGCGGTCATGAACGCACCGTAGGAATGGCCGCCGATGGCGATATGGTCGCGGTCGGTCACGCCACGGCGCACCACTTCGTCCACCGCAGCCTGGGCATTGGCCACCAGCTGTTCGATATAGGTGTCGTTGGGTTCCTTGTCGCCCTCGCCGATGATCGGCATCGAAGGACTTGCCAGCACCACATAGCCCTTGGCCAGGAAGGCCTGCGGGCCCCAGTAGCTGATCGCGTTGAAACGGTACGGCGAATCGGTGACCTGGCTGGCGGCCGCGGCGCTCTTGAACTCGCCCGGGTAGGCCCACATCAGCAGCGGGCGCGGGCCGTCGCGCGTGGGATCGTAGCCCGGCGGCAGCAGCAGCGTGGCCGTGAGGTCCACGCCGTCGGCACGCTTGTAGCGGATCTGCTCCTTCTGCACGCCCTTGAGCTGCGGCAGCGGATGCGGGAAGTGGGTCAGCGCGCGCGGTGCCGCGCCGGCATCGGTGAGCGACTGCACATGGAAGTTGGTCGGCTCGTCCGGGCTTTCACGGCTCAGCAGCAGCGAGCTGCCCTGATTGTCCAGCAATGCCACCGGCACCGAATAGTTCGGCGCCTGCGAGTGGAACAGGCGGGAGGCCTTTCCGCTGGCGATGTCGAAGCGGTCCACGAACGGACGGTCACCTTCCGGCGAAGCACCGGCACCAACCAGATACAGGCTGCCACCATCGGGGCTGGTCTGCAGCAGCGAGCGGCCGCGATCGTCGCTGGACAGCTGGGGCCGGCCCGGATCGGAATAGCGGTCCTGCGCATCACGATCCCACAGCAGGCGCGGCTCGGTACCGGCGTTGTCCGGGGCAATCAACCAGGTCTTGGTCCTGCGGGTCTTCCACCACGACTCGGTGAGCAGGGCCAGGTCGCCACGGCCCCAGCTGATGCCGGCCAGACGGCTGCCTAGCTGGGCCAGCGTCACCGGCGGCCTGTCGAACGGGGCGGCCTGCATCAGCACGGCGTCGCGCACCTTGGCGTCGCGGTTCGGATCACCACCGTCCTGGGCCTCGGCCCAGACCAGCGTGGCATCGGCATCGCCGCGCCAGATGATGTCGCGTACGCCGGTCACTTCGGCGTCGTTGCCGGTCGGCAGGCCTTCCACCAGCGGGCGCACGGCCACGGTGTGCACCAGTTGGCCGCTGGCACGGTCGATCACTTCAATGCGGCGCGGGAAGCTGCTGACCGGCACCACATAGGAGTAAGGCCGCTGCACCGGCTGGCGCAGCACGAAGCGGCCATCCGGCGATACCGAGAAGCCCATGAAGATGCCCGCCGCGCCGATCGCGCGGGTGCGGCCATCCAGGCTGACTTCCATCGGCTGGGTGGTGGCGTAGTAGTCGAACTGGCGCGCGTCGGCCTCGTTCTTCAGCAGGTCCTGATAGGTACGGATCGACACCACGCCGCCGCCTTGGCTGGTCTGCTGCACGGCGGGGCCGGTGGGAATGCCGTCGGCGGCCGGGGCGGCGCCGAGGTTGGCCGGGCGGGTGAACACCACCAGACCACGGCTGTCCGGCAGCCACTGGTAGCCGCTGCCGATCACCGTGTTCAGGCCGGCGACCAGGCGACGGGCGCTGCCGGCGGCCACATCCACCAGCCACAGTTCATTGGCGCCACTGGCGGCGTCGACCTGATTGAAGGCCAGCCACTTCTGGTCCGGCGACCATGCCAGGCTGGCAATCGACAGCGTGCCCGGCAGGCCGCTGATCTGCCGCTCCCTGCCGTCGGCCACGCTCATCAGCCACAGCTTCTCGCCGAAGCTGAAACGGCTGTCGGAGAACGTGCGCGGGTTGATGCGCAGGCCTGCCAGCTTCAGTTCCGGCTGGGCCACCACCTGGATCGACGGCAGCGACGGCATCTGCATCAGCGCGGCCACATCGCGGCGCGGCGACAGGTACAGCGAGGGCGCACGCGGGGCGTCGACCACCGCCTGCAGCGCGGCCGAGGGCAGCTCGTAGCCGTTTGCCCCCTGGGCCTGGGCCGCCGCAGGCTGCGGCGCTGCCGCCCAGGCCAGCGGGGCCACCGCCAACAGGGCCATGGACAGGACCAGGCCGGTCAAGCGCCGGTTGCGGCGTACATGCATGCTCATCGTTCCACCTGAGGGTGCGTTAAAACCCGACCTTAACAGTCCGTGCACAGGCGCCCATCTGCCGATGGTTGGGTCACGCCGATGAAACACCGGGCGCGCGATATAATGGCCGTTCTCCCCTCCCGAGGGGCGCTGCGACCGGACCCCCATGAGGCCGGCCAGGCTCGGTGAGGTGGCTCTGTAACAACGGCGCCCGGCTAGATGCGAGCACCCGCTCGCCCACAACCGGAGCTACTGCATGAACGCTGTTGCCAAGACCTTCTCCACCGAAGGCGATTACAAGATCCGCGACATCACCCTGGCCGACTGGGGCCGCAAGGAACTGGACATCGCCGAGCATGAAATGCCGGGCCTGATGTCGATCCGCCGCAAGTACCAGGCCGAGCTGCCGCTGAAGGGCGTGCGAGTGACCGGCTCGCTGCACATGACCATCCAGACCGCGGTGCTGATCGAAACGCTGAAGGACATCGGCGCCGACGTGCGCTGGGCCTCGTGCAACATCTTCTCGACCCAGGACCATGCGGCTGCGGCCATCGCCGCCACCGGCACCCCGGTGTTCGCCTGGAAGGGCGAGACCCTGGAAGAGTACTGGGACTGCACCCTGGACGCGCTGACCTTCACTCTGGCCGACGGCACCCTGACCGGTCCGGAGCTGGTGGTCGATGACGGTGGCGACGTCACCCTGCTGATCCACAAGGGCTACGAGCTGGAAAACGGCAGTGACTGGGTCAACACCGCCTCCTCCTCGCACGAGGAACAGGTCATCAAGAACCTGCTCAAGCGCGTGGCCAAGGAGCGCCCGGGTTACTGGGGCCGCGTGGTCAAGGACTGGAAGGGCGTCTCCGAAGAGACCACCACCGGCGTGCACCGCCTGTACCAGCTGGCCCAGGCCGGCACCCTGCTGATTCCGGCGATCAACGTCAACGATTCGGTCACCAAGAGCAAGTTCGACAACCTGTACGGCTGCCGCGAGTCGCTGGCCGATGGCCTGAAGCGTGCCATGGACGTGATGCTGGCCGGCAAGCTGGCCGTGGTCTGCGGTTACGGTGACGTCGGCAAGGGCTGCGCCGCCTCGCTGCGTGCCTACGGCGCACGCGTGGTCGTGACCGAAATCGATCCGATCTGCGCCCTGCAGGCAGCGATGGAAGGCTACGAAGTCAACACCATCGAATCGACCCTGGGCCGTGCCGACCTGTACGTCACCACCACCGGCAACAAGGACATCATCCGCATCGAGCACCTGAGCGCGATGAAGGACCAGGCGATCGTCTGCAACATCGGCCACTTCGACAACGAGATCCAGGTCGATGCGCTGGTGTCCTACCCGGGCATCAAGCACGTGAACATCAAGCCGCAGGTCGACAAGTACGTCTTCCCGAACGGCAATGCGATCTTCCTGCTGGCCGAGGGCCGCCTGGTGAACCTGGGCTGTGCCACCGGCCACCCGAGCTTCGTGATGTCCAACAGCTTCGCCAACCAGACCCTGGCACAGATCGACCTGTGGGCGAACAAGGACAGCTACGAGAAGAAGGTCTACCTGCTGCCGAAGAAGCTGGACGAGGAAGTGGCACGCCTGCACCTGGAGAAGATCGGCGTGAAGCTGACCACCCTGACCCAGGAACAGGCCGACTACATCGGCGTGCCGGTGGAAGGCCCGTTCAAGCCGGACCACTACCGCTACTGATGCCGCGCCCGGGGTCGGTTCCCTTTCCGCAGGAAAGGGCCCCAGCCCCAGCAACGGAAACAGAAAGAACGGGCGCCTTCGGGCGCCCGTTCTGCGTCAGGCACGCCGCTAGCGCCAGCCCACGAGCATCCCGGTAGCGCCGGGCCATGCCCGGCGGGTACAAGGCGCCTGCTCATCGACACGCAGGCAATACGATCTCCACGCCACCGGGCATGGTCCGGCGCTACCAGATCATGGCAACAGCCTCGGTCAAGGCAGCCGCGTCGCCCCACGCTACGATGCGCCCATGACTCCGGCCATTACCCTGCTCAAGCGCGAGAAGATCGCCCACACCGTACGCAGCTACGTGCACGATGCCCACGCCGAGTCGTATGGTGGCGAGGCCGTCGACAAGCTGGGCCTCGATCCGGCACAGGTATTCAAGACCCTGCTGGCCAGCACCGAAACCCACGAGCTGCTGGTGGCGATCGTGCCGGTGGCCGGCCAGTTGGACCTGAAGGCGTTGGCGGAAGCAGCCGGCTGCCGGAAGTGTGAGATGGCCGCTGCCGACGCCGCCCAGCGCGCCACCGGCTACGTGGTCGGTGGCATCAGCCCGCTCGGGCAGAAGAAGCGCCTGCGCACGTTCCTGGATGCCAGTGCGCAGGTATTGCCCAGCCTGCATGTCAGCGCCGGGCGTCGTGGACTGGAAGTGGAACTGGCGCCGGCCGACCTGCTGCGCCTTACGGCCGGCCATTACGCCGCCATCGGCAAGGCCCGCTGATGCGCTGGCCGTGGTCCTCAGCGCCGATACCCCGGCTCGACGATGCACAGGCCGACGTGCTGCTGCAGGATCTGCTGTCGCGCGACGCCAGCCGCATCACCGACGCCGCGCGTACGGTCGCGCGGTTGTTCACCCCCTCCTCGCTGGAGGCCCTGGCAACACCCGCCACCTGGATCACTTCTCCTATGCCCAGAGGGGCTCGAGCACCTACTCGTTCGGCTTGGTGCAGTCGACGTCGGCGGCAATCCGCAGGCCAGGCGCTTCCTGCGCGACAACGGCTTCACCAACGGCGACATCGAACTTCTGTCCCAGCAGGGCGGGCTGAGCAGCCCGCAGCTGGCCGCGCTGGACGCCAAGCTGCAGGCCATTCCGCAGGCCAACATCGACCAGCTCACCAACGCGAAGCTGGACAGCGCCATCGAGCGTGTCGATGAAGCCATCGCCAAGGTGCGTGCGACCAACCCGGCGGCCGCCGATGCCGTCGCGGCCAACCCGGAACTGCAGCTGGCCATGGCCGACTATGACAACCAGTTCGGCAGCATGGGCCCGCAGTTCATCAACTACCTGGCCGGCAACGCGGAAAAGCTGCAGGGCGGTACCATCCAGGCCGGCAATCCACCAACCCGCGCCGACGTGCAGAACTTCGTCGATGCCACCAAGTACGGCATCCAGTCCCCGGGCGCCGTGACCAGCCGCGATGAGCGCTTCGACCGGGCCATGACCCAGATCGGCATCACCCCCACCCATGCCCCCTCGCACGGTTCGCCCGGCACGCCTGCGGGCAACGGCGTCCTGGTCAACGGCAGCAAGGGCGATGAGGTGCAGGCCATGCAGCAGAAACTCTCCGACCTGAGCTACCTGGGCAAGGACGGCAAGCCGCTGGTGGCCGATGGCGATTTCGGCCCCGGCACCCTGGAAGCGGTCAAGCAGTTCCAGCGTGACCACCAGCTCACCGTCGACGGCAAGGCCGGCGGCGCAACTCTGGGCGCGCTGGAGGCGGCCACCCAGCAACGTGCACAGGCGGCCGAGCCGACCATGGCCACCCCGGGCCACGCCGACCATCCACGCTACCAGCAGGTCGTGGGCAAGCTGGAAGCCCTGGAAGAACAGCGTCGCCAGGGCGGCCTGTCGCCGCTGTTCAATGACCGCAGCCAGCTCGAGAACGCCGCAGGCCAGGTGGCTTACGACTCCAAGGTGGCCGGCCTGAGCCACGTCGATACCGTGCTGGCGCGGCCGGACAACCAGGGCGTGTTCGCGGTGCAGGGCCAGCTCGGCGATCCGGCCATGCACCGCACCTACGTCGACCTGTCGCAGGCGGTGACCCAGAACCTGCGGGACAGCACGCGGCAGAGCCAGGCGCTGGACAACGAGCTGTCGCAGCGGCAGAGCCAGGAACAGATACAGACGCAGCAATCGATGTCGCGCTGATCCCGCGTCGCGGAGCCGGATCCCTTTCCACGGGACAGGGTTCCGGCCCCACCGCGTAGATCTACATGCGCTGCCGGTCGTCGCGCAGCGCACGCTGGCACCGTGTGGCGAAGTCGCGCCGCCAAGCCTCCAGATCAAAGCCTTCGCGCTGCTGGAAGGAAACTGTCTCGCTGCTCAACACGTAGCAGCGGTTCTGGCTCACGCGCAGTGCCGCCTGCGTATCTCCCGCATCCCAGCACTGATCGATGCACGCCTGCATCAGCGCATAGTCCGGGTTAGTCTTGGCGCCGCCGAAGGCAAACTCCATCTGCTGCGCCATCGCCAGCACAGGATCACCGGCCGCATCGGTGGCCCGCAGCATGCGCAGCACGCCGGGCTCGGGACTGCCGAAAGCCCAGTTGGCCAGGATCGCCGCACGTGCCGCCGCCACGGCCGCCGCATGCTGGCCCAGGCGCATCTGCTGCCCTGCCAGCATGGCCCACGCGCGCGGCAGTTCCGGAAAGCGGCTGCAGGCATCCTCCAGCAACGCGATTGCCTGGACCGGTTCAGCGGACTGTACATGCCGCTGCGCGCGCTCGATCAAGGGCAACGGCGATCCCGCATCCGGTACCGCGTGCTCACGCGGCTCACAGCCGTCATCGTCGTCCTGTTCCGCGCCACCGGCATCCAGCCACTGCGCGAAGACATCCAATGAGGAATGGCGGAAGACCATGCGCCCTTCGTCATGGAACATTTCGCAGACCACGGGTGGCTCAGCCTCGCGACCCAGCGGCCAGTACAGACCGAACTGATCACCGTTGCCCAGTGCACCTTCGGCGATCGGCCAGAAGCCCTGCGGTGGGTACGGGCCCGCGCACGGTTCGCTATCCAGGGTCAGGCCATGAAACAGGTGCGGTGCGCGCATGATGCGATTCCAGACGGTGTACAGCGCGCATTATCGCACCGGCCGCCAGTAGCCTGGGTCAAGGCAAGCCCCTGCCTGCGCGCTACGATGCGCGCATGACCCCCGCCATCAATCTGCTCAAGCGCGAGAAGATCGCCCACACCGTGCGCAGCTACGTGCACGACGCACACGCCGAGTCTTACGGTGGCGAAGCCGTGGAGAAGCTGGGCCTGGGCCTGGACCCGGCCCAGGTGTTCAAGACCCTGCTGGCCAGCACCGAAACCCACGAGCTGCTGGTGGCGATCGTGCCGGTGGCCGGCCAGTTGGACCTGAAGGCGTTGGCGGAAGCAGCCGGCTGCCGGAAGTGTGAGATGGCCGCTGCCGACGCCGCCCAGCGCGCCACCGGCTACGTGGTCGGTGGCATCAGCCCGCTCGGGCAGAAGAAGCGCCTGCGCACGTTCCTGGATGCCAGTGCGCAGGTATTGCCCAGCCTGCATGTCAGCGCCGGGCGTCGTGGACTGGAAGTGGAACTGGCGCCGGCCGACCTGCTGCGCCTTACGGCCGGCCATTACGCCGCCATCGGCAAGGCCCGCTGATGCGCTGGCCGTGGTCCTCAGCGCCGATACCCCGGCTCGACGATGCACAGGCCGACGTGCTGCTGCAGGATCTGCTGTCGCGCGACGCCAGCCGCATCACCGACGCCGCGCGTACGGTTGCACGGTTGTTCACCCCCTCCTCGCTGGAGGCCCTGGCATCGCACGCCGACCTGATCGAGCGACGCTGCCAGCCCATCGAACTCGGCGGCATGCTGGTCAGCAACCAGGCGCACCTGAAGGCGGCGCTGCGGCGATTGCGCTACTGGCAGGCGCGCGAGGGTTGCCTGTGCGCGCTCCACCCCACCTACCCGTTCTTCGATCCCCGGCGCCTGATCGAACAGGGCCACATGCAGCTGCTCTCGTTGCAGGAGGCCGAGGATGGGTGGGGCGATTGCCACACGGTCGCCTGTGCACACTGCGGCCAGCACTGGCAGGCAATCGACCGCGAATACCATTACCCGTGGTGGGAATGGCTTTCCGGCTGAGCGCGGCCGGACGCACCTGACCGGGCCTACGGCCGCCAGTTGGCGTTGTTCTCCCAGAACTGCACGGCGCGCTGGTAGGCCTCTCGGTCCAGCGGCACGCCGGAACCGCCCTCCTCCACACCGAGCGCATTGCGCATCATCGTGATCGGCGCCATCGGCACCTCCTCCGGTTCGGCAGTGTAGATGCAGCCGACGATGCCCCAGTCCGCATCGATCGGTGAGCCCTCTTTGGCCAGCTGCTCGGCGCTGTACAGGATCACCACCAGGTAGTTCGCACGCGGCGATTCGACGCCTTCGAACCAACGCACCAGCACCGGCAGCTCATCGCGGTTGCGCGCTTCGTAGCCGCTGCGCAGCAGGTGGCGGTTGGCGTCGGTGACCGGCACGGTCAGGCAGCGCGTGCTGGTCCAGTTCTCGTAGACGAACAGCTTGCAGAACGGCGCGTAGCCGTCGAGCACCTTCAGCGGTGCGTGTGCGTTGAGATACGCCTCGAACTGCTCGGCAGTGCAGTCCTGGATGGTGTTGCCGCGCGGCACGCGCGGGAACAGGCGGGGACGGGCGAAATCGGTAAGGACGATGGACATGGTGTGCGGCGTGATCAGGAATTCAGTGGCACAGGGTACCCGCCCTTCCCCCTTCGCGGCAGGCGCTTCACACATTCATTGCACATCCATCTTGATGAAGCGATATACTGGTTCGCACCCGCCGCCATCGCCCGTGCCATGACCGCCATCAGCTTCGAGTTCTATCCGCCCAAGACCGACGAACAGCGCAGCCAGCTCGACCGTGCCGCGGCGAAGCTGAAGGACTACGCGCCCGAGTACGTGTCCTGTACGTTCGGCGCCGGTGGCTCGACCCTGAGCTACACCTCCGAGACCGTGCGCCATCTCAACCAGCACCACGGCTTCGAGGCGGCGCCTCATCTCTCCTGTGTCGGCGGCACCCGCCAGGAAATCCGCGAGCTGCTCAAGCTGTACCGCGCGATCGGCTGCCGCCGGCTGGTCGCACTGCGCGGTGACCTGCCCTCGGGCATGGGCTTTCCTGGCGACCTGCGCTACGCCGCCGAACTGATCGCCTTCATCCGTGCCGAACATGGCAATGCCTTCCGCATCGAGGTCGGTGCCTACCCCGAAACACATCCGCAGGCCTCCGATGCCCTGGCCGACCTGAAGCACTTCAAGGCCAAGATCGATGCCGGCGCCGACGCGGCGATCACCCAGTACTTCTTCAACCCCGACGCCTACTTCCACTTCGTGGATGAAGTGCGCCGGCTTGGCGTGGACGTGCCGATCACGCCCGGCATCATGCCGATCGCCAACTTCAGCCAGCTGCGCCGCTTCTCCGAGCAGTGCGGCGCCGAGATCCCGCGCTGGATCGGCCGCAAGATGCAGGCCTACGGCGATGACGCGGCATCGGTGCGTGCATTCGGCGCCGAAGTGGTGGCCAAGCTGTGCCAGCGCCTGATCGAAGGCGGCGCGCCGGGCCTGCACTTCTACACCCTGAACCTGGCCAAGCCGACAACGGCCGTGTTGAAACTGCTGCAGGGCTGAAAGCACGCTGCACGCGTGCATTCGGCGCTACCCTGCGTCGATGAGATCCATTTCACTCCTGCTGCTGCCGCTGCTGCTGTCCGCTGCGCCCGGCGTTGCCCACGGCCAGGCCTCGCGCCTGAACCGCTGCACCGATGCACAAGGCCAGAGCGTCTACACCGACCGGCCCTGCGACAGCATCGGCGCGCGATCACGGCTGCCACCTCCCGCTCCTGCCGGCAACCACCTGCCGCAGGACTCGCTGGGGGCGCGCTGCCCGCGCCGCCTGAGCGAGCTGGTACAGGCCCTGCGCACCGGCATCACCGGCAACGACGTGAACCGCTTGTCCTCACTCTATCTCTGGGGGGCGGTGTCCGACGCGGGCGCGCAGCGCATCCTCGGCCAGCTGGAGTCGCTGGCGCGGCGGCCACTGGTGGACGTCGTGCCGGTCTATCCGCAGCAGGCACAGGCCCTTCTCCAGGACGAGGATCCTGCACTGGCCGGATCCGCGACCGAGCCCTCCACGTCGCGCCATCCCGTAGGCCTGCGGCTTGAGCAGACGCTGCCTGGCAGCGCCACCCGCGCCGCGACCGTGCTGGGACTGCGGCGTCAGTACGGCTGTTTCTGGATCACATTGTGATCGCTAGGGGTCCGATCCCGGCAATGGGGTCAGAGCCCGGCTGCGCGGGGATCTGACCCCGCGAGCGTGCTCTACTCCGGCCACAGGCTGCGGATGGCGGCGATGCCCTGCCCACCATGGCGGCGCGCCTCAGCGACCTGGCCGCGTGCCATCCCACCCAGTGCGTAGATGGGCAGCGATACCTGTGCACGCAAGGCGGCAAACGCATCCCAGCCCAGCGGCGTTGCCTCGGGATGGCTGGCGGTCGCCTGCACCGGCCCAAGCACGGCGAAGTCGCATCCCAGCCGTTGTGCGGCCTGCAGCTGCTCAAGATCGTGGCAGGAGGCTCCCACCAGCTGCCCATCCGGCAACGGTCGCGCCTGCAGGGACAACAGCTGTTCGCTGCCCAGATGCACGCCGACACCCAGCGAGCGCGCCAGTTCGATATCGCGGTTCAGCAGCCACTGCACCCCGCGCCGGTGCGCACGCAGCGCCTGCTCGATCAGGGCCTGACGGCGAGGATGCTGCAGCGGCAGGCGCAGCTGGATGCGCTGCTGGCCGCCACTGACCGCGCGCTGCAGCCGTTCCTGCCACTGCCGTTGACCGGCCTCGTCCTCACCCGGTGCAGGAGTGACCAGGTAGCAGTCGGGCTCGCGCAGTGCCGCCACCACCGGCAGGTCGGCCGGCGGCATCGAGTAGCGTCCGAGCTTGTCCTGCGCGACCCAGGTGATGGCCTGGCCTTCGCGACCGCGCGGTGTGCCCTTCCAGCTGCGGACGTGCCGCACTTCCAGCGTCAGGTGCTTGTCCGGGTACCGCTGCGGCACGTCCATGATCCAGTCGCCAACCTCGGCTTCGATGCCCAGTTCCTCGCGCAGTTCACGCACCAGGGCCTGCGCGGAGGTTTCGCCCGCTTCGCGCTTGCCGCCGGGGAACTCCCACAGGCCGGCCATGTCGCGGTTCTCGGTACGACGGTTGAGCAGCACGCGGCCACGGGCGTCGGTGATGACGGCCGCCACGACATGGATCGATCGGGTGGGGGAAGGCATGCAGGGAGCATGCCTACAACAGGGGGACCGGCGCAATCGCGGATCGCGTACTTTCCTGCCCCAGAACGGGAGAGCCCCGCTTTCGCGGGGCTCTCTGGCCGGTCAGCTCAGCTGGCCGTGGCAGTGCTTGTACTTCTTGCCACTGCCGCACGGGCACGGATCGTTGCGGCCGATCTTGGCTTCTTCGCGCTGCACCTGGGCCACGCCCTGCTGCGCGGCCTGCACCTGCGCCGCTTCCTCGTCGGCGCTGTAGCCGCCGGCGTCCTGGTGCTGGAACTGCGACTGGCGCAGGCGTGCCTCGACCTGCTGGCGCTCGGCCGCTTCCAGTGCCTGCACTTCCTCGTCGCTGCGGATGCGCACGCGGGCGAGCAGGGTCACCACTTCGCGCTTGACGTTCTCCAGCATGTCCGAGAACAGCTCGAAGGCTTCCTTCTTGTACTCCTGCTTCGGCTGCTTCTGCGCGTAACCCCGCAGGTAGATGCCCTGGCGCAGGTAGTCCATGCGTGCCAGGTGCTCCTTCCAGCTCTGGTCCAGCACGGTCAGCATCACATGCTTTTCCAGCGCGCGCATGGTCTCGTCGCCGACGCTGGCTTCCTTCTCGGCGAAGTGCTGGTTGACGCGCTCCTGCACCTTGGCGGCGATGGTTTCGGCGTCCAGTTCCTCGTGCGACTTGACCAGGTCGGTCAGCGACATCTGCAGGCCGAACTCCGACTCCAGGGTCGCTTCCAGGCCACGCAGGTCCCACTGCTCGTCCACCGAGTTCGGCGGCACGAAGCGCGCAACGATGTCGAAGACGACGTCGTCGCGGATGCCATCGACGTTCTCCTTCACCGATTCGGCGTCGAGCAGTTCATCGCGCTGGGCGTAGATGACCTTGCGCTGGTCGTTGTTGACGTCGTCGAAGTCCAGCAGGTTCTTGCGGATGTCGAAGTTGTGGGCCTCGACCTTGCGCTGCGCCTTCTCGATCTGGCGGCTGACCAGGCGGTCTTCGATGACGTCGTCTTCCTTCATGCCCATCATGCGCATGGCCTTCTGCACCCAGTCGGAGGCGAAGATGCGCATCAGGTTGTCTTCCAGCGACAGGTAGAAGCGGGACGAACCCGGGTCGCCCTGGCGGCCCGAACGGCCACGCAGCTGGTTGTCGATACGACGCGATTCATGGCGCTCGGTGCCGACGATGTGCAGGCCGCCTGCCGCCTTCACTGCTTCGTGGCGCTGCTGCCAGTCGGCCTTGATCGCCGCCTTCTGTTCATCGGTGGCATCTTCGCCCAGCGCATGCAGCTCGGCTTCCAGCGAACCACCGAGCACGATGTCGGTACCACGACCGGCCATGTTGGTGGCGATGGTCACCGCGCCGGGACGACCGGCATTGGCGACGATGGTCGCTTCGCGGTCGTGCTGCTTGGCGTTGAGCACTTCGTGCTTCACGCCCGCCTTGCGCAGGTGCTCGGACAGCATTTCCGAGGTTTCGATCGAGGTGGTACCGACCAGCACCGGCTGGCCGCGCTTGGCGCATTCCTCGATGTCGGCCAGCACCGCGTTGAACTTGCCCTTGCGGTTGAGGAACACCTGGTCCGGGCTGTCCTTGCGGATGGTCGGGCGGTTGGTCGGGATCACCACCACTTCCAGGCCGTAGATGCTCTGGAACTCGAATGCTTCGGTATCGGCCGTACCGGTCATGCCGGACAGCTTCTTGTACATGCGGAACAGGTTCTGGAAGGTAATGCTGGCCAGCGTCTGGTTCTCACGCTGCACCGGCACGCCTTCCTTCGCCTCCACCGCCTGGTGCAGGCCGTCCGACCAGCGGCGACCGGCCAGGGTACGGCCGGTGAACTCGTCCACGATCACCACTTCACCATCGCGCACGATGTAGTCCACGTCACGCTGGTAGATGGCGTGCGCGCGGAGGGCGGCGTTGAGGTGGTGGACCACGGTCAGGTTCTGCGCCGCGTACAGGCCTTCGGTGTCGCCGTTGAGGATGCCGGCCTCGACCAGCAGCTGTTCGGCGTGCTCCATGCCCGCTTCGGACAGGTGCACCTGCTTGCCCTTCTCGTCGACCCAGAAGTCGCCCTCGCCGTCTTCCACTTCCTGCTTGACCAGGTTCGGCACGATGCGGTTGACGCGGATGTACAGCTCCGGGGAATCGTCGGCCGGGCCGGAGATGATCAGCGGGGTGCGTGCTTCGTCGATCAGGATGGAGTCGACTTCGTCGACGATGGCGTAGTGCAGGCCGCGCTGATAGCGATCGGCCTTGGACAGCGCCATGTTGTCGCGCAGGTAGTCGAAACCGAATTCGTTGTTGGTGCCGTAGGTGATGTCGGCGGAATAGGCTTCGCGCTTGTCGCTGTGCGGCATGCCCGGATACACCACGCCCACGCTCAGGCCCAGCCAGTTGTACAGCTTGCCCATCTGCGCGGCATCGCGGCGGGCCAGGTAGTCGTTCACGGTGACCACGTGCACGCCCTTGCCTTCCAGCGCGTTGAGGTACACCGGCAGCGTGGCCACCAGGGTCTTGCCTTCACCGGTACGCATTTCGGCGATCTTGCCCAGGTGCAGGACCATGCCGCCGATCAGCTGCACGTCGTAGTGGCGCATGCCGAGCACGCGGCGACCGGCTTCGCGGCAGACCGCGAATGCTTCCGGCAGGACCTTGTCCAGGGCCTCACCGCCGGCGATGCGCTGCTTGAACTCCGGCGTCTTGGCCTGCAGCTGCTCGTCGGAAAGCTTCTCGATCTCCGGCTCCAGCGCATTGATCTTGGCGACGATGCGGTTGAGCTGGCGCAGCTGTCGTTCGTTACGACTGCCAAATACGCGGGTAAGCAGGCTGTTGATCATTGAAGGAACCGGGTTGGATGGACACGACGCCCGGCCTTCCCTGGGGAATCCGTCCGCCGCAAACGAAACAGGGCGCTTGGCGCCCTGTCGATGGCAACACCCATTGTAGCTTGGGACGGCCGGGAGGGGTTTCAAGCGTCCCGTGCGGCGTGATCGGCCCGGATCCGGCAAACCGGGGTTGAGCAAAGGGGTCAGATCCCTTTCGCCGTGGCGAAAGGATCCGACCCCAAGGAGGGTGGCGCCGGGCCATGCCCGGCGCTGGAATCAGCCGCGGCTGATACGGCCGACCGGCGTGTTGCCGCCGTCGCCGAGGAACTTGCGCGGGTTGACCACGTTGCCGTTTTCCCACACCTCGAAGTGCACGTGGGCGCCGGTGGAGCGACCGGTGGAACCGGCCTTGGCCACTTCCTGGCCGGCACGGACCAGATCGCCGACCTTCACCACCAGGCGCGAATTGTGCGCGTAGCGGGTGACGTAGCCGTTGCCATGGTCGACATCGACGACGTTGCCGTAGCCGCCCTTGACGCCGGAGAAGCTGACCACGCCATCGGCCACGGCCATGACCGGATCGCCGACCCGGGCGTGGAAGTCCATGCCCTTGTGGGTGGCGGCACCGCGGCCGAAGGGGTCGGCACGGGTGCCGAAGCCGGACGTGACATAGCTGTTGCGGATCGGCATGCGCGAAGGCACGGCGTTCTGCTGCAGCTGGTGATCGAACATCAACGATTCCATCACCGACAGCTGGCGGCCTGAAGCAGCAAAACGCTGCTCCAGCACCTGTAAGTCGGCGTTGACATCCTTGACCGGGATGTCCGAGGTCGGGCCGCCGGCATCGCCGTCACCCAGGCCGGGAGTTTCGTTGAAGTCGAACTCGCCATCTTCCAGCTTGCCCATCTGGGTCAGCCGTTCGCCCAGGGCGTTGAGGCGGGTGGCCTGCGCCTGCAGCTCGCCGAGGCGGGCCGCCAGCGCGTTGACCTGGGTCTGCGCATCGCGCTGGACCTTGGCCAGTTCAGCCTCCTGGCGGTCGACCTTGGCCTGCAGCCGCGAATCGTTGAACGCGTTGGCGCCGATTCCGCCTGCAAAGCCGATAATGCAGCCTACCCCGAGCACGCTGCCCAGCAGGGCACGGGGGCGGTCCTCGAAATAGAACCGCAAACGCGTGAGCGCCGATTTGGCCTGACCTTCACGCGTTTTGATTACGATCTTTTTGAATGCCATCAGTGAGTTTTCATGTCTGAGCCGAAATCCAGCGTTCGCCCCGCTTCCGTACCGAAACCGGCACTGGATGCGGTGATGGCGGACAAAAGCGGGAACCCGCTGCGGCGTGCCTTGTGGCTCGACGCGCTGGACCGTCAGTTGCGCCCCCAGTTGCCGCCACCTCTGCGCAGCCGTTGCCGGCTGGCCAATGTGGACGGGGAACACCTCGTTTTTCTCGTCGAGTCCCCGGTCTGGCATGCCAAGTTCCGGCTTGCCGAGGCCCAGCTTCTCGACGCGGCCCGGTCCATCGGGCTGAAGGCCACCAGGGTGACCATCAAGACTGCGTCCACCACTCCCTCACGCTCCCCAGCGATCGACAACCGGAATGGCCCCCACGCAGTTTCAGCCGCCACGCACAAAGGGCTACGCGACGCCTTGGCAGCCCTGCAGGATGTTCCTTCGAAGCCGAAGAAGCGGTCCTGAGGACAACGGAGCCTCCTGCTCCGCTCCCCGTCGCGCGTGTCACCGCAGCGTGAAACATTTCGGGGGCCGGGTCGCATCCTAGCGGTCCCCGGTGGACCTGTCGTTAGATTGTTGTTAAAACAATGTTAAATTCAGGCTTCCGATCCAACAGGTTCACGAAACCGTGACGACAGACCGACAGTCGCGTCACCTGCTGCGTCGTATCCATCGCAGCCTCCAGAAATGCGGACGCCGCCCTGAGAGGCGGCGTTTTTTCCTTTCAATTCAAAACGTTATGTGGATCAGGCGTAGGCCGGGGTGGCGTACTCGACCGGATCCGGTACCGCCGGCGAGTCATAGCTGACCCACTCCCACGCGCTGGCATCGGCCATCAGCGCGCGCACCAGCTTGTTGTTGAGCGCGTGACCGGACTTGAAGCCCTCGTAGGCGCCCAGCACCTGGCCACCGGCGAGGTAGAGGTCGCCGATCGCATCAAGGATCTTGTGGCGCACGAATTCGTCGGCGTAGCGCAGCCCGTCTTCGTTGAGCACGCGGAACTCGTCAAGCACGATGGCGTTGTCCATCGACCCGCCCAGGCCCAGATTGCGTTCACGCATGTACTCCAGGTCCCGCATGAAGCCGAAGGTGCGCGCGCGGGAGATTTCCTTGGTGTACGCCAGCGTGGAGAATTCGATTTCCTGGCGTGACTGCTTGGCCGGGATCATCGGGTGGTCGAACTGGATGGTGAAGCCCAGCTTGTACCCCTCGTAGGGCGTGAAGCGGGCCACCTTGTCACCCTCGGTCACTTCCACGGTCTTGAGCACGCGGATGAAGCGCTTGGGCGCATCCTGTTCCACGATGCCTGCCGACTGCAGCAGGAACACGAACGGGCCGGCCGAACCGTCCATGATCGGCAGCTCGGCCGAGGACAGCTCGACGATGATGTTGTCCACACCCAGGCCGGCCAGAGCCGACATCAGGTGTTCAACGGTCTGGACCTTGGCGTCGTTGCAGGTCAGGCCGGTGCACAGGGTCACTTCGGTGACCAGCTCCGCCTTGGCCGGCACTTCCACCACCGGATCCAGATCCACGCGGCGGAACACGATGCCGTGGTTGACCGGTGCCGGGCGCAGGGTCATGTAGACCTTGTCACCGCTGTGCAGGCCAACGCCGGTAGCGCGGATCGTGTTCTTGAGGGTGCGTTGCTGGATCATGGGGGCAGACCGGAAGTGACACCTTAGATTAACACGCGCACTCCCCTACCCCGGCTGAAACGGCGGCAGGACACACCGGCGCGCGGGTGGGACACGCGTGAAGGGCCGCCGGGCCTATCCTGGCCCGGCGCCCGCACTTCAGGACATGGTGGCGCGACCCGGGGAGGACAAGCCCCGGGCAGCTCCGCTCAGTCCGCCTGGCGGCGCAGGAACGCCGGGATGTCCAGGTAATCGTTCGGCAGTTCCGCCGCCGCCGGGGCCGAAGAGGCCGGGGCCGACGCGGTGGAGGCTGCCGCGGTATCGCTGCTGGCACGACGCAGGCCCAGGCCCATGCCGCCCACGGCCTTGGAGACCGCATCGCCACCCGTGTCGAACTCGCCGAACTCCGGCTGGCCGGTGGTGGCATTGCGCACCAGCTTGATCGGCGCACGCTCGCCCGGACGCTGGCTCTTGCTGGCCGACACGCGGTTCAGGCCGGTAGCGACCACCGTCACGCGCACTTCGTCCTGCATGTCCGGATCCAGCACGGTACCGACCACCACGGTGGCATCTTCGGACGCGAAGCCATCGATGGTGCGGCCGATCTCGTCGAACTCGGCCATGGTGAAGTCGGCGCCGGCGGTGATGTTGACCAGGATGCCGTTGGCACCGGCCAGGTTCACATCGTCCAGCAGCGGGTTCTGGATCGCCGCTTCGGCGGCAGCCTGGGCACGGTCATCGCCACGGGCGGTGCCGGTACCCATCATCGCCAGGCCCATTTCGGACATGACGGTGCGCACGTCGGCGAAGTCGACGTTGATCAGGCCCGGACGCACGATCAGGTCAGCGATGCCCTGCACGGCGCCCTGCAGCACGTCATTGGCGGCACGGAACGCCTGGATCATGGTCGCGTTGCGGCCCAGCACGGTGATCAGCTTCTCGTTCGGAATCGTGATCAACGAGTCGCAGTGCTGGCTCAGTTCCTCGATGCCCTTCAGCGCAACCTGCATGCGGCGACGGCCTTCGAACGGGAACGGCTTGGTGACCACGGCCACGGTCAGGATGCCCATTTCCTTGGCCAGCTGCGCCACCACCGGCGCCGCACCGGTGCCGGTGCCGCCGCCCATGCCGGCGGTGATGAACACCATGTCGGCGCCCTGCAGGGCGTCCATGATGCGCTCACGGTCTTCCAGGGCGGCCTGGCGGCCCACTTCCGGGTTCGCGCCTGCGCCCAGGCCCTTGGTCACGTTGGTGCCCAGCTGCAGCTGCAGCTTCGCACCGCAATTCTTGATGGCCTGCGAGTCGGTGTTGGCGGTGATGAACTCCACGCCGTCCACCGCCGAGTTGACCATGTGCGCCACGGCATTGCCGCCGCCGCCGCCCACGCCAACCACCTTGATCACCGCATTGGGTGCCATCTTTTCGATCAGTTCAAAATGCGCCATGTCCGTGTCCTCGTTGTATCCGCTTTCGATGGCATGGGCATTCGGGCGTCCTGCCGTCCTGCTGCATGCCGCCGTTGCGGCTGTGTGGGTTGTGTGTTGCCGGTGTTGCGTTGTGTTGCGGGTGTTGCATCCGGGCGATGCCCGGCGTTACGGGTTCCGCGTCAGAACTCGCCGCGGAACCAGGTCTTGAGTTTCTTGAACATGCTGCCGGCGCGCCCGGTCGGCAGCGATGGCCGGCGCGGATGCTCGATCTGGCTGCCCATCAGCAGCAGGCCCACGCCGGTGGCGTGCACCGGGTTGCCGACCACTTCGCCCAGGCCGGTGACGTGCTGCGGAATGCCCACGCGCACCGGCATCTGCAGCATCTCTTCAGCCAGCTCGACCACGCCTTCCATCTTCGATGCACCGCCGGTGAGCACCATGCCCGCGCGCACCAGCTCTTCGAAGCCGGAGCGACGCAGTTCGGCCTGCACCATCTCGAAGATTTCCTCGTAGCGGCCCTGCACTGCCTGCGCCAGCGAATGGCGCGGCATGCGCCGCGGCGGGCGATCACCCACCGACGGCACCTGGATGCTCTCCTCGGCAGTGGCCAGCTGGGCCAGGGCGCAGGCGTAGCGCACCTTGATCTGCTCGGCTTCCGGGGTCGGCGTGCGCAGCATGTGCGCGATGTCGTTGGTGACGTGGTCGCCGGCAATCGGCAGCGATGCGGTGTGGCAGATCGCGCCCTGCACGAACACCGCGATGTCGGTGGTGCCTGCGCCCATGTCGACCAGCACCACGCCCAGCTCGCGTTCGTCGGCGGTCAGCACCGCCACGCTGGAGGCCAGCGAGGACAGCACCAGATCATCCACCTGCAGGCCGCAGCGCTGCACGCACTTGCTGATGTTGGCGGCGGCGGACTGCGCGCACACCACCAGGTGTGCATGCACTTCCAGGCGCACACCGGTCATGCCCACCGGGTTGCGGATGCCTTCCTGCGAATCATCCAGCACGTACTCGCGCGGGATCGCATGCAGGATCTTCTGGTCAGCCGGTATCGCCACCGCCTTGGCAGCGTCGAGCACGCGGTCCAGGTCGCCCCAGGTCACCTCGCCATCGCGGATCGGCACGATTCCCGGCGAGTTCTTGCACTGCACGTGGTTGCCGGAGATCGAGGCGTAGACCGAACGGATCTCGCAGCCGGCCATCAGCTCGGCCTCTTCGACCGCACGCTGGATCGACTGCACGGTCGATTCGATGTCCACCACCACGCCGCGCTTGAGGCCGCGCGACTCGTGCGATCCGATGCCGATCACTTCGATCGGATTGCCCGGCGAATACTCGCCCACCAGCGCCACCACCTTGGAGGTGCCGATATCCAGGCCGACGATCAGCGATTTGTCACCCTTGCGATTCATGTCCTTTCCTGCGTCCTTCTTGCCGGGGTCGCCGGCGCGTCAGCCGGCGCGGCCGGGGTGCCCCAGCTCAGCGTGAAACCATTGGTGTAGCGGAGATCGGCGCGCTCGATCGGCGCAGCCTGGTTGGCCAGTTGTGGCAGCACGCGCACGAAGCGCTGCAGGCGCGAACGGGCGTCATCGCGCCCGACCACCACTTCGGTGCCGTTGCTCAGCACCAGCGACCAGCTGCCGCGCGCATCCATGGTCAGGCGGCGCACGTCGACGCCGGCAGGCGCGAACAGCGCGCGTGAATCGTTGTACAGCTTGACCACTTCCTCGGTCTGGCTGTCGGGGCCATCCAGCTCGGGCAGCTGCAGGTCGGCCAGCTTCTTCGGCGTGGGGAACAGCTTGCCCTGCTCGGACAGCAGGCGACCCTCGCCCCAGCGGGCGAAAGGCTTGTGCTCGACCAGGGTCACTTCCAGCACGTCAGGCCACTGCTTGCGCACCTGCGCGCTTTCCACCCACGGCAGCTTCTCCAGTGCGTCCTGCGCATCCTGCAGCTTGACCGCGAAGAACCCGGCACGCGCATACGGCAACAGCACCTGCTGCAGCTGCTCGGCCGGCACGCGCTTGAATTCACCGTGCACGCGCAGCTTCGCCAGCGGCCAGCGCTCGGCGCCGACCCAGCCATTGACCACGGCCACCACCGGCAGTGCCACCACCGACAGCGCCAGAAGCCAGACGAAGATGCGCAGCACCGCGTTCATGCGTGGCCAGCCTCCAGGGTCTGTTCAAGCACGCGCCACACCAGCTCCTCGAAGCCGATGCCGGCCTGGCGGGCCGCCTTGGGCACCAGCGAGTGGCTGGTCATGCCGGGCGCGGTGTTCACTTCCAGCAGGAAGAAGCGGCCACTGGCCCGGTCACGCATCACGTCCACGCGCCCCCAGCCACGGCAGCCGGCGGCGCGGAACGCGGCCAGCGCGATGCGACGGATCTCGTCCTCGGCCTCGCCGTCCAGGCCCGGGCACAGGTACTGGGTATCTTCTGCGATGTACTTGGCGTTGTAGTCGTACCACTGGCCTTTGGGCACGATGCGGATCGACGGCAGTGCGACGTCGCCAAGGATGGCGACGGTCAGCTCGTCGCCGACCACCATCTGCTCCATCAGCAGCTGGCCGTCGTAGCGCGCAGCCAACGCCACCGCCTCGTCCAGGCCTGCTTCGTCGGTCACACGGCTGATGCCCACGCTGGAGCCTTCGTTGGCCGGCTTGACCACCACCGGCAGGCCCAGCTCGCGCGCCTGTGCGTGGACGGTCTCGGCAGTGACCTTCCGGTACTGCGGGGTGGGTAAACCGACCGAGAGCCACACCTGCTTGGTGCGGATCTTGTCCATGCTCAATGCCGAACCCAGCACGTCCGAGCCGGTGTACGGCACGCCGAAGGCGTCCATCAGGCCCTGCACGATGCCATCCTCTCCGCCACCGTTGTGGCCGTGCAGGATGTTGAACACGCGATCGATGCCGCCGCCCGCCAATGCCCGGGCCAGGGCCGGAATGCCGTCCACGGCGAACGCATTGACGCCGCGCGACTGCAGCGCCTCCAGCACGTTGCGGCCGGAGTCCAGCGACACCTCGCGCTCGCTGGAGGTACCGCCGAGCAGCACGGCGACGCGACCGAACGCGGCCGGGTCGGTACTGCGCAGCGGCGGGAAGGTCAGCGTGCTCACGCCTCGCCCTCCGCCTTGAAGCCTTCCACTGCGATGTGGGTGGCGACGGCGCCGATATCGCCGGCCCCCATCATCAGCAGCAGGTCACCATCCTGCAGCACGTCCGGCAGCACGCTCGCCAGCTCGGCGGCCTTGCCCACCACCACCGGCTCGCTGCGGCCGCGGGCGCGGATGGCGCGTGCCAGCGCATGCGAATCGGCACCTGCGATCGGCTCCTCGCCGGCCGGGTAGACCTCGCTCAGTACCAGCGCGTCGACGCTGGACAGCACTGCAGCGAACTTGTCGAACTGGTCGCGGGTGCGGCTGTAGCGGTGGGGCTGGAACGCGACCACCAGGCGCTTGTCGGCCCAGCCGCCGCGGGCAGCGGCGAACACCGCCTCCAGTTCGCTCGGGTGATGACCGTAATCATCGATGATCCGCACCCTGGCACCGCTGGCGGTGGTGACTTCGCCCAGGTCATTGAAGCGACGGCCGACGCCGGCGAAGGCCTCCAGCGCACGGGCAATTGCATCCGGCGCCACGCCCAGCTGCCAACCGACCGCAGCGGCGGCCAGCGCGTTGAGCACGTTGTGCCTGCCCGGCAGTGCCAGCACCACTTCCTGGCTGGTGCCCTGCGGCAGGCGCAGGGTGAAGCGCATGCGCGAGCCCTCCTGCACCACGTTCTCGGCGCGCACGTCGGCCTGCGGGCTCATGCCGTAGCTCATGACGTGGCGCGGCGTCCTGGCGGCCAGTGCAGCCACTTCCGGATCGTCGATGCACAGCACCGCCAGCCCGTAGAACGGAAGGCGCTGCAGGAATTCGGCGAATGCGGCCTGCACCCGGGCGAAGTCGTTGCCGTAGTTCTCCAGGTGGTCCGCATCGATGTTGGTGATGATCGACATCAGCGGATTCAGGCGCAGGAAACTGCCATCGCTCTCATCGGCCTCTGCCACCAGCCACTGCCCACCGCCCAGCTTGGCGTTGGCGCCGGCGGCCAGCAGCTGGCCACCGATCACGAAGGTCGGGTCCAGGCCGCCCTCGCTCAGTACCGCTGCCGTCAGGCTGGTGGTGGTGGTCTTGCCATGGGTGCCGGCCACGGCGATGCCACGCCGGAAGCGCATCAGCTCGGCCAGCATCGCCGCACGCGGCATGATCGGAATGCGCTGGCTGCGCGCCTCCATCAGCTCCGGGTTGTCTTCGCGGATCGCGCTGGACACCACCACGCAGTCGGTGCCCAGCACATTGGCCGCCGAATGGCCACGCATGATGCGTGCGCCCAGGCCGGCCAGGCGGCGGGTGGCCGCATTGTCGGCATTGTCCGAACCGGACACTTCATAACCCAGCGTCAGCATCACTTCGGCGATGCCGCTCATGCCGGTGCCGCCGATGCCGACGAAGTGCACGCGCGGGAAGGCGCGCACCAGGTCGTTGGTGTCGTGCAGGCGACGGATCATGCGCGGCCTCGCGCAGGGCAGGCGCGCTGGCATGCCTTCTTCATACAGCTTCCTCGAGAATGATATCGGCGATGCGCTCGGCGGCATCGACCTTGGCCAGGGCACGCGCGGCTTGCGCCATCTGCATGCGGCGGCCGGGATTTTCGGACAGATCGCGCAGCAGTGCGGCAATGCCGTCTGCCAGCGTTCCGTCCTGCTTCAGCAAAACCGCCGCGCCGCGCTCGACCAGATACTCCGCGTTGCGGGTCTGGTGATCGTCGACGGCGGCGGGGAATGGCACCAGCACGCTGCCGACACCGACCGCGCACAGCTCGGCCAGGGTGGATGCCCCGGCACGGCACACGACCAGGTCGGCCCACGCGAATGCCTCGGCCATGTCCGCGATGAACGGCGTGATCTGCGCCTGCACGCCCGCCTTGGCATAGGCCTCGACCGCTTCGGCGTGCAGCTTCTCGCCGCTCTGATGGCGCACCTGCACCGGCACTTCCGCACCGAGCGCTGCGATGGCCTGCGGCACGCCGCTGTTGAGTGCGCGCGCACCCTGGCTGCCACCCACCACCAGCACGCGCAACGGACCGTGGCGATCGGCGAAACGCTGTTCCGGCGGCGCGATCGCGGCGATCTCCGCGCGCACTGGATTGCCCACCGCTTCTTCACCCTTGGCGAAGGTGCCCGGGAACCCGGTCAGCAGGCGGCGCGAGTAGCGCGACAGGATGCGGTTGGTCATGCCGGGTGCGCGGTTCTGCTCGTGCACCAGCAGTGGCAGCCCATGCAGGCGGGTGGCCATGCCACCGGGTCCCGAGGCGAATCCGCCGAAGGCAATCACCGCACGCGGCTGGCGACGGCGGATGATCATGCCGGCCGCACGCAACGCGCGCATCAGCCGCCACGGTGCGCCCAGCAGTGCCAGCTTGCCCTTGCCACGCAGGCCGGTGATGGACAGCGTGTCGATCGGAATGTCGTGCTGCGGCACCAACCGGGTTTCCATCGCGCCTTCGGCGCCCATCCAGGTGACCGGCACGCCACGCTCGCGCAGCACGCGGGCCACGGCCAGCCCCGGGAAGATATGCCCGCCGGTACCACCGGCCAGGATCATCACCGGGCGAACGTTATGGTCGGCAGCGCTCATCCGAGCCTCCCGAAAGTCGGTTCGATGCGGGACTGCAGGCGGCTGGTGCCACGCACGGCAGGGCCCGCGCCGGCAGGCGCGTCCGCGCCCATCGGCAGCGACCCCGCGGACGGGGCGGACGGCTCTTCGGCCGGTGCGGTGGCAGCATCGTCGCCGCCGCCGATGCGCACGGCCTGGCGGCGCTCGGCACGCTTCAGCTCGTAGGACACGCGCAGCAGCAGGCCCATCGCCACGCAGGTCATCAGGACCGACGAACCGCCCGAGGAGATCAGCGGCAGGGTCAGGCCCTTGGTCGGCAGGATGCCCAGGTTCACGCCGATCGAAACGAAGGTCTGCATGCTGATCCACAGGCCGATGCCGAAGGCGATGTAGCCGGAGAAGTGGCGCTTCATTTCCACGCAGCGCATGCCCAGCCAGAAGGTGCGGCCGACCAGCAGCGCGAACAGGGCGATGATGACGCAGGTGCCCATGAAGCCGAATTCCTCGGCGGTCACCGAGAAGATGAAGTCGGTATGTGCTTCGGGCAGGTAGTACAGCTTCTGTACCGAATTGCCGAGACCGACGCCGGTCCACTCGCCGCGCCCCACCGCCATCAGCGCGTTGGACAGCTGGTAGCCGTCGCCCTGCTGGTCGGCCCACGGGTCCAGGAACGAGGTGATGCGGCGCATGCGGTACGGCTCGATGATCGCCAGCGCGCTCATGCCGACCAGGCCGATGATCACCGGCATCGACATGCGCGGCATGTTGACTCCGCCCAGCACCAGCATGCCGGCCGTGATCGCCAGCAGCAGGGTCGACGAACCGAAGTCGGGCTGCAGCAGCAGCAGCACCACCAGCGCACCGGCCACGCCCAGCGGCTTGAGCATCGCCGGCCAGGTCGCGTTGACCTCGTCGCGGAAGCGCACCAGGTAGCTGGACAGCCAGACGATGTACAGCACCTTCACCGCTTCCACGGTCTGGAACTTGGAGACCCCCAGGTTGATCCAGCGGCGGGCACCATTGACGCTGCTGCCCAGACCGGGAATGAACACCACCAGCAGCAGTGCGAAGCAGCCCAGCAGCAGCACCTGGTTGTACTGCTCGATGGACTTCAGCTCGGTACGCGCGGCAATGGCCGCCAGCACGATGCCGATCGCCAGGAACACCAGGTGGCGGTTGAGGTAGTAGAACGGGCTGCTCATCAACGCGATCGAGCTCGACGCCACCATCACCACGCCCAGCCCGGTGAGCGCGAGCATCGCACCCAGCAGCCACTTGTCGTAGCTGCCTTCGATGGCTTCGAGGCGTGTTGCCTGGCGGGACAGGTCGTTCATCGTCAGCGCACCTTCAACGTGGCCAGGCCGATCAGCACGAGCACGACGGAGATGATCCAGAAGCGCACGATCACGCGCGGCTCCGGCCAGCCCTTCAGTTCG
Organism: Stenotrophomonas sp. STEN225; assembly: GCF_056756445.1. NCBI lineage: Bacteria > Pseudomonadati > Pseudomonadota > Gammaproteobacteria > Lysobacterales > Lysobacteraceae > Stenotrophomonas > Stenotrophomonas sp. STEN225. The sequence goes on along the minus strand of NZ_JBRRBV010000001.1, from coordinate 422,123 downwards.
AAATGGTGGTGGATCGGCGCCATGCGGAACACGCGCTTGCCGGTCAGCTTGAACGAGGCGACCTGGATCATCACCGACAGGGTCTCGATGACGAATACGCCACCCATGATCACCAGCACCAGTTCCTGGCGGGTGATCACCGCGATCGTGCCCAGCACCGCGCCCAGCGCCAGCGCGCCGATGTCACCCATGAAGACCATCGCCGGATAGGTGTTGAACCACAGGAAGCCCAGCCCGGCGCCCGCGATGGCGGCGCAGATGATGACCAGCTCACCGGCACCGGGAATCTGCGGGATCTGCAGGTAGTTGGCGAACACCACGTTGCCGGAGGCATAGGCGAACACGCCCAGCGCACAGGCGACCAGCACGGTCGGCATGATCGCCAGGCCGTCCAGGCCATCGGTCAGGTTGACCGCGTTGGAGAAGCCGACGATCCAGAAGTAGGCGATGGTCACGAAGCCGATGCCGGCCAGCGGCAGCGCCACCGACTTGAACATCGGAATGTAGAAGGTCAGTGCGGCAGGCACATCGGCGGTATAGAACAGGAACAGGCCGGCGGCCAGTCCGAAGATCGACTGCAGCAGGTACTTCCAGCGCGACTTCAGGCCGTTCGGGTCGCGGCGGACGATCTTGATCCAGTCGTCGTACCAGCCGATCGCGCCGAAGCACAGCATCACCGCCAGCACCAGCCAGACGTAGCGGTTGCGCAGGTCGGCCCACATCAGCACCGACAGGGTGACGGTCAGCAGGATCAGCGAACCGCCCATGGTCGGCGTGCCGGCCTTGGAGAAATGGGTCTGCGGGCCGTCCTTGCGGATCGGCTGGCCGCCCTTGAACTGGGCAAGCTTGCGGATCATCGCCGGACCGAGCCACAGCGACAGGAACAGGGCCGTCAACGCGGCAAGGATGGCGCGGAACGTCTGGTAGTTGAACAGCCCGAACAGGCTCTCCAACTGCTGCAACCATCGAGCCAGTTCATACAACATGCGGGGATTCCTCTCCTTGCGCCAGCAGCGCTTTGACGATCGTGTCCATGGCGCTGCCACGGGAACCCTTGACCAGGCAGCGCACGCCGGCGTGCAGCTCGTCCTTCAACGCCTGCGACAGCGCGTCATGGGTGGCGAATTGGCGGCCGCCTTCGCCGAACGCGGCGGCGGCGGCGGCACTGAGCGGACCGAGCGCGTACAGGCGCTTCAGGCCTGCGGCGCGCGCGCGGACGCCGGCCTGCGCATGCAGTGACTGCGCATCCGGGCCAAGCTCACGCATGTCACCCAGCACCAGCCAGCCCTCTTCCGGGGCGGCCGCCAGCGCATCGATGGCGGCGGCCAGCGAACCGGGATTGGCGTTGTAGCTGTCGTCCACCAGCACCGCACCATTGCGCAGCTGGTGGGCGATCTGGCGTCCGGGCACCGGCTGTGCGTCGGCCAGGCCGGCGGCGACCCATGCCAGGTCGATGCCGGCGGCCAGCGCCAGGCTGGCGGCAGCAAGCGCGTTGCTGACGTTGTGGCGGCCCGGCAGGCCCAGCACCACGCGTGCTTCGCCCATCGGCGAGACCAGCGTGAACTGGCTGCCCTGCGCACCGGCGCGGATGTCACGCGCGGTGATGTCGGCAGTGTGTTCCAGGCCGTAACGCAGCACGCGGCAGCGCGGCGGAACGCCGACGAAGTGCTGCTCGAACCAGCGTCCGTAGGCATCATCGGCATTGATCACCGCCACGCCGTCGGCCGGCAGTGCGGCGTAGATGGCGCCTTTGGTGGTGGCCACGCCGAGCAGACTGCCCATCCGCTCAAGATGCGCAGGCGCGATGTTGTTGACCAGCGCATAGCGCGGGCGGGCGATATCGGTCAGGTAGGCGATGTCGCCCGGCTTGCCGGCGCCCATCTCGTAGACGGCGTAGTCGGCATCTTCCGGCGCATCGATCACCGCCAGTGGCAGGCCGATCTCGTTGTTGCGGTTGCCCGGGTTGGCATAGACCACCTTGTGCGCGTGCTGTGCCACCTGGTGCAGGATGGCCAGCAGCAGGCTCTTCACGCTGGTCTTGCCGTTGCTGCCGGTGATCGCGAAGACCTCGGTGCTGCGGTCGCGCTGCATGCCCGTGGCGATCTTCGCCAGCGCCAGTTCGCTGTCGGCGACCAGCACCTGCGGCAGCTCGACCGGCAGCAGGCGCTCGACCAGCAGCGCGCTGGCGCCACGGGCCTGCGCGTCGGCGGCGAAGTCATGGCCATCGAAGCGCTCGCCACGCAGGGCCACGTACAGGCTGCCCGGGCCAAGACTGCGGGTATCGTTGCTGATGGCATCGATGGCGACATCGTCGCCGTGGATCTCGCCGCCGGCCCAGTGCGCGATCAGCGACAGCAGGGTGCGCTTCATCGTGCACCCTCCGCCGCCAGCACACCGGCCTTGGCAGCCAGTGCAGCGGCCGCCACTTCGGTGTCGTCGAAGTCGTGGCGTACGCCCTTGATCTCCTGGTAGGGCTCATGGCCCTTGCCGGCGATCAGGATGATGTCGCCGGCACCGGCGCGCTTCACGGCCAGGCCGATCGCGCGCGCACGGTTGCGCTGCACCGTCACCGCGCCGGCATCGGTAAATCCTGCAAGGATGTCGGCGACGATGCGGTCACCGTCCTCGCCGCGCGGGTTGTCGTCGGTCACGATGACCTGGTTGGCCAGCCGCTCGGCGATGGCCGCCATCTGCGGGCGCTTGCCGGTGTCACGTTCGCCGCCACAGCCGAACACACAGTACAGCGTGCCCTGCAGATGCCCGTGCAGGCTGTCCAGTGCCTGTTCCAGTGCATCCGGCGTGTGCGCGTAGTCGATGACCACGGTCGGCAGGCCCTGCTCGCCGCCAAGGCGGTTCATGCGGCCGCGGATCGGCTGCAGCGCCGACAGTACCTCGGCGATACGCGGCAGTGACTGGCCCTGTGCGTGCAGGGTGCCGGCCACGGCCAGCAGGTTGTCGACGTTGAAGCGGCCCAGCAGCGGCGACTGCACGGCAGCACGCTGGCCGTCGATGAGCAGTTCGAAGGCGATGCCACGGCCGTCCAGCTGCAGCGCTTCGGCGCGCACGTTGGCATCGGCCGCACCGCGCGAACTCAAGCCGATCGGCAGCACGCCGGCCGGCAGGTCGGCGAACAGCTGGCGACCGAACGCGTCGTCGAGGTTGATCACCGCGGCCTTCAGGCCAGGACGATGGAACAGGCGGGCCTTGGCCGCGCCGTAGCTGGCCATGTCGCCGTGGTAATCGAGATGATCGCGGGTGAGGTTGGTGAACACGGCCACGTCGTAATGCACGGCATCGACGCGACCCTGGTCCAGCGCATGTGAACTGACTTCCATCGCCACCGCACGCGCGCCCTGGTCGCGCAGCTGTGCCAGCAGGGCATGCATCTGCAGCACCAGCGGCGTGGTGAAACCGGTCGGCTCGACCGCGCCGTAAAGTCCAGCACCCAGCGTGCCGATACTGCCACTGGGCGTTCCCAGCAGATGCCAGGCCTGGGCCAGCAGCTGCACGGTGGAGGTTTTGCCGTTGGTACCGGTGACACCCACCATCGCCATTGCCCGCGACGGTGCACCGTGGAACTGGTCAGCCATTGCGCCCATGCGTGCGCGCAGGCCCGGCACCGCGATGGCATCGGCCGGTGCGGGCAGATCGTCCGGTGCCGGTGGCTCGAACAGGATCGCGCCGGCGCCCGCCGCGCGCGCCTGATCGACGAAGCCCAGGCCATGTGCGCCGAAGCCGGCGATGGCCACGAAGGCATTGCCGGGGCGTACGGCACGGCTGTCCAGCACCAGGCCGGTCAGAACGGGATCATGGCCCGCCAGGGCCACGTCCGGAAGCAACTGCGAAAGCAACATCGAAGGGCTCATTGCGTGCCTCCCGTGGCGGGCGGCGTCTGGACCTGCGCGCTGGGCAGCGCGGCATCGAATTCGGCGGCGGCATCGACCGGCAGCGCGGTCTCGGCCGGCGGGGCCGGCAGGATCGAGGCCGAGTGCCCCATCTTTCCGGACTGCTGCGCGGCCAGCCACGACTGCAGGTCGTCCAGCGGCACATCCATCAGGCGCAGAGTGCCTTCCATCACATTGTGATAGACCGGCGCCGACACCAGGCCGCCGTAGAACTTGCCGGCCTGCGGATCATTGATGACGATGACAGTGGCGAAGCGCGGGTTGGTGGCGGGCACCACGCCGGCGAACAGCGCGTTGTAGTGACCGCGCTCGTAGCCGCCGGGGCCGGCCTTGCGCGCAGTACCGGTCTTGCCGGCGACGTGGTAGCCCAGGACCGCCGCCTGCTTGGCGCCGCCCTGGGTGACCACCGTTTCCATCATCGCCACCACCTGCTTGGCGACGTTCTCGTCGATGATCTGCTGGCCTTCGTTGCGCTGCCCCTTGACGAAGGTCGGTGCGATCAGGCGACCACCGTTGGCCAGCGCCGAGTACGCGGTGGCGATCTGCAACGGCGTGACCGACAGGCCGTAGCCATAGGACATGGTGGTCTTGGTGGTTCCCGACCAACGGCCCGGACGCATCACCACACCTCCGGACTCACCCGGGAAACCGCTGTGCGGTACCGAGCCGTAGCCGAAGCGCCGCACACCGTCATAGAAGGTCTGGTCGGGCATCTTCGCCGCGACCTTGGCGGCACCCACGTTGGAGCTGCGGGTGATCACGCCGGTCACGTTCAGTACCCCGTTGTTGCGCGGCACGTCGCGGATGGTGAAGCGGCCCAGGGTCATGTAACCCGGATTGGTGTCGACGATGGTGTCCTTGGTCACCACGCCTGCCTGCAGCGCGGTGGCGATGGTCAACGGCTTCATCGTCGAGCCCGGTTCGACCAGATCGGTCACCGCGCGATTGCGGCGCGAATCGGGCAACGCACCGGTCAGCGAGTTCGGGTTGTAGGTCGGCAGGTTGACCATGGCCAGGATCTCGCCTGTGGTCACGTCCATGATGACCATCGAACCGCCGGCCGCCTTGTTGGCCACCAGCGCATTGCGCAGTTCCTTGAAGGCCAGGTACTGGATGCGGCGATCGATGCTGAGGGTCAGGTCCTTGCCCGGTTCGGCGGCACGCAGCAGATCGCTCTCGACGGTCTCGCCCTTGCGGTTGCGGATCACCCGCTTCGCGCCCGGCTTGCCGCGCAGCCATTCGTCGAACGCCAGTTCCAGGCCTTCCTGGCCGCGGTCGTCGATGTTGGTGAAACCCAGCACATGCGCCATCGCTTCGCCCTGCGGGTAGAAGCGGCGGAACTCGCGCTGCGCGGCCACGCCTGGAATCTTCAGCGCGACCACCTTTTCTGCCTCGTCCGGATTGATCCGGCGACGCAGGTACATGAATTCCTTGTCCGACTTCTGCGACAGGCGGCTGCTCAGCTCGTCCACCGACATGCCCACGGCCTGCGCCAGTTCGGGAATGCGGTCAGGCGCGCGCAGCAGGTCCTGCGGGTTCACCCAGATCGAGGCCACCGGGGTGGAGACCGCCAGCGGTTCGCCGTTGCGGTCGGTGATCATGCCGCGCGAGGTTTTGATCGGCAGCTCGCGCAGGTAGCGGGCCTCGCCCTGGCGCTGGTAGAAATCGCTGTTGATGATCTGCACGTAGGCCGCGCGGCCGACCAACGACACCGAACACAGGCCAAGCGCCAGCGCCACCCAGCGCAGGCGCTGGCGCAGGTTGAAGGCGTTGCGTGGACGGTTGCGGCCGGTCTTGCTCATGGGCGCACCACCACTACGTCGGCGGCTTCGGGGAACTTCATGCCCAACTTCTCGCGGGCGATGCGGTCGACGCGGTTGGCTTCGGCCAGGGTGGCCTGTTCCAGCTGCAGGCGGCCGAACTCGATGTTCAGGTCATCGCGCGCACGCTCGGCGCGCGACAGCTCGATGAACGTCTGCCGGTGGCGGTGGCGCACGAACACCACGCCGATCGCCGAGGCCACGGTGGAGGCCAGCAGAATGATCAGCAGCAGGCGGCTCATGCGTCGGCCTCCCGCTTCTGGGCCACGCGCAGCACGGCGCTGCGCGCGCGCGGGTTGGCGGCCAGTTCGTCGTCCGTGGCCTTGATGGCCCCGCCGATCAGGTCCAGGGTCGGCACGAACGCGACCGCTTCAGGCAGGCGGCGGTTGGCAGGCGGCGCCTTGGCCAGACGGTTCATGTACTGCTTGACGATACGGTCTTCCAGCGAATGGAAGCTGATGACCGCCAGCCGGCCGCCGGGCTTGAGCCGCTCCACCGCCGCGTCGAGCCCGGCCTCCAGATCGGCCAGCTCGCGGTTGATGTGGATGCGGATGGCCTGGAAACTGCGGGTGGCCGGATGGATCTTGTCCTTGCCACGGGGCATCACCGACGCGATCAGTTCGGCCAGTTCGGCGGTGCGGGAGAACGGCTGCTTCTCGCGGCGGGCAACGATGGCGCGGGCGATGCGCCGGCTCTGCCGCTCTTCGCCGTAGGTCCACAGCACGTCGGCGATCTCGCGCTCTTCGACGCGGTTGATCCACTGCGCGGCACTTTCGCCGCTGTCCGGATCCATGCGCATGTCCAGCGGGCCGTCCTTGCCGAAGCTGAAACCACGTTCGGCCACGTCCAGCTGCGGCGAGGACACGCCGAGATCGAACAGCACGCCATCCAGGCCTTCGGCCGTCTCGTTCCACTGCAGCAGCTGGGCGAAGCTGCCACGGAAAATCGACACGCGCGGGTCCGGCGCGAAGTCGCGCTCGGCCACAGCGATGGCTTCCGGATCCTTGTCCATGACCAGCAGGCGTCCCCCCGGCCCCAACTGGGTGAGCACGCCACGTGCGTGACCGCCACGACCGAACGTGCCATCCAGATAACGTCCGTTTTCGATCACCCTCAGGCCGTCCAGGACCTGGGTGTACAGGACCGGCAGGTGCACCGCCGGCGACTGCGACACCGGAAGGTGACCGGCCTGCGCTTCTGGGCGCATCCGGGCACCCCGGCTCACAACTTCAGGTCGAGCAACCCATCGCCCAGATCCTCGTCAGACAACGTCTGCTGGATCAGGGCACGATGCGCCTGCTCGCTCCACAATTCGAACTTGTCGCCCATACCGAGCAATACCGCCTTCTTTTCTATGCCCACCGCACCGCGGTGGCTGGCGGGAATGCTGATACGACCGTTGCCGTCCAGCTCCAGGTGGGCGGCCGAGCCGACCAGCTTCTGCTGCAACAGGCGCACGACGCGCTGGGTATTGGGCTTGGACATGACATCGTCGCGGACCCGCTCCCATTCGGACTCGGCATACAGCCACAGGCAGCCGGCTTCGAACGGGTTGTAGGTCAACACGAGACGGTTGTTGCTGGCGCGCGCGACGAGGTCGCGGTAAGCGGTGGGAACCGCCATGCGCCCCTTGTCGTCAACTGTGATGGCCGTCTCGCCCTGAAACACGACGCCTGCACCTTGTCCTTCGCCCGGTGAAACATTGAACCACGAAAACCCACAAAACACCCGGATTTCCCTCTGATGCCCACCTTAGCAGCGAGCGAAGGGTTGTCAACAACTTTTCCGCAGGGAAATCGCCAGCCACATCAATGGCTTGCAGCAACCTTTAGAGAATTGTTCAAGGCTTATCCACAAGTTGCTGATCCGTCTCAATTTTTGAGATTGAACGGAAGTTCAGGCCTGTGCAGGGGGCGTGAAACATCGCCCCCGCATTCATCGGGAACTGGCTGAAAGCGGCGCCAGACTGCGCAAACCGGGCACAATGACGTCATGTGCCTGCTTGCTCTTGGCTGGATGCACCATCCGCGCTGGCGGCTGGTGATGACCGGCAACCGTGATGAGTTCCACGCCCGCCCCACTGCGGCGCTGGCCCGCTGGCAGGATGAGACCTCCGTCATTGGCGGGCGCGACCTCCGCTCCGGAGGAGGCTGGGCCGGCGTCGGTGCCGGCGGCCGGATGGCGGTGGTCACCAATGTGCGCGATCCGCTGGCCGCCCAGACCGGTCCCTCGCGTGGCGCGCTGGTGGCCGACTTCCTGCGTGGCCGCGACCCGGCCGCAGTGCATATCGACCGCTTGGCGGCCGTGGCCGGCGCCTACGCCCCGTTCAACCTGCTGCTGGCCGATAGCGACAGCCTGGAGTATCTGGGCAACCACCCTGCCGAACGGCAGCGCCTGGGGCCGGGCGTGCATGGCATGTCCAACGGTGCACTGGATGCCCCCTGGCCGAAGACACAGCGGCTGATGGCGGCGCTGACGGCCTGGCTGGAAGAAGACGGGGTCAGATCTCCTTCGCAAAGCGAAAGGGATCTGACCCCGGACCTGACCCCGCTATGGACCGCGCTGGCCGACGAACACCGGCCTGCCGACAGTGACCTGCCGGACACCGGCATCGGGCTGGAACGCGAGCGCTGGTTGAGCCCGGCCTTCATCCGCGGCGACGACTACGGCACCCGTGCCAGCACCGTGCTGCTGATCGATGGCAACGGCCACGGGCAGATCCATGAACGCCGCTTCGGGCCGCAGGGCGTATTCGTTGCCGGAAGCCGCATCGACTTCTGAGCGCCCGGCCGGATGCCGCCGGGCGTGGCCTGGCGCTGCAGAAGTGAATGGAGGCGGAGCCGGCCGATAAGCCGGGTTCTGTCGTGGACAGTCATTCCTCTAGGCGTTACGTCACCGCAACGCTCAAGCAACCTACCCGGATCCAACGCGGGCCGCGCCAAAGGATCCCTATTTGGTCTTGCTCCAGGTGGGGTTTGCCGTGCCGGTCTGTTACCAGACTCGCGGTGCGCTCTTACCGCACCATTTCACCCTTACCGGCCTTCCGAAGAAGACGTAGGCGGTATCTTTCTGTTGCACTTTCCGTCGGCTTGCGCCGCCCAGGCGTTACCTGGCACCTTGCCCTGTGGAGCCCGGACTTTCCTCGGCACCCCGCAAGGGATGACGCGACTGTCTGGCCGGCTCCGCCAGCGCGCATTCTACCGTACGCGGGTGGTTCCTGCCCGGTGGCTGTTCGATGCCGCGCGACGCGCACGCCGGGCATGGCCCGGCGCTACCGGCCGTACAACGCCTTGCGCGGTGCGCCGGTCAGCTCGGCGGCCAGCTTGGCGGCGGTCGACGGCGGCAGGTGCTCGCTCAATGTGGCGTAGACGCGACGGCCATGGGCCAACTGCGCTTCCTCATCGTCACCGGCCCCCTGCACCATCACCACGAACTCACCCTTGCGTTGGTTCTCGTCGGCCTCGACCGTTGCCAGCAAGGCCGCCAGATCGCCATCCAGCACGGTCTCGAACAACTTGGTCAGCTCCCGCGCCAGCACCGCAGGCCGCTCACCACCGAAGATTGCAGCCATGTCCGCCAGGGACTCGGCGATCCGGTGCGAGGATTCGTAGAACACCATCGTGCGCACCTCGCCGGCGAGCGCCTGCAGCCGGTCGCGGCGCCCGCTGGCCTTGGCCGGCAGGAATCCCTCGAAACTGAAGCGATCGCTGGGCAGGCCGGCCACGCTGAGCGCGGCAATGGCGGCACAGGCACCCGGAACCGGGCTGACCCGGATGCCCGCCGCACGCGCGGCCCGTACCAGGCGGAAGCCGGGATCGCTGACCAGCGGCGTGCCGGCATCGCTGACCAGCGCCAGCGATTCGCCCGCCTGCAGGCGCGAGACCAGTCGCTGCGCCAGGGCGTCTTCGTTGTGCTCGTGCAGCGCCACCAGCGGCTGCTGGATGCCGAAATGGGACAACAGCTGGCCGCTGCGCCGCGTGTCTTCGGCACAGATCGCCGCTACCGAACGCAGCACCTCCTGTGCGCGCGGACTCAGATCGGCCAGGTTGCCGATCGGCGTGGCGACGACATACAGGGTGGGGACACTCATTTCAGCGGTACTCACGGGGCAAGGGTAGAATCCTAGCGTGTACCTGGCCAAGGCCGCTGCCCTCATCGCATGGACCCGATCATGAACAAGCCCGCCGCACGCATCTCCGCCCTTTCGTTGTCGCTGATGCTCCTGGCCGGCTGTGCCACCACCAGCTTCACCAGCGCGCCCGAATCGCCGGCCCAGAGCCAGGCCCTTGCGCTGATCGAACAGGGCAAGCCGCGCGACGCCGCGATGCAGCTGGAGGGCCTGGCGGCCACCCTGCGCGGCAGTGCGCGCAGCAATGCCCTGGCCGATGCCGCCTGGGCGTGGCACCTGGCCGGCGACAGCACCCGCGCGCGCAGCCTGCTGGGACAGCTCAGCGCCCGCCAGCTGTCCGGTGCCAGCCTGCAGCGCTACCAGCTGACCGGCGCCGAGCTGGCACTGGCTGACAAGCAACCCGCACAGGCGCTGGCCCTGCTCAAGGACACTGGCGACAACGTCGCACCCGGCCTGCGCACGCGCTGGCTGCTCGCCCGTGCCCAGGCCCTGCAGGCCACTGGCGATGCCTTCGGCGCCGCCAGCGACCGCGCACGCGCGCAGGCCGGCCTCACCGGCAGCGCGCGCAACGAGAACCAGGCGGCCATTTCAGGCCTGCTTGGCACCCTCGACGATGCCACCCTGCGCAGCCGTGCCGCCGCGCTGCCGGCCAACGATCCGCTGTACAACTTCGCCGGCCGTGCGTTGATCGCCCGCGGCCTGCCGCTTCCGCGTCCGTTCGACCGCGACGGTGCCGCCCAGTTCGACACCAGCAAGCGCCCGCCGGCAATGAGCGATGGCTACCGCCCGCCGGCGAAGCTGGCCGTGCTGCTGCCACTCAGTGGCCGCCTTGCCACTGCGGCACAGCCGGTGCGCGATGGCCTGCTCGCCGCCTATTACGGCGAATCGCGCCGCCGCCCGGACATCAATTTCTTCGATACCGCCGGCACGCCGGCCGGTGCATTGGCTGCTTACGACAAGGCAGTGGCCTCCGGTGCCGACTTCGTCGTCGGCCCGCTGGGCCGCGATGAAGTGGATGCGGTATACGGCCGCCAGCCGCTGCAGGTGCCGGTGCTGGCGCTGAACCGTGGCAAGGATTCACCGCCGGCCGGCAGCGCCGGCTTCTCGCTCGCCCCGGAAGACGACGGCATCGTCGCCGCCGAATACCTGCGCGGCCGTGAGCGCAATCGCGCCCTGGTCATCAGCAGCAGCGACGATACCGGCCGCCGCGCCGCCGCGGCCTTCTCCCAGCGTTTCACCCAGCGCGGTGGCCAGGTGGCCGCCACGGTATCGGTCCCTGAAGCGGTGGGCGATGTCGGCGCCCAGGTGCGCAATGCCGGCCAGGTCGACGCTGTGTTTCTCGCCGTGCGCGCTCCGCAGGCGCGGCTGCTCGCGCCGCAGCTGGCGCTGGCCGGTGTCGGCGGCGCCACCCGCGTCGGCACGTCCCAGCTGACCATCGGCAGCGGCAAGGTGGAGGAAGACGTGGCACTGGACGGCATCGTCTACCCGAATGAAGCTTGGAACGTGCGCAGTGTCTCCGGCCTGCCGTCGGCCAGCCAGGTCGCCAGCACGCTGCCCAGCGCGCGCGGTGCCGCCGGCCGCCTGTTCGCCTTCGGCGCCGACGCGTGGAAGATCAGCAGCTATCTGGACAAGCTGGCCAACGAAGGCGGCCTGGAAGGCGCCACCGGCACCCTGTTCCTCGATGGCAATGGCAACATCCTGCGCCAGCCGGCGTGGTCGACCTTCAGCGGCGGCCGGCCGATGCCGATCGTCGGTGGTCGCTGAGCGCACGCAGCGGGGCTCGGCGGTGGAAACCGCCGCCGAGCTGCACCTGCAACAGGCCGGGCTGCAGCCACGCGCGCGCAATGTCCGTTATCGAAGCGGTGAACTGGACCTGGTGATGGACGACGCCGGTACAGTGGTTTTCGTGGAGGTCCGGTACCGCGCGCGCAGCGACTTCGGCGGCGCTGCCGCCTCGGTCGACCCCCGCAAATGCCGGCGCCTGGTACAGGCCGCACAGTTGTACCTGCAGGCGCATCCTGCACTGGCCGATGCGCCCTGCCGCTTCGACGTGGTCGAGGCCAGCGGCGAACCGCCACAGCTGCACTGGCTGCGCGACGCATTCCGGCTGGACGACTGCTGATGCCCTCGATCATCACCCACGCTGCCGTGCCGATGCCCGGCGCAGAAGCCGCCTGCAAGGCCATCCACTCCGTACCGGTTGTTCCACGAGATCCAACATGAGCCCTGCCCTGCCCGCTGCCCTGGTTGCCGAACTGTCCGCCCTGCTGGGCACGGAGGGCTGGCGCATGGATGACACCGCGCTGGAGGCGAACGCGCAGGACAACTCATGGCGCCGTCAACGCCCCGCCGCCGTCGCGCTGCCGGCCGACACCGAACAGGTGCAGGCGCTGGTCCGCGCCTGCCGTGTGCACGGCGTGGCCCTGGTCGCGCGTGGCGCGGGCACCGGCACCACCGGGGCGGCGGTGCCCCTGCCGGGCAGCATCGTGCTGTCGTTCACCCGCATGGATCGCATCGTCGAGATCCGTGCCGGTGATCGTTGCGCGGTGGTGCAGCCTGGCGTGCTCAACGGCGCCCTGCAGCAGGCGCTGACACCGCATGGGCTGTTCTGGGCGCCGGACCCGTCCAGCGCGGAGATCTGCAGCGTCGGCGGCAACCTCGCCTGCAATGCCGGTGGCCCACGCGCGGTGAAGTACGGCACCAGCCGAGACAACGTACTGGGGCTGGTCGCGGTCACCGGCACCGGCGAGGTGATCCGCTGCGGTGGTGCCTATACCAAGGATGCAACCGGCTACGACCTGACCCACCTGCTGGTGGGTAGCGAGGGCACCCTGGCGCTGATCGTGGAAGCTACCTTGAAGCTGACGCCGCTGCCGGTCGCGCAGGCCGGACTGCGCGTGCTGTACCGCGATGCCGATGCCGCCGCCGCCGCGGTATCGCGGCTGATGTCGCAGCCGGTGGTACCCACCCGCCTGGAGTTCATGGACGCGCGCAGCCTGGAACTGCTGCGCCTCAATGGCGCCGACGTACCGGAGGCCGGCGCGATGCTGCTGGTCGAGGCCGATGGCGACCACGACACCCTGCCCTACCTGCTGCAGGCGCTGGCCAGCGCTGCCGAAGGCGACGGCATGATGGAACTGGACGTAGCGATGGAGGGCCGCGCACGCGACCAGCTGTGGGCGGCGCGCAAGGCACTGTCGCCCGCACTGCGCAGCGTTGCGCCCGGCAAGATCAACGAAGACGTGGTGGTGCCGGTATCGCGCATTCCCGACCTGGTTGCCGGGGTACAGGCGCTGGCAGGCCAGTACAGCCTGACCATCGTCACCTTCGGCCATGCCGGCAACGGCAACCTGCACGTCAACATCCTGTACCACCCGGACGATGCCGATGAGAGCGCGCGAGCGCATGCGGCGCTGCCGAAGATCTTCGCGCTGACGCTGGCGCTGGGCGGCACACTGTCCGGTGAACATGGCATTGGCCTGGCCAAGCGCGATTTCATGGCGCAGGCGTTCACTCCCGCCACGCTGGCGACCATGCGCGCGATCAAGGCCACGCTGGACCCGGATGGCATCCTCAACCCGGGCAAGGTGCTGCCTCCTGCATGAGGCGCCGCCCTGTGCATGAACGCCGTCCGTGTCAGGACGGTAGCGCCGGGCCATGCCCGGCGTTCTCATTCGTCAGGCGAAGTGCTGATAACCACCGTCGGCCACTTCGCCATCCACGTGCACGCCCTGCCCTTCGGCGATGCGGCCAATGCGGGTGAGCGGCAGGTCCAGCGATTCGGCGAGGTAATGCAGTGCGTCGCGCTGATCGGCGGCCGCGGTGAAGCACAACTCGTAGTCGTCTCCGCCACGCAATGCACAGTCGCGCGCGCCATCGCGGCCGAGCAGCTCACGCAGCGCGTGCGAGATCGGCAACGCATCGGTATCGACATGCGCTGCCACGTCACTGAGGCGGGCGATGTGGCCCAGATCGGCCAGCAGTCCGTCGGACACATCCACTGCCGCATGCGCGAAGGCACGCAGGCGCAGGCCGAGGGTCACGCGTGGCGTCGGCCGCAGCAGGCGCAGGCGGAGGCTTTCGTAATCGGCCAGCAACGTGGCCGTGGCCACGTTCAGCGCCCCCTGTTGCCACAGGCGCAGCGCACCTGCCGCATCCCCCAGCGTGCCACTGACCCAGATGTCATCGCCGGCCTGTGCACGGTCGCGGCGCAGGGCCTGACCACGGCCCACCTGGCCCATTGCGGTGACAGACAACGACAGCGGTCCGCGCGTGGTGTCACCCCCGATCAGCGCGACGTCATGCTGGTCGGCCAATGCGAAGAAGCCATCGGCGAATGCCTCGATCCAGTCTTCGGACGTTTCCGGCAATGACAGCGCCAGGGTGCACCAGGCCGGTCGCGCGCCCATCGACGCAAGATCGGACAGATTGACCGCCAGCGTCTTCCAGCCGATATCGAAGGCCGGCGTCTCCACCGGGAAGTGCACGCCACTGTTGAGTGTATCGGCGGTCACCACCAGCTGTTCGTTCGCGCGCGGCTGCAGCAGCGCGGCATCGTCACCGATGCCGAGCAGCACGTCATCGCGCTCGGCGGTACGGGCGCGGATACGGTCGATGAGGGCGAATTCGGCCAGGGACATGGGGCGTTCTGCTCTTATGTAGCAGCCGGGCCATGCTCGGCTGCAGTTCGATCACGCGCCGCACTGCCGGACGCAACCGTGGCCTGCGCGGTGAGCCAAGCAGGGCACGGCTCTACAGCGATCGGGTCAGTGGCCCGATTCGACCTTGCGCCATTCCACGGCGGCGCGGTCCAGCACACCGTTGACGTAGGTGTGGCCGTGTTCGGAGCCGAAGCGCTTGGCCGATTCGATGGCCTCGTTGATCACCACGCGGTACGGCACGTCCAGGCGGTAGCGCAGCTCGTACGCCGCCAGGCGCAGCACAGCGCGTTCGATGGCATCGACTTCCTCGATGCCACGGTCCAGATACGGGGCCAGCGCTTCGTCGATGTCGGTGCGGTTGTCGAGCACGCCGTGCATCAGCGCCTCGAAGTACGCCAGATCGGCGATCTCGCGGGCCTGCTCATGCGCGAACTGGGCGATCAGCGACTGTGCGTTGCCGCCGGAGATCTGCCACGCATAGACGGCCTGCACGGCACGACGGCGCGCGCGCGAGCGCAGCACCGGATCAATGCCATCGCGGCGGACGGGTTTACCGGAGGGCTTGCCCTGGGTGTTCTTGTTCATGGCAGCTGCTCCAGAAGATTGACCATTTCCAATGCGGCGAGTGCGACCTCCTCGCCCTTGTTGCCGTGGCTGCCGCCGGCGCGGGCCTCGGCATCTTCCACGCGTTCCACCGCCAGCACGCCGTTCAGTACCGGCACGCCGAAATCCAGCTGCACGCGCATCAGGCCTTCGGCGCAGCGGTCGGCCACGTGTTCGTAATGACGGGTGTCGCCGCGGATCACACAGCCGAGGGTGAGGATGGCGGCGTGTTCATGGGCGGCGGCCAGGCGTGCGGCGACCAGCGGCAGTTCCCAGGCGCCCGGCACCCGGATCACGTCGATGTTGGCTTCGGTGATGCCGTTGCCGGCCAGGCTCTGGCGCGCGCCGGCCACCAGCGTATCGGTGATGCGGGCGTTCCAGCGGCTGGCCAGGATGGCAAAGCGCGCCGACTCGGGAGTGCGAAGATCGCCTTCGTAGTGGCTCATATGCGGCTTGGGGGACTCGATAAGGGGTAATTCTAGCGTGGATGGGCCCCGGCCGTGGTTGGCGGGGGCCTGGCATCCGCCGGGCATGGCCCGGCGCTACCGGGGTCGGATCCCGCACCGCGGCCTCCGACCCCACGGGGCGACCGTTACAGGGCCACCGTCTCCACCACTTCCAGGCCATAGCCGGCCAGGCCGATCTGCCGGCGCGGCGTGCCCAGCACGCGCAGCTTGCCCAGCCCCAGATCGGACAGGATCTGCGCACCGGCGCCATTGCGGCGCCACTGGCCCACATCCTTGTCCTTGCCCGGCACCACCGGTGCGGGCTGCTGGCGCAGGCGGGCGAGCAGCGCCTCGCCATCGCGCGGCGCCGACAGCACCACCATCACGCCGGCACCTTCGGCGGCGATCGCACGCAGCGCGTCGGTGGCGGCCACGCCGAAATCGTCACGACGCCAGTGCAGCAGGTCAGCCAGCGGATTCTCCACCTGCACGCGCACCAGGGTAGGCGTGCCAGCGTCGGGAGTGCCGCGGACCAGGGCGAAGTGCAGGTCGTGGGCGATGCGGTCGCGGTAGGTCACCAGCCTGAACGGGCCGAACTCGGTATCGATGTCGCGCTCATCGACGCGTTCGACAGTCTTCTCGGTGGCCAGGCGGTAGGCGATCAGGTCGGCGATGGAGCCCATCTTCAGGCCGTGCTCGCGGGCGAACACTTCCAGCTCCGGGCGACGCGCCATGCTGCCGTCCGGGTTGAGGATCTCCACCAGCACGCCGGCCGGTTCCAGCCCGGCCAGCATGGCCAGGTCCACACCCGCTTCGGTGTGGCCGGCGCGGGTCAGCACGCCGCCCGGCTGGGCGATCAGCGGGAAGATGTGGCCGGGCTGGTGCAGGTCCGACGGCCGCGCGTTGGGCTTCACCGCGGTGCGGATGGTATGCGCGCGGTCATGGGCGGAGATGCCGGTGGTCACGCCCTCGGCCGCTTCGATGCTGACGGTGAAATTGGTCTGGAACTGCGCGGTGTTGGCCTGCACCATCGGCGCCAGGCCCAGGTCGGCGGCGCGGGTGCGGGTCAACGGCAGACACACCAGGCCTCGGCCGTGGGTGACCATGAAGTTGATGTCGCTGGCCTTGACCAGCTCGGCAGCCATGATCAGGTCGCCTTCGTTCTCGCGGTCCTCGTCATCGACGATGACGACCATGCGGCCCTGGCGGATGTCTTCCAGGATCTCGGGGATCGGCGCGAAGTTCATGCGGCGCCTCCCTGCAGGTGCCCGCCGACAAGACGTTCGACATAACGGGCGACCAGGTCGATTTCCAGGTTCACCGCACTGCCCACGCCGGAGGCGGAGAAGGCGGTGTTGGCCACGGTATGCGGGATCAGCGCGACCTCGAAGCCTTCCTCGTCCACTTCGTTGACGGTGAGGCTGACGCCGTCCACGCAGATCGAGCCTTTCTTGGCGATGTAGCGCAACAGCGAGGCCGGCGCGGCGAAGCGCCAGCGCTGGGCGCGCGCGTCATCGTGGATGGACAGCACCTGGCCCAGGCCATCAACGTGGCCGCTGACCAGATGCCCACCCAGACGATCGGTCGGGCGCATGGCACGCTCGAGGTTGATGACCGCGCCCTGCTCGAGTTGGCCCAGCGTGGTCAGGCCCAGCGTCTCGGTGGAGGCATCGGCCTGGAAGCTGTTGGCGTCGAATGCGATGACCGTCAGGCAGACACCGTTGATGGCGATGCTTTCGCCCATCTGCACGTGGTCGAACGGCAGGTTGCCGACATTGAAGGTGAAGCGGACATCGCCGCCGATGGACTCGCGTGCGGCCAGACGGCCGACGCCTTCGATGATTCCAGTAAACAAGTAACGTTCTCCGCAGGATGTGAGCGAAAAACGCCGCAAGGCAAACAGGCACGCGCAGGGCATGAGCCCTGTGGCACCGTCTTCTTTCATCCGGACTATGACCGTCGGCTCCGGCCTTGAACCGGATCTGCTGACCCCCGGCCGTGGGCCGGGGCGCTCGCGGGCTCGTGCTTGCGCACCTACCGCCGGTGGGGAGTTGCACCCCGCCCTGAAGACGTTTGTGTACCGGCGAACCGGCGCAGCAAGTGTACCAGCCCGGGCTGAACGGGGTGGGATGCCCGGCGCCGCAGCCGTTTCCCGGCGGGAAACGGATCTGACCCCAAGCCTGCCCAGCCTGTGACGGCTGTCTCTCGCATTTTGTAAAACTTTCATTAAAATTCGCCGCGGACGACATGAGGTCGCCACGGGCTGCGCCTCCGGCGCGCCCGCCAATGGACTGCAATTCACAGGAATTCCCATGCGCAAGCTCCTGATCATCGCCAGCCTGCTGGCCGTCGCTCCGCTGGCCTCGGCCGCCGAAGGGCTGAGCTACACCTACGTCGAAGGTGGCTGGACCCAGGTCAAGACCGACGACAGCGATTTCAACGACCCGAAGCTTGACGGCGGCTACGTGCGCGGTTCGTTCGCGCTGGCCGAGCAGGTGCACGTGTTCGGCAGCTGGTCGCGTACCAGCAAGAGCTACCACTTCACCGGTGCGTCGGCCAAGTTCGAACTGGACCAGCCTGAGCTGGGCATCGGCTACCACATGCCGTGGACGGACCGCCTGGACTACACCGCCGACATCGCCTGGGTGCGCCAGAACGCCGAGCTGACCGTGAAATCGGATCTGTTCGGCCGCGAACACCTGAAGGATCACACCAACCTGGCCCGCGCCACCATGGGCGTGCGTGGCAAGCCTTCGCCGAAGACCGAAGCGTGGGCCAAGGCCGGCTACATGGATGGCGGCAACGACTTCAAGGGCACCTGGGTCGGCACCGTCGGTGGCCAGATCAATTTCACCCCGACCTGGGGCCTGGTGGGAGAAGTCTCCGGCCAGCGCGATGTCACCCAGTTCTCGGCCGGCGTCCGCGCCAGCTTCTGATTGCCCGATCCTCGTCGTGCGATCGAACGGGCCCCGCAAGGGGCCCGTTTTTTTTCCGCTGCACACCGTTACCTGGCTGCATCGCGCCATCGAAAGCGTGGGCAGATGCGCTAGGCTTGCCCGCCTCTGGACCCGGAATCACTGTCATGAAGACCCCCCTGCGCTCCCTGCTGGCCACTGCACTGTTGTGCGCTCCCCTGTTCGCCAGCGCCGCCTCGACGCAGCTGAGCCCCGAACAGACGTTCGATCTCTATTCCCGCGTACTGCTGGAAGACGACGCGACCGCCACGCGCACGCTCAACGACGCGCTGAAGCCGGCGTTCGAGGGCCAGGACGCCGTGACCCCAAACCCGGGCGCGCTGGCCAAGGCATTGGCCGAACCCTGGCAGACGGTACTGGCCAGCACCGGCGCTTCGATCGACGCTGCGGCCACCGAAGCGCTGTACGCCAAGGCGCTGCGTGATTCGAAGTGCCGCGCAACCCAGAGCGTGATCGAAGACAACGAATACGTTGAAGACCAGAAGCTGGCGCGGATCACCTACACCTGCCAGGTGCCCGACCTGGGCAAGGTCCGCCCGCTGTTCGCCGCCAGCCTGGCCGACCATGCCAGCCCGGCCTCGCGCAAGCAGTTCACCGACGCCTACACCCAGGCGCTGCAGAGTGGTGCACGCGTGCCGGTCAGCGGCACCTTCACCCTCTACCCGGCCAAGGACAACGGCTACTGGTACAGCGGCAACTTCGATGATCTGGTGGGCACCGTGGCCGGTGCGCTGGCTCCGTTCGAGGACTGGATGCAGGACGCGCAGGCGGCCAACGCGCCGAAAGTGACCGGCATACCCGGCTGCGACCTGCTGCTGCAGCAGCACCGCAGCTGCGTGGCGAAGATCGCGCCCGACCAGATCAGCGGCGTGGACGCGATGGCCGAAGAGCTGAAGGCCAAAGCGCAGGTGCAGTCGGTCGAGGAGATGACGCAGGAGTGCAAGGCACTGCGCCCGCTGGCCGAGATGATGTGGACCGACGAATGCACCTGAGCCGCTAAGTGGTAGCGCTGGGCCATACCCGGCGACACTCGAATGCACCTGATCGCGTGATGATGGCATCGCAGCGGGGACATGCGCTGCATGACCCCGTTTGCAACTTGTTGCATTGCTTCACAGGATGCCGGGGCCGATCCTGCAGCACCTTCCCGGCCCCTGACATGCGCCTGCTCGCCGCTCTGTCCTGTCTGTTCACCGGCGTGTGCATTGCCGCGCCACACACGCCGGAACAGGAGTACACGCTGCAGGCGCGTGTTGTTCTTCAGCACGATCCGGCTGCGCGCGACCAGCTGGCCCTGTGGGACGCTGCCGCTGTTCCTCGCAACGGAATCGATTGGCAGCGCAGCCTCGATGATCTGCCCACCTGGCTGCGGCAGCAGCAGATCGTGCCGCCCTCGGCGGCGGAGATGCAGGATGTCACCGATGCACTGCTGGCGCGACTGTCGACGGCCACCTGCGC
Source organism: Stenotrophomonas sp. STEN225 (assembly GCF_056756445.1). Classification (NCBI taxonomy): domain Bacteria; kingdom Pseudomonadati; phylum Pseudomonadota; class Gammaproteobacteria; order Lysobacterales; family Lysobacteraceae; genus Stenotrophomonas; species Stenotrophomonas sp. STEN225. Next base: position 402,126 of record NZ_JBRRBV010000001.1, on the reverse strand, counting down.
CGAGGCGTTCCTGCCGCTGGGCAGTCCCGAGATTGGTCGATTCACGCTCGCCTGCGCGTTGCCCGACCCGGCGCCCACGTTCGCGCTTTACCGGGCATTGCGCCAGGCCGGGCCCGGCGGCAGGCGCAGCACAGCGATGTGTTCTTCAGCGCCTACGCCGTCCACCTTCGCAGTGCGCCGGCGGCATTGCATCGCCCCCATGTGGTGGGGTGGTCCTCTTATCGCCATGGCGACGTGCATGAGGCACGTTCAGACCAGCTGTACCAGGCCATTCTGCTGACATTGCTGCCGTTCGAGGCATGGGACCGGCGTATCTCGGGGGATGTTCCCCCAAGCCTGCTCCACGACTGAGCACCCCGGCTACCGCGCGTCCGTCTCGTCCGCCGCCTGCCAATGCTACGGTCGCAGCAGCAGGCGCAGGTCCTCACCCACCTGGCATTGCTCGACCACGCGCAGCCGGCGTTGCTGCTGCATCGCCTCGATGCCCAGTCCGGCCAGCAGCGGGCGGGCGCGGTCCCCCAGCAGGGTGGGCGCCTGGTACAGCAGCAGCTCATCCACCCAACCGCCGCGCAGCAGCGCACCGGCCAGCGTAGCGCCGGCTTCGGTGTGCACTTCGTTGATGCCGCGCCCGGCCAGCAGCATCAGCATCGCGCCAAGATCGAGACGGCCGTCGGTACTGGGCACGCTGGCGAATTCGGCATCGGCTGCATCGGGTGCACTGACCGCCGCATCATGCAGGTACAGCGTCGGTGCCCCACCCTCGCGCACGCGGCTGCATTCCAGCGAACGCAGGCGCGAATCGAGCACGACGCGCAGTGGCGGCATCACCTCGGCATCGGCCAGGCGCACGGTCAGCATCGGATCGTCGGCCAGCACGGTATCGGCACCGGTCAGGATCGCGCCGGCGCGTGCACGCCAGTGCTGCACGTCTTCGCGCGCCGCTGCTCCGGTGATCCATTTGGACGTGCCGTCGGCCATCGCCGTACGCCCGTCCAGGCTGGCGGCCAGCTTCACCCGCAGCCACGGGCGATTGCGCTCCACGCGTGACAGGAAGCCCTTGTTGAGCTCGCGGGCCTGCGCTGCCATCAGCCCTTCGGCGACCTCGATGCCGGCGCCGCGCAGCAGGTCGAATCCGCCGCCATCGACCTGCGGGAAGGGATCACGCAGCGCAGCGACCACACGCGATACACCGGCCTCGATCAGTGCCAGTGCGCAGGGGGGTGTGCGCCCGTAATGCGCGCAGGGCTCAAGGGTGACGTAGGCAGTGGCACCGCGCGCCTCACCACCGGCCTCGCGCAACGCGAACACTTCGGCATGCGGGCCACCGGCACGCTGGTGCCAGCCCTGCCCGACCACACGTTCACCATGGGCGATCACGCAGCCGACCATCGGATTGGGGCGGGTGGTGTAGGCGGCGCGCTCGGCCAGACGCAGCGCGCTGGCCATGTGCAGATGGTCGAGTACGGAGAATGGGGTGGTCATCTGGCCATGGTAACGCTGCCGGTGTTGATCCATGCCATCGGTGCCAACCAAGGTTGGCACCCACCAGTGGATGCGCCATCAGTGCCAACCGAGGTTGGCACAGGCCACCGCAGAGGCGGTCAGCCCTTCTTCTTCTTGGCCAGGGCGATCACATCGCCCAACAGCTGCAGCTGTTCGGTGCTGGCCGGCAGCTCGCGTTCCAGTTTTTCGATTTCCTCGCGGAAATCGGCCACATCCTCGAAGCTGCGGTAGACCGAAGCGAATCGCACGTACCCCACGTGATCGAGCTTGCGCAGCTCGTTCATCACGAACTCGCCCACCTTGATCGAAGGCACTTCACGCTCGCCACTGAGGCGCAACTGATGGACCACCGCACGCACCGCCGCTTCGATCTTGTCTTCCGGCACGGCACGCTTCTGCAGCGCGCGATCAAAGCCGGCGCGTACCTTGCGCTGGTCGAAGGCCTCGCGGGTGCCATCGCTCTTGACGATGGCCGGCAGCTTCAGTTCGACGGTTTCCAGGGTGCTGAAGCGCTCGTTGCAGGCCTCGCACTCACGCCGACGGCGGATCGTCGCGCCGTCTTCAGAGACGCGCGAGTCGATGACCCGGGTATCGGCATGTTGGCAGAAGGGGCAATACATGGAACGCCTGGCTCAGGGGACAACCTAATGCCACGGTCATGGCAGCGTCGCAAAGGTACCTGAGAAGGGGCTTTCCGGCAAATTTCATGTGCTGTACGGTCCCTCGTCAAGGGCAACCCTGCAGCCGTCCCAGATGCACCCAGATACTCAGAAACACCCTGATGCGTGAGGCTGGACATGCCATCCCTACACCACCATGCGACTTGCCTGAAAAGTCAGGCGCCCGGAAGGTGAGCAGGCCGCCAGCGCAGCCAGGCCAGATGCGCCGCGGGCAGCAACAGCGGCGGGCCGAACAGCAACAGGCTGAAGCCGTCCATGCGTTCGGTCAGGCCGACCACCAGCCCCAGCACGACGGCGGGCACTGCTGCCAGCGCGCCCAGCGCCAGCAACGCCCACCACACCCGGCCCACTGCCTGCAGGCCAGACCGGCCCTGCAGCAGGAAACCGGCGCCGATGTACAACCAGGCAACAATGCCCAGCGCCCCGGCGGTGCCCCAGCACACCAGCAGCAGCCGGCTCGGCAGGCGGGTTTCCTGCATCAGGCCGGAATACACGCCCACCAAGGCCACGGTGCCTCCCAGCAGCACGCCTGGCAGCCCGAACAGCAGGGCCTGCACGAGCTGCAGGCGCTTGTGCAGACGTTCATCCATACGCTCATCCATGTGCGTTGATCTACTTGGCCCGGGGTCAGAGCCCTTCCCTGCGGGAAGGGATCCGACTCCATTACCCGATCAACCGTAGACCGGGTACTTGCGGCACTGCGCGCTGACGGCGTCGCGCACGCGGGCGATCACGGCGTCATCGTTCGGCGCATCGAGGACATCGGCGATCCAGTTGGCCAGATCCACGCAGTCCTGCTCGGTGTAGCCACGGGTGGTCACCGCCGGCGTACCCAGGCGCAGGCCCGAGGTCACGAACGGCGAACGCGGGTCGTTCGGCACCGAGTTCTTGTTGACGGTGATGTGCGCCTTGCCCAGTGCCGCTTCCGCGTCCTTGCCGGACACGTCCTTGCCGATCATGTCCACCAGCATCAGGTGGTTCTGGGTGCCGCCGGAGACGATCTTGTAGCCGCGCGCGATGAGCGTGTTGGCCATCGCCTGGGCGTTCTTCACCACCTGCTGCTGATAGGTCTTGAAGGCCGGTTCCAGCGCTTCCTTGAAGGCCACCGCCTTGCCGGCGATGACGTGCATCAGCGGACCGCCCTGGATACCCGGGAACACGATCGACTGCAGCTTCTTGACCAGGTCCTCATCGGCACCCTTGGCGACGATGATGCCGCCGCGCGGGCCGCGCAGGGTCTTGTGGGTGGTGGAGGTGACGACGTGGGCGTGGTCCAGCGGGCTCGGATAGACGCCGGCGGCGACCAGACCGGCGACATGGGCCATGTCGACGAACAGGTAGGCGCCGACCTTGTCGGCGATGGCGCGGAAGCGTGCCCAGTCGATCACCTGCGAGTAGGCCGAGAAGCCGGCCACGACCATCTTCGGCTTGTGCTCCAGGGCCAGGCGCTCGACTTCGTCGTAGTCGATCAGGCCCTGGTCGTTCACGCCGTACTGCACGGCGTTGAACAGCTTGCCCGAGGCGTTCACCTTGGCGCCATGGGTGAGGTGGCCGCCGTGGGCCAGGCTCATGCCGAGGATGGTGTCGCCGGGCTGCAGCAGCGCGAAGTACACGGCCTGGTTGGCCTGCGAGCCGCTGTGTGGCTGCACGTTGGCATAGTCGGCGCCGAACAGCTGCTTGAGGCGGTCGATCGCCAGCTGCTCGGCGATGTCCACGTATTCGCAACCACCGTAGTAGCGCTTGCCCGGATAGCCTTCGGCGTACTTGTTGGTCAGCTGGCTGCCCTGCGCTTCCATCACTGCCGGGCTGGTGTAGTTCTCGCTGGCGATCAGCTCGACATGGTCTTCCTGGCGCTGGGTCTCAGCGGCGATGGCCTTGGCCAGTTCGGGATCGTAGGATTCGATGCGGACGTCACGCGGGAACATCGGGTACTCCAGCAGGCAGGGAAAGGGGGTGTACGGCTCAGCCCCTGATTGTAGCCCCGCACCGGCCGGCTGGGGCCGAAACGGACGGGGCCGGATCCCTCGAAGGAATCCGGCCCCGTATGGTTCCGAGTGATGTTGCGGGGTCCTCAGCGGCTGCTGAGCACGTACTGGGCGATCACGCCGGTGGCGATGGCCACCAGCAGCATGTTGCCGCGGTCATCGCGGATCCAGTGGTGGCCATGCGGCGGACGGCGCAGGTGGTAGCGCGGATAGTCGTTCACCACGTAGATCGGGCCGCGATAGTAGTCGCGGTAGCGGTGCCCCACCTTCCAGCCATAGCCGGGGCCGTAGGCAGGGCGGTAGACCACACGCGGCGGCGGTGCCGGGCGGTAGTAGCGGTCATGGTCACGGTGCCACTCGCGGCGGTCCTGCCGGTAATCGCGCCGGGCCTCACGGCGGTCGCGCTCCCAGTCACGACGGTCCTGTCGCCACTCGCGACGATCCTCCCGCCACTCGCGGCGGTCGTGACCGCGGCCGCGATGGTCGTCGTCGGCAAATGCCGGGGCAACCGCGCCGAGCGCCAGCACAGAGGCCACGGCTCCGGCCATTACTCGATTGATGCGCATGTCAGACCTCTGCTTGGGTGGTGGTGACCCCATATTGCGCACCGGATCTGAACCGTTTCCGGCTGGAAACGCTTCCCGCTTCAGGACTGTGACGGCGATTCAGGCCGCGGCCAGCCCGGCCGGCTCCCGGTGGCGCGGCGGGTAACCGGTTCCGGCTATAATTGGCGGTATTCCATTCAAGTCTGTGCCCGCTGCCGCACCGGGAAACCTCCCGTGACGGTCGGGCGCAGGGTCGCGCCTACGGAGACCTCATGTCCTCGCAATACATCTACACCATGAACCGCGTGTCCAAGGTGGTCCCGCCCAAGCGGCAGATCATCAAGGACATCTCGCTGTCCTTCTTCCCGGGCGCGAAGATCGGCCTGCTGGGCCTGAACGGCGCTGGCAAGTCGACCGTGCTGAAGATCATGGCCGGCGTGGATACCGATTTCGAGGGCGAGGCACGCCCGCAGCCGGGCATCAAGGTCGGCTACCTGGCGCAGGAACCGGAACTGGACCCGAACAAGACCGTGCGCGAGTCGGTCGAGGAAGGCGTGGGCGAAGTGCTGCAGGCCCAGGCTGCGCTGGAGGCGGTGTACGCCGCCTACGCCGAGGAAGGCGCCGACTTCGACGCGCTGGCCAAGGAACAGGAGCGCCTGGAGGCGATCCTGGCCGCCGGCGACGCGCACACCCTGGAAAACCAGCTGGACGTGGCTGCCGATGCGCTGCGCCTGCCGCCGTGGGATGCCAAGATCGCCAACCTGTCCGGCGGTGAAAAGCGCCGCGTCGCGCTGTGCCGCCTGCTGCTGCAGAAGCCGGACATGCTGCTGCTGGACGAACCGACCAACCACCTCGACGCCGAGTCGGTGGAATGGCTGGAACAGTTCCTGGCGCGCTACACCGGCACCGTGGTGGCCGTTACCCACGATCGCTACTTCCTGGACAACGCCGCCGAGTGGATCCTGGAACTGGACCGCGGCCGCGGCATTCCGTGGAAGGGCAACTACACCGAATGGCTGGTGCAGAAGGATGAGCGCCTGAAGCAGGAAGAAAACCAGGAAAAGGCCCGCCAGAAGGCGATCCAGAAGGAACTGGAGTGGTCGCGCCAGAACGCCAAGGGCGGCCGTTCCAAGGGCAAGGCCCGTCTGGCCCGCCTGGAAGAGCTGCAGTCGCAGGATTACCAGAAGCGCAACGAGACCAACGAAATCTTCATCCCGCCGGGCGAGCGCCTGGGCAACATGGTGATGGAGTTCAAGAATGTGTCCAAGAAGTTCGGCGACCGCCTGCTGATCGACAACCTGTCGATGCTGATTCCGCCGGGCGCGATCGTCGGCATCATCGGCCCGAACGGCGCCGGCAAGTCGACGCTGTTCAAGATGATCACCGGCCAGGAGAAGCCGGATTCGGGCGAGATCGTGATCGGCCCGACCGTGCAGCTGTCCTACGTGGACCAGAGCCGCGACAAGCTGGAAGGCAACCACAACGTCTTCCAGGAAATCGCCGGTGGCCTGGACATCCTCAACATCAACGGCATCGAGATCCAGTCGCGCGCCTACATCGGCCGCTTCAACTTCAAGGGCCAGGACCAGCAGAAGATGGTCGGCTCGCTGTCCGGTGGTGAGCGTGGCCGCCTGCACATGGCCAAGACCCTGCTGCAGGGTGGCAACGTGCTGCTGCTCGACGAACCGTCCAACGACCTGGACATCGAAACGCTGCGTGCGCTGGAAGACGCGCTGCTGGAGTTCCCGGGCAACACCTTCGTGATCTCGCACGACCGCTGGTTCCTGGACCGCATCGCCACGCACATCATCGCTTTCGAAGGCGACTCGCACGTGGAGTTCTTCCAGGGCAACTACCGCGAGTACGAGGAAGACAAGAAGCGCCGCATGGGCGATGACGCTGCGCCGAAGCGCCTGCGCTTCAAGGCACTGAAGTAACGCAACAGGAAAGGCCGCGCTCGCGCGGCCTTTCTCCTTCTGTGGGTCGCCCGCTTGCCGGGAGACACCTTCACGAGAAGCCCCATGTCCCTGTTCGAACGCCTGTTCCAGCTGCAGCAGCACGGCACCACCGTGCGCACCGAGCTGCTGGCCGGTGTCACCACCTTCCTGACGATGTCCTACATCGTCTTCGTCAACCCCGAAATCCTCGGCACCACCGGCATGGATGCGGGTGCGGTATTTGTCGCCACCTGCCTGGCGGCCGCGCTGGGCTCCACGGTGATGGCGCTGGCAGCCAATTTCCCGGTCGGCATGGCTCCGGGCATGGGCCTGAACGCGTTCTTTGCCTTCACCGTGGTCGGCGCCGCCGGCCTGCCCTGGCAGCAGGCGCTGGCGGCAGTGTTCATCTCCGGCCTGGTGTTCCTGGTGCTGTCGCTGACCGGCGTGCGTGCCTGGCTGGTATCCGGCATTCCTTCGTCACTGCGCTCGGCCATCGTCGCCGGCATCGGCCTGTTCCTGGCCATCATCGCCCTGCAGAAGTCCGGGGTGATCATCGGCAACGAGGACACGCTGGTGGCGCTGGGCCCGCTCAACACCGCCCCTCCGCTGCTGGCACTGGCCGGCTTCCTGCTGATCGCCGTGCTGGAGGCGCGCCGCATCCGTGGTGCGATCCTGATCGGCATCCTGGCGGTCACTGGGGCCGGCTGGGCGCTGGGCGACGTGCAGTACCAGGGACTGGTGTCCCTGCCGCCAAGCCTGGCGCCGACCTTCCTGCAGCTGGACCTGCCGGGCCTGCTGCACCACGACGGCGGTGCCCCCATCGCGGTACTGCTGCAGGTGGTGCTGGTGTTCGTGCTGGTGGAGGTGTTCGATGCCACCGGCACGCTGTACGGGGTGGTCGGCCGCGCCGGCCTGCTGAAGCTGCCAGGTGCGCAGAAGCGTTTCGGCCGTGCACTGCTGGCCGACAGCACGGCAATCGTCGCCGGCTCCATGCTGGGCACCAGCAGCACCACGGCATTCGCCGAAAGCGCCTCGGGCGTGCAGGTGGGCGGCCGTACCGGCCTCACCGCCCTGGTGGTTGCCGCGCTGTTCCTGGCCGCCCTGCTGTTCTCGCCGCTGGCCTCGATGGTGCCAAGCTACGCCACCGCACCGGCCCTGCTGTTCGTTGCCGGGTTGATGCTGCGCGAGCTGGTGGAAGTGGACTGGAGCGACCTCACCGAATCGGTGCCGGCGGCCCTGTGCGCGCTGGCGATGCCGTTCACCTACTCCATCGCCAATGGACTGGCTTTCGGCTTCATCGCCTACGCCGCGCTGAAGGCCGGCACTGGCCGCTGGCGCGAGGTGCATCCGGCGGTGTGGCTGGTGGCCGTGCTGTTCGTGCTGCGCTTCGCGCTGGAGTAATCAGGGCAGGGGCCCGCTGTCACGGCGGGCTGGTGGTGTACTCATCGCCATGCCGGTCGCAGCTGGCCATCCACGCCGAAACGCCAGCGGCCCTCGGCCCAGCCCCGGCCGAACAGGGCCAGCATCTGCGAATAGTAGGCCGGTGCCTCGGCACGCTGCTGTTCCGGGCTGGGCAGGCTGGCCAGCAGCGACTTCGCCAGCCCCTGCTCGCGCTGTGCCAGCACACAGGGCAGTACAGCCGCGCGGAAACCATAGTTGCCTTCGCCCTGCCCCTGCCCGCTGCGGGTATCGACCTTTTCCCAGAGTGCCGCACCGCTGCGCAGGCGCTGCAGCGGACCGGACAACGCCGCCAGCTGCCGCCGGAACAACGGATCGCGCGGGGCCGTCATGCCTGCCCACGTGTAGCAGCGGATCGCATCGTAGCCGCCCACCGCTCCGTTCACCGGATCGACCACGAAGCGCCCCTGCTGCCACGCCGCCCAGTCCGGTGCATAGCCATGCGGGCTGGTCTGCTCCAGCAGCGTGGTCGCGTTGTCCGCCAGTTCCGCCCAGGGCCCACTGCGATCGGCCGCGGCAAAGCGCCGCAGCAGCGGCAGCGGCAGATAGCTGGGATTGACCCGGGTCGCATCGCCTTCGACGAATCCCTGCGGTGCCGGCAGCAGCATCGGGCCGAGACCGGGCAGCTGCACGACTTCCCTTTCCCGCACCTGCCCCAGCATGCCCCCGGCGATGGCCTGCAACGCAGGACGGTGCCAGAGCCGCCCCGCTTCGAGCAGGGCGTAGGCCAGCCACAGATCGGAATCGGACGCCGGATTGTCGTCCAGTACGCGCCAGCCGCCCTTGTCATCGCGGCCCCACAGCCAGGCCGGCAACCGCTGCCGCATATCGCCCCCGGCCAGGTTGTCCTGGGTCCAGCCCAGAACGCGATCAAACAGCGCCTGATCGTTGTCGACCAGCGCGAAGAACAACGCATACGACTGCCCTTCCGACGTACTGCGCTGGTCGTCCTGGCTGCGATCGATCATGCGTCCGTCGTTGCTGAGGCTGCTGTCCAGCAGCACCTGCCAGGCCGGCCAGCGCGGCGCTGCGAGCGCACGCCCTGCGCCCATGGCCAGCAACGGCAAGGCGGCCGTCGCCTGCAGCAGTCGGCGGCGTTGCGGATCAGCGGAACTCGCCATAAGGCACCAGCGGCGACACGGGCAGCGGCAGGTTGCCCTGCCAGGGCTTGAAGGTATAGCGCAGATAGAGCTGGAATGTGTTCGGCGAGAAGTCACGGCTGCGCTGCAGGGTTCCCGCCGCACCCAGGACGATGTGATCGCCCAGCCGCCGCTCCACGGCCGCGTAGAGCCGATAGCCGGTGCCGGTGCTGCGGCTGTCGCCGGTGTACAGGCCAGCCTCGTCCAGCGCGAGAGCACCGTACTGCGGCTCCAGCTGTGCCACCACGCGCTCGATCAGCGCCTGGTCCGGGAAGCGGCTGATCGACGCCGTACGCGCGCTGGAAACACTGACCGACCCATCCACCCGCAGCGACCACAGATCATTGCGCCAGGCAAAGCTGGCCGGCAGGCTCAACGAGGCATAGCGCTGCGGGCTGTAGTAGCCGCCCTGGCCCAGCGAGTAGCCGCCCAGATCCTTCTGGTAACGCCAGTACATGGCCGTGGTGCCGACGTCCAGGCGCATGTCCGTACGCTGGATCAGCTTGTGGTACCAGCCGACCATCGCACGCGCACGCGTGTTGTCCGCGACGTTGTGACCGGTCAACCGGTGCCAGCTCCAGTTCGACCAGACACCATTGCGTCCGCCCTCATCGAAGCCCAGGCTGAAGGTGATGCCATTGGCGGTCACCCCACCCCAGGCAATTCCGCTGCGAGGATCACGGGCACCGGCCTGTGACAGCAGGGAGTTGGTCATCGGCCGCCGCGACAGCGTCGCCCCCCAGCCGAGACGGCCCAGATCGCCATTGGCGGTGATGCCTCCCAGCCAGTTGCCGATCACATAGTGGGACGGCGTATGGCCAAGGTCGACATTCCAGCGATCGTCCAGCGTGCGCCAGCCGGCCGCGAAACCTGCGCCGGAACTGCGCCGCTGATGCACGAAGCGGGTACATCCCGGGGCCTGCAGCCGGGAGCCGTCGGCACGCAGCAGCGACAGGTCGCAGCTGCCGAAATCCTCGTCGTAAGTGCCGTCGGCGCCGGTGCGGAACCGCCCTGCGTCGAAGTGCACCTGTTCGATGCGCGCCCAGCCGAGCCCGCCTGCAAACGGCGCATCCAGATGCGCGATGCGGGTGTCGCGCCCGAGGCGGGAAATGCCGGGCGTTCCGTCGCTGCGACGACCGGTATCCTGCATCACCGTCAGCGTGGGATTTTCCTGCTGGTACAGCGTTTCCACGTCGCTGCGCAGGCTGCGCCGCAGCCAGTCGTCCCCCGCGGTCTCGCGGCTGGCCAGGGTCAGCGCGCGGTTGTCGCGCGGCTGTGCCTGCGTTGCGGCCAGCAGGCCGTTGTCGGCCATCGCCTGCGCGTACATGTCCAGCGCCTGCTGCGGATCCTCGCGGCGCACCAGTCGCGCTGCGTCGCGCCAGGACTGTGGATCCGGACCGTCCCTGCGGGCCAGCAGCGCGCGCAGGATCGCCAATGCCTTGGCGTCCTCGTGCAGGTCGGTCCAGATGCCGGCCAGCTGGCGCTGCTGGCCGAGCGCATCTTCGGCGACCACCGGGGGCGACAGCCGCATCTGCCGCCGCGCGTTGTCCAGATCGCCGGCACCGATCCAGGCCTGCACCTGGCCAAGCTGTGCATCGACGTTGTCCGGCTGCTCCGCAAGTACCCGCTGGTAATACTGCAGGGCCTGCGGGTGGTCGCCGCGCAGGCGCGCCCAGTCGGCCAGCAGCAGGTTGTTCTCGGCACTGGCCGGTTGCTGTTGCAACAGAGCGATGGCTTCCGGCTCGCGTCCCTGCGCACGCAGCGACCAGAGATGATCGATGAGCTGCTGCCGGCGCAGCCGTGCGGACAGTGCGCGGATATCGTCATCCCATTCCGCCAGCGGCACCGCGTCCAGCACTGCCAGTGCCTGCGGCAGGCGATCGGTGCCGGACAGATACAACGCCTGCGCGTAGCGTGCTTCAGCGCTGTCATTGCGCGCCACCATGTCCGCGACCACCGCATCGGCCTCGGCAGGCCGACCCGCGGCCTGCAGCTCAACGGCCAGGGCACGGGCGAGCCACGCATCGGCGGGCAGCTCCACGCGCAGCTCATGCCCGAGCGCAAGGGCGGCCTCCGCATCGCCGGCCGCCAAGGCCTGCTCACGTCGTTCGCGCAGGCGACTGATCCGCAGCTGACGCAGATCCTCGGCGTACAACCGGCGCTGCGCGGCCGGCAACGCATCGATGAAGGTCTCCAGACGCTGCGGATCGGTCCTCCCATACAGCTGCACCAACCTGCGGATCACGTTGGCATCGTTCGGCGCCATCCGCCTCGCGGCCTGCAGCTGGCGTTCGGCCGAGGCGTCGTCGCCACGGGCCACGGCAACATCCACCTGCCCCAGCCGTGCGTTGACCTCGCGTGGCTGCTGCCGCCGCGCCTGCGCGTACAACGCATCCGCCTCGTCCAGCCGACCGGCACCGAGTGCGGCATCGGCCTGGTCCAGCAGCAGCCAGTAGCGCGTACTGGCAATGAGGTCGCGCCATTTGTCGCTGCTCTCGCCGACGGGCGTGGCCTGGATCGCGCGTTCGAACAGGCTGATCGCCGACGCACGACGGCCCTGCCGCATCTGCGCCATGCCCAATCCGCCCAGGAAGGCGGCTTCGCGCGGATAGGCCCGCAACGCCTGCTGGAAGGCACGTTCGGCCTCGGCATCGCGCCCGCGTTCAAGCAGTTGCTGGCCACGCAGACCCGCGCGCCAGGCCGGATCACTGACCTGCCTGTGCTGCTCGGCATAGCGCTCGCGCACCAGGGCGATGTCATTGAAGGTGGGATTGCGGGTGATGAACGCCTGCAGGCGACGCACGCCGCGCTCATCGGCGGGCTGGTCCTGCAGGTACGCCCACTCGGCATCGGCAGCCAGCCCGCGGGCGTCGGGGTTGCGGCCCATGCGCCGCAGCGCGTCGAGCGCTTCATCGTCACGACCGGCCGCGAACAGCAGCTGCGACAGCGTCTGCAGCAGCCCGGTGTTGCCTGGATACGCCTGGTCCAATGCGGTCAGCTCCCGGATCGCCAGCGCGCGGCCATCCGCCTGCGCGCCACGCAGACGCCAGTACTCCAGCCCCAGCTGCAACCCCGGAGGCGCGTCATTGAACAGGCGGCGGTAGATCGCCAGCGCATCGGCACTGCGGCCACCGGCTGCGAACAGGCGTGCCTGCTGCAGCTCCTGCTGCAGATCGCCCTGGTAGGCCTGCCAGAGGCGATCACCCGCAGCGAGTTCGCGACTGCCCGCACCGACCTGCCGCAATCGTTGCAGCGTCGCGGTCGCATCCTCCACCTTCTGCTGCGACAACTGCACCTCCAGGATCGCCAGCAGGGTGCCACGATCATCCGGTGCCAGCATGCGCAGCCGGGCCAACGCATCTTCGATCAGACTCTGGCGCCCGGTCGCCTCGCCGATGCGTACCTGCTGCAACAACCACTGCCGCTGCTCGGCCGCAGTGCCGCCGGGCATTTGCGGCAGCGCCTGTGCCGCGCATGCGCCGGTCCCGGCCAGACCCAGCAGCACCAGCCGAGACGCCATCAGCAGCGGCGGCGAGGTCCGGCTCATTCCTTGCCCGCATCCAGGCGCCGCGCGGCGACCCAGCGCAGTGCACGCCAGAGCAGGAAGGAGACCATCAGCACCACCAGCGTGGCCAGCACGGCCAGCAATGCCGGATGATCGGCCAGGTGGTACCACAGCAGCAGCCACCACGGCAGCGCGCCCACGTAGTAGTGTTCGCCCACGAACTGGCTGTTGATGCCGGAACTGCGCAGGATCGCCACCGATCCCGCAATGGCTTCGCGCTTGCCGGTGTCGCTGAGTGCATCATCGAGCAGCTGATAGTCGGCCGGATGGCTGGCCGCCAGCGAGACGATGCTGCGCTGTGCATGGCGGGGCGACTGCAGGCCGACGATGGCCGCGAAGGGCGCCTGTGCGGTGACCGCCACGCGGGTGACCGCAGGATCGCCCGCGCGGCTGCCGCGACGGGCCTGCTGCACCGCCAGCTCCGGCGATGACCACTGGCCATTGAGCAGGCGCGTGCGTTGGTCGTCGATCAGCAGTGACAGCTGCTGGCTGCCGCGCAGCTCATCCGGCAACGCGCCCAGGACCAGCAGGTCCGCATCCAGCGCACTGGCCTGTTTCCAGTCCGCGGACAGGCGCAACCCGTAGGCCGGGTACCCACTCTGCACGCCCAGGCCTCCGATCAGGTTGAGCAGCAGGCTGACCTGGGCCTCGCTGGCGGACGGCGGCACCAGCACCACGGTTTCAGACAGGTCCGCCATGCGTGTGAACGGGAAGCCGCTGAGCGCGAACGCGGACAGGTCCGGCAACCCCATGTAGTGATGGAAACCGGAGAAGTCGATGGTCGAATCCTCCTCGATGGCCGCCTGCAGGTTGGGCGGCAGCACGGTCTGGCAGTGGTCGCGCTGGGCACTGCCCATCACGCTGGCAAAGTTGAAGTCGAACCGCAGCTGGTTGCGGTCACCCAGCTTCAGCGCCGGAATCAACAGGCGGCCATCGTCGGCGCCGGCATCGCCAGCGAGCACAGGCAGGCGGATTTCCGCCACACCCTGCTTGCCGGTGCGGCGCACCAGCGGGAAGCTTGAAATGAACTGGTCGTTGATCGCCACGCCCAGCCGCGACTCATCACTGCCAAACGGCGGCGTGTAGCGGTAACGCAGGTTCAGTGGAATGCCCTGGTTGCGCCAGATGAAGAGGTCCGGTGGCAGGTTGAGATTGACCGTGATCGGCTGCGGCGATACCCCGTTGGCATGCAGCTGCTGCGGATAGTCCAGCAGCTCGGCCAGGCGCACCGCGCGATCGGTACGCACCCAGTTCGGCGCGTCGTACGGCCTGCGTGGCGCCAACGGCTTCATTTCGTCGATCGCGACCTGGCGGCCGCGGAACAGGACATTGCCGGCCGCCATCGCCGAAACGGCCTTCTGCAGGTCATCGTCGTTGCGGCCCAGCACCAGCAGCAGCTTGCGCTGCGGATCCTCGGGCAGGGCCATCAGCTCGATCACCGGCCCCTGCACAGGCGCGTGGTTGGCGATCACCGGCGGGAAGCGGCCATTCACCGCCAGCACCACCGCGTGGCCCTGCTCGGGCAGCGTGCCGAAGCTCACCGGAAAACGGGCCTGCCGCCACCATCCCGCCAGGCTGCCGAAATAGGACGCCATGACCGCCGCAGCCCGCTGCTGCGCCAGCGTGGGCGCCGCTGCAAACACCACCGGCAGTTCCAGCCGCGCGGTGTCGCGCGGATCGAAGAAGGGCAGAGGGAAATTGGCCAGATCATCCTGCATGTCCAGCGGCTGGCCGCCCAGCCTCAGCGTGCTGTTGCTGGAGAGGTTGACCCACAGCGAACTGTGCGTGGGTTCTTCGCAGATATCGGTGTAATGGCCGACGAATTCCAGGCGAACCTGGTTGAAATCAGCGATCAGGCGCGCGTCCAGCGGCAGCTTGGCCTGCACGGGGCGCCCCAGCTGGTCGTTGCTGATCGGTACCACGCCCATCATCGCGTCATTCAGATAGACCCGCAGGTGCGACAGCGTCGGCAACAGCGACGGCGAGGGTGTGAAGCTCAGATCCAGTTCCGCTTCGCGCGCGAGGCGATCGCGGCGCACCTGGAATTCGAACGTGGTGCTGTTGCGGACGCCGGACAGCAGCGTGTCCTGGCGGCGGCCAAGCTGTGCGAAGGTGCTGTGCCGTTGCCAGGGCCAAGCGCTGCCGGCCCAGGTATCGGGCAAGGCCGGTTCGCCGCGCGGCGCGGGCACCGATGCCGCTGTGGTCGGGGTCGGTACCGCAACCTGCGCGGCCGGGGCATCCGGCGTTGAACCGGTGGCAGGCGCCGGCACGGGTGCTGGAGCGCCATTGCCGGACACCACTGGCAGTACCAGCAACGGCAGCAGCAGCCAGCGCAGAGAGGTCGGGATGCTCATGGACGAAGCCCTGGGTCAGCGGCTGGGTCAGCCGGGTGGGAGGGAAGCGGACGTTGTGGTGCGAAACTGGCCAGCCAGCGCAGCAGGCGACCGCTCCAGTGCACGGGGCGGTCGAGATCGAACGGCGTGAAGTCGCCCATCCGCCGATAGCCTTTCCAGCCCAGCACCAGCACGCTCCACAGGCTGCGTGGCAGGCTCTTGGGCTGGTAACCGGCATGCCAGTCCAGCCACGCATCGGCGCGGGCGAATGTGCATTGCGCGAACTCCACGCGCTGGCGCTCGTTGTCGAACTGCAGCAGCAGGCCGAGGCGATGGCCGACGCTGCGCTGTACCCGCGCCGGGAAGGCGAACTCGCGCCGGCCACGCCCGAGCAGCAGGTGTACGCGCGTGCCTTCGGCCAGTTGCGGATCCAGTCCCAACTCCAGGCCGACGCCATCGTTGGAATAGTCCTGCAGCACGCCCCGCAGTCGACGCCCATCGGGTATCTGCAGCGCCATCGGCAGGCGCGTGGTGACCCGGTGGGTGCGCCGCACCTGCTGTACCTCCGCCGCCACCGCCAGCGCGCCGCCGATGATCAGCAGGTTGTACAGCACCCACAACGAACTCACGACCACCGTGCCGCGCTCATCGGCAGGCCCCTCGATGAAACGCCACACGGCGAAGCACAGCCCCAGCACGTTCAGCAGCGCCAGTACCAGGTAGGGGCGCGCCACCCGCCAGTCGAAGCGGTCACCCGCCTGCGTGCCGCCCTTGTCGGTGACATTGAACTTGCCGCGGCCGGGACTGAACAGGGCCACGGTGGTCGGCCGCGCGATGTACCAGGCCAGCACGGTTTCATAGACCTCACCCCAGAACGGGCGGCGGTACCGGCCCTGGATGCGCGCGTTGGTCAGGCTGGCGTGGGCCATGTGTGGAACGACAAACAGCAGGATCGCCAGCGCGGGGGCGTAGATGATGTAGACATGCAGCAGGAGGAAGGCCAGCGGCGCGGTGAGGAACACCAGCCGCGGGATGCCCGCGAGAAAGTGCAGCATCGCGTTGGCGTAGCAGAAGCGCTGGAACAGGCTCAGGCCCTTGCCAAGCAGCGGATTGTCGATGCGGAAGATCTGCACCATGCCGCGCGCCCAGCGGATGCGCTGGTTGACATGCGCGCCCAGGCTGTCGGTGGCCAGGCCGGCCGCCTGCGGAATGCGAAGGTAGGCCGAGTTCCAGCCCTGGCGATGCAGGCGCAGGGCGGTATGCGCATCCTCGGTGACGGTCTCGGTGGCGAAGCCGCCGATGGCATCGATGGCCTCACGCCGCAGCACCGCGCAGGAACCACAGAAGAACGCGGCATTCCACAGGTCGTTGCCGTCCTGCACCAGCCCGTAGAACAGCTCGCCCTCGTTGGGATCACTGCGGAACACCTGCAGGTTGCGCTCGAAGGGATCGGCCGAGAAGAAATGGTGCGGGGTCTGCACCAGTGCCAGCTTCGGATCGCGCAGGAACCAACCACAGGTGATCTGCAGGAACGAGCGCACCGGGAGGTGATCGCTGTCGAAGATCGCCACCAGCTCACCGTCGATCAGGGTCAGGGCGTGGTTGAGGTTGCCGGCCTTGGCGTGCCGGTTGTCGCTGCGGGTGATGTAGTTGACGCCGGTCTGCTCGGCGAAGGCACGGAACGCCTCGCGCTTGCCGTCATCGAGCAGGTGGATGCGCAGTCTGTCGGCCGGCCAGTCCAGCCCCATGGCGGCATGGACGGTATGCCGCACCAGTGACAGGTCTTCGTTGTAGGTGGGAATCAGCACATCCACCGTGGGCCACTGCCGGATGTCGGCCGGCAAGGGTGCCGGACGCCGCCGCAGCGGCCAGGCAACCTGTACGTAGCCCAGCATCAGCACCAGCCAGGAATACGTCTCGGCCACCAGCAGCACCAGGCCGCAGACCAGGTCGAAGGTGCTGCTCCAGTTCAGGGTGGCGGTATAGCGCCACCAGAGATAGCGGCAGGACACGGTGATCGACAGCACCACCAGTACCAGCGTCGCATAGCGGCCGGGCATGCGCCGTACCAGCAGCGCGATGACCCATAGCAGCAGCACGAACACGAACTGCGCCAGGTAGCTGAAGGGCTGGGTAATGCACAGCGCGGCCAGAGCCAGCGTAGCCAGGCCGGTGATGGCGGTCAGCGCGTGCCGCGCGCGCGGTGGCAGGTGCTCCAGGCGCTGTGCGAGCCACGCCGCGAGGCGACTGTTGCCGACATCGGCAGGTGCATCACGCATCGCCCGCAGGTAGCGCAGGCGACCGCGTCCTGCCGCTCCGCGCAGCTCGGCGATGCGCTGGCGCCGGGCCTGGGCCAGGCGCTGGCGGCGCAGCGAGGTATGCGGAACCAGCCGCACCAGCGACAGCCATGCGGCCTGGATCAGCAGCCGCAGTGGATCTCCGGGGCGCCAGCGGCGATCACCCTGCAACTGCGGGAACGCACGCCGCAGCCGCGGCGCCAGCGCCTGCCACGCAGGTCCTTCCAGCCTCAACAGCGCCCAGCCCAGCGCCTGCAGCGACCACAGCAGCGCGCACAGTGGCCATGCGGCGTACACGCGCTCACGCAGCCGGTTCCAGTGCAGATAGTGGATGCGTGCGCCCTTCATCGCCCGCTCTCCCGATCCTGCCGCCGCGCCGCCTCGGCCAGGCACCACAATGCCAGGCCGGCGACGTCGGCAGCCGCCAGCGCATCGGCCGCATGCTGCCCCAGCGGCTGCTTGCTGGCCAACGCGGCCGGCACCCGCGCATCTTCATGCAGAGGCTGAGGCACCAGCATCGACGCGTGCGCATGCAGCCACAGCTGCATCAGATCGCGCTGCACCGGAACCGCCGGGTCATACCGGTTGGCCAGCAGACGGCGCGGATCGTCGTGCTGCCGCTGCAGGAAGACGTGGCTTGCCGGATCGACGCACGCCAAGCGCAACGGCAGCGTACAGCGCGCATATCGGTTGACCGCCGCCGCGTGTGCCGGCAGCCGCTGCGGCAGGTCGAACAGCAGCCAGTCGAACTGCGCCGACAGCACTGGCACGCGATCATTCCAGGTGTCGGGTGCCAGACTCAGCGCCTGCTCGATCTGCAGGGCTTCGGCCGCGCTGACACGGCCGTACGGCAGCACCGCCAGGCCCGGCGCGCAGGCGAAGGCCGCATCACGCCAATCGCGGCCGTCCAGCATCGCCCGCGCCCAGCCATCGGCCTCCCGTGCGGCCAACCCGACATGCAGGCCCAGCATCTGATCCGGACTGCACTCGACCAGCAGCACGCGCTGGCCCTGCGCATGCAGCGCCTGTCCCAGTGCGGCCAGCACCGTGGTGACGCCTGTGCCGCCGTGCACGCCCTGCAGGGACAGCAGTACGCTCATGGCTGCCGCTCCAGCTCGGCCAGCAACGGCCAGCGTGCCAGTGCCCGGGCACGTTCGTTCTGCGCCGAGAAGTCCACGTAGGGCAACCCGGGCATGCCCAGGCTGCGACGCAGTAGATCGATGTCGTCCTCCTCCACCGAAAGCGTACTGGCAACGGCCAGGATGTCGGCCATCAGCGTTTGTCCTCCGGGTACGGGTTCCAGGCCTTGCTTCCCTGCAGCTGCAGCCAGGGCTTGCCACCGTAATCGATGACCTTGGCGCCTTCGTTCTCCGACACCGAGGGCGTACGTGGCAGCCCCTGCAGCAGGCTGTCCCAGTCGCGCGCTCCCGGCGGCGACTGCGCGTTCAGCGCATACACCCGCGACACCAGTTCGGAGAGGGCCAGATAGCTGCTGGGCTCGGGCACATGACGCGGCCCTCCGCTGGCCGGCGTGCCCATCCCGACCAGCTTGATGCCGACCGGCACATGGGTGATCGAAGGGCTCGGAATCTCCCGCATGCCGGGAATCTGCATGCGGTCGCCATGCAGCGCCGCGCCATGCTCGGGCACCACGACGATCATGGCGCGACGGCCACTGCGCTCCACCGCCTCGACGAAGCCTGCCATGTCACCCAGCACCATCTGCGCGCGGGCCTTGTAGTCAGCCGCGTTGGCACGACCGTCGGCGCCGACGATGCGGTTGCCGTCGTGCAGGGAGATCGTGTTGTAGAACAGCGCGACCTGCTGCGCCTGTTCGGCCTGGCGCTGCTTCCACCAGGCGTTCAGCACGTCACCATCGCGGCGCAGCGGCGACTTGTCGAACGCGACCAGCGCCCGGGGAAACGCGCTGATGTCCATCGGCCGTGCCTGCAACCCACCGTACTGGCTCAGTTCGCCGATGAAGTTGTCGAAGTGCCCATCGTGGTTCATCGCCAGCTCGCTCTGGAAACCCAGGCGCTGCAGGTTGGAGAACAACTGGCATTCGGCTGGCACCGGGTCGAACAATGCGGTGTGCGAGGTCTGTCCGCAGCTGGCGCGCAGCAGGCGGATCGCCGCCGGTCCGCTGTAGGCGGTGGCCGAGTTGAAATCGTCGAAGATCAGGTCCATGTGGTCCAGCAGCGTGTTCTGGCGCATGCCGACTTCGTCCAGATCACTCCATGCCAGCGAACAGATGTTGAGGATGATGACGTCGAACGGCGCAGCGCTGGCCGGCGCCGGGAACACCGTCTTCAGGCCCGACTGCTGCTGGTAGAAGGCCGCCAGCCAGGCATTGAGTGTCTCGTTGCTGGCCGGCGCAAGTGCACCGGCAGCGCCGGCAGCGGCGTCAGCACCGCCGGTCGCTGCGGTGGCCTGCGACGTTCCCCAGTTCAGGCCCGCCGGCAATGGCAGTGCCACCACCGCCATGCCCAGCATGCCCAGCACGCTCAGCGTCGTGATGCGCAGCCACGGTTTCAGCAGCAGGTAGGCAACCACCAGCAGCACCAGCACCGCGACCATCTGCCAGTTGATGAAGCGCTGCGCCAGCTCCAGCCAGTAGTCGGCGGAGAAATCGAGCACGCCCGGCTGTGCGAGAAGACGCTGGAAGGGCGGCCACCAGGTGTCCTGGTAGTAGAGCACCACGGCCACCGGCACGGCGACGACCGTGCGTGTGATGCGTGCCCATCGCCACGGCAGTGGCACCAGCAGGGCGGCCAGGAACAACAGGTTGGGCAGGATCTTCAGGTCCAGCGCGCCCATCCAGGCCAGCACCACCTTGGACAGGAAATACAGGTTCCAGCCGCGCAGGTCCGACCACACGAACCGCGATGCGGGCGTCAGCTGTGCGCTCATTGCGGCCTCCGCGCATCGCGCACCCGCACGCCCGCCCGCCGCAGGTGCCGTGGGGGCAGCCAGGACGCTGCGCGGCGACGCATCGCGCGCCACAGCGCGCCCAGCATCACGCCGAACGGAATCATCACCAGCGCACAGGCCGCGATCAGCGTCCACAGCTGCTGGTCGGTGGTCATGCGGAATCTCCCAACCGGAACGGGATGGGGGCGTTGAATGCGACCTCGTTGACCGGGGCCGCGGGTTGCGGCAACGGAACGGCAGGGGCGGGCAGCGTCTCGGATTCGGAGTCGCTGCCGCGGGCATTCATCGCTGCGATGTCGTACTCGGCCAGGCGCTGGTAGCCATCGAACAGCTCGCGCCAGGGCAGCCGGTACAGGTTGGAGAGCGCCTGTTCGACCGCATCGCGGCGGCAGCCGAACAGGAACAGGCGGACCTGGCCGCGGTACACGCAGGCCACATCCCCCTGCCTGCGGATGTTCAACTGCTGCAGGGTCTGTTCCGCGCGCAGCCCGGCCACCGGCTGCAGCGCCAGCACGGCGCTTTCCACCGCGCTGCCGTCCTGATCGATGCGTTCGCCGACGATCTGCCGGAAGCGGTCGGCCGCCACGATTCCATTCACTTCCGGTGGCCGGTGGGCACGGATCAACGGTTCGGGGTCGGCCGCCAGCTGCCCCTGCCAACGCTGCCGCTGCACCGTCTCCAGCAGCGTCAGCAGCCGCGGCAGCGGAGTCGCCGCCGGCACCACCATGTTGCCGCCGCACTGCAGCAGCAGGCGCTCGTCGGCGTAGCGCAGGCACGGTTGCACCTCGCGCACCACCAGCTTCAGCAGGTCGCCGCGCTCGCGGCGCAGCCGATGCAGCAGGCGTGCCAGTGTGTCCACCTGGTCGTTGCTGCGGATCGCCAGCACCACGGTGGCCTCGCGCGCCTGCAGCGCCGAAGGCAGCAGGTCCGCCCAGCCATCGTGGAGCCGCCAGGCGGGCGACAGCGGCGGAGCGCCTTCCAGCACGTCGGCCTCGGCCAGGTACAGATCACGATCGCCGCCGCTGGCCTCGACCGCAGAGAGCACGCTGTCCGCCTCTTCTGGCACGCGGCGCAACCCGCCTTCTGCCGCTTCGATCGCGAAGGCACGGCGGGCCACCACACCATGGGCGTTGGCCCAGTAATGCAGCAGCAGCTGCAGCGCACCGCGGTGCGGATGCAGCTGGGCGACGCCGGAACAGGTCCGGTTCAAGGCCAGCAGGCGCGGCGCCAGGGTGGCCACTTCACCGTGGCAAAGCAGCAGCAGCACCGTGCCGGCCTGCTCCGCCCAGGCTTGCAGCTGCCGGTTCCATGCCGCCAGCCGGGCATCGCTCCAGCCTTCCAGCGCCGCCAGCGGAAACTGCACCATGCACAGGCGGGTCGCGGCGGTGGC
Organism: Stenotrophomonas sp. STEN225; assembly: GCF_056756445.1. Lineage (NCBI taxonomy): Bacteria > Pseudomonadati > Pseudomonadota > Gammaproteobacteria > Lysobacterales > Lysobacteraceae > Stenotrophomonas > Stenotrophomonas sp. STEN225. The sequence continues at coordinate 380,363 of NZ_JBRRBV010000001.1, read as the reverse complement.
CGCGCGGGGAAGATCAACCGCCAGACCGCGCAGGGTCCGCTGCATGGCAGCGGCCGAGGAACGGAACAGACGCAACCGCGCCGGCCCCTCCCCCGGCGGCAGCTCGGCCAGCATCGCATCGGCGCCGCGCCCCAGCGTCGCCAGCACGGCGTCCTGCACGTCGCTGGCCGAACCCAGCACACCTGCGCCAACCAGGTCGGCCGGCGCGCTTCCGGCCGCGACGACCCAGTACAGCCCACCGCCGTGCATCTCGACGAACTCGGGCGGCAATCCGGCGATGGCAAGATGGGGCGCTGTCATGCCGGGTCCTTTCAGCGGACCTCAGCCGAGCCGACGCTGCGGCAGCGGAGGTGCTGTGTTGGGTGACTCGAATTTCATGACGCGCATCACACTCGTGCTGCGATACGTTCATGGCAGCTCCGATCTTGGTATTTCCGGGATCAAGACGCAGTCAACGTCGCCTGCGGAACAGGCAACGTTGGGGCACAGCGCAGCGGTGGAACGGCCGTTGGCCGCTACTCGTACTGGATGGTGAAAGTCGCCTGTCCGTTCGCGACACCGGCACCGACGGTACCGGCCTGGGTCTGTACATAGCGGGCGCGCAGCGGCAGGGTCATGGTGCTGGTGCCCGGTATGGTGGTGCCGACATTGATCGCCTGGCCGAAGCGCACTTCGCGCTCGGTGGTGCCATCGCGCTGGACCATCTGGATGCCGATGCGGGTCGCGCTGTTGGCAGCCGCGCTGAGCTTCAGCACGCCCGGCATGTTGGAGCTGTCCTGGTCGGCATCCAGGCGGATGCCGATCTTGCTCTGGTAGGCAGCAACATTGCTGCCCTGGCAGTTCAGGCGGATGTCGAAGTCACGGTTGACCGCGCGCGAACCGACGCCGGTGAACGAGGTGTTGGGGACACTGCCGAAGTCCACCGCGATGTTGCGGCTGCCGGCGTCCACCTCGCAGGTCGGGCTGACCACGGTCGTGCCCGATCCCTTGAAGGTGGAGGTCAGCACCGGCCGGCTGGCACCATCGCCATCGTAGTAATAGGTGGTGAAACGTCCATTCGGCGCGATAACGCCCGATCCTGTCTGAGCTGCTGTCTTGATCAGTTCGACACGGAAGCGGCCTCCGCTCAACGAGAGGTTGGTATTGCTTCGCAGGATCAGCGTGTGAGGATAGTAGGTCTGGATATCACCGGAATCGCGATAGACGCGAATGCCAACACCTGCCACGTCGGTTGCGTATACGTTGCTGAATCCTGGTACCGGCGTCTGCTGTGCCGCATTGACGAAGCGACCGCTGGCGTTGCCGCCCCGGCTATCGCAGTAAGCGACGCTGTTGCGTTGATTGATGTTGACAATGAGTTCCTTGATCACGCCGCCGACCGGGGTGCTGGGAAGAATCACGATCTGGCCCATGTCCATGGTCACGTCTTGGGGTTGGAACCCGGACTGGGTGATGTAGCAACTGGCAAACGCAGGCGCCGCCACGAGGGCGCCCGTGAGCACGGCCAGTGCGGCCAGCGCCTTGCGGCCACGGGAAAGAATCATCGGCATGCTGCCTCCAGCGGGATGAAGCCGGTCTTGGACGCATCGGCGCCCGCCGGAACCTGGTAATCGACGGTGCAGCGCTGGTCGGCGCCGGCGCCCCACTCCACCTGCAGGCGGCCGTGATCCTGCTCGCTGCGCACATACAGGCGGCCACCCTGGCTGACCATGCCCACCGGCTGGCCCTGCTCGTCCTTGACCTGTGCGCCGAACGGCAGGGTGCGGCCATCGGGATTGCGCACCTGGATCAGCAGCGCGTTGCCCTTGCGGGTATCGAAGCGCAGGTAGCTGATGGCACCGGCAAACGGTGCAACCGACTGGCTGCTGCTTTCCAGCTCGACGTCATGCGCCATGCCCTGCGGATCCAGGGTCACGGTGTTCAGGCGGTACGGCGATACGTACGGCACCACGGCGTAGCCGCGACCATCGATGCGCAGGCCCGGTGCGTTGGTCACCTGCGCGTCGCGCGCGCCTGGGGCCTCGACCAGCACCATGGTATCGCCACGCTGCGGAGTGAAGGTGACGCCACCCGGATGCATGACCACGCTGCCGTTGGCGCCCACCGATGCCTGGCGGAAATCGCTGGAATGGCTGTAGGTCGCGTTCAACGCGGTGTAGCGGCTGCGGTACTCGGCGTTGCCGACCGCAGTGGTGTTGCCCTCGCGGGAATCGGACAGGGCCACGCCGTAGCTGAAGTTGTTGTCGACGCCGGCCGAACCGGTGATGCCCACGCGGCTGTTGTCGTAGCCACCACGGTCACGCGCGCCCAGGTCGGCGCTGAACGACACCGGATGGGTCCCGCGGCCCAGCGGAACGCTCATCGAGAACAGGTACTGGGTGTCGGCCCGGCCGAGGATGCCTTCTTCGGTGCGCAGTGCCGAGAAACCGTAGTTCACCGAGCGCCAGGCGTTGTTGTAGCCCACCTGGTACTGCTTGGAGGTGCCGGAACGGTCGTAGAAGTCACGCACCGAACCGGTGACGTACAGCGCACCGGCACGGCGGCCCAGCGGCTGGTTCAGGGTCAGCTGGAACTGGCTGCGCTGGCGGCCACGGGTGGTCGGGTCGATGCCGCGATCATCCGCGTCGCGTCCGTACAGGGCGTCCTGCAGGCTGTAGTAGCCTTCGGTCGAATAGCGATAGGCGGCCAGGGTCAGGTTGGTCCCGGTTTCGCCGATCATGTTGCTGTAGCTCAGGCGCACGCTGGCGCCGGTGTGGTCGCCGTAGTGGTTGAACGACGTGCGGGCGTGGGTGACATCGGCCGCGAACGCACCGATCCGGGTGGACAGGCCAATGCCGTACAGCAGTGAAACGTAGCCTTCGCTCAGCGCGCTGCCGCCGTACAGGGTCAGCTGGTTGCCGATGCCGCGCTGGTAGGTACCCTGCGCCAGCCAGGGTTCATCGCGCAGCAGCTCGTTGCGGACCTGGCCGGCGGTCACCGAGTAGCGGGAGACGCCTTCGCGCAGCATCTGCGGCACCGAACCGAACGGCACCTTGAACTCGCGGCGGCGGCCATCGGCCTCGATCACGCTCACTTCCAGGTCACCGCCGTAACCGGTCGGGTACAGATCGTCGATGACGAAGCTGCCCGGCGATACGGTGGAGGAATAGATCAGCTGCTGGTTCTGCCGGACTTCCACCCGCGCATTGGTCTCGGCGATGCCGCGCACCACCGGCGCGTAGCCGCGCAGCGAATCGGGCAGCATGCGGTCGTCACTGGCCAGGCTGGCACCCCGGTATCCGATCGACTCGAACAGTTCGCCGGTGGTGTAGGCCTCGCCCACAGTGAGCATGCCGCGGATCTTCGGGATGCCGCGCTGGGCGTAGGTGGCGATGCTCTGCCAGTGGCGGCCGTCGCCCTCGGTCCAGGTCAGGTTGGAATCGTGGCGGAACTGCCAGCCACCCAGGTTCAGGCCGGCATTCAGGCCCAGATAGGCGCTGCGGTTGCGCTGTCCGCCTTCGACGCGGCTGTCGCTGTCGATGGCATTGAAGCTGTAACCGACGAAGCCGGCGTTGATGCCACGGTCCCACAGCGCGGGGTTGACGTAGCCACGCGCTTCGCGGCGCAGGAACACCTGCGGGATGCTCAGGTCGTAACGCAGGTTGCCGCTGTCATAGACGCCATAGGCATTGGCCATGCGCTGCTGCACCGGCACGCACGTGGAGGTGTCGGTCGGCACCGAAGGATCCTGCTGCAGCAGCACCGCCTCGCTGTCCACGCCCATTTCCTCGAGCATCGGCAGCGCCAGGCAGGCATCGACGCGCCCCTGTGCATCCGCCTTGAACTGCACGTCGCGGCGGCCCTGCCAGGCGCCATTGACGTAGACGTCCACGCGATAGGTGCCGGCGACCATCGGGTTGCCGTTGCTGAAGGCCGCCAGATCGACCTGCTTGGCCTGGCCGGAGAGGAAGCTGGAGTTGAACTGCGCCGACTCCGGCGCACGCGCGGTCGCCGCCCCAGTCTGCGCCATCAGCGCCTGTTCGCCGAGATTGGCCGGGGCAGCCAGCGCCCATCCTGGGCAGGCCACGCCGGCAGCCAACAGGCAAAGCGCCTGATGGATCGACAATGTCAATCTGTTTCCGATCACACTGACATTCCTTCAATTCGCCGCACGGCGGCGGTGGCGGGATGCGCAGGCCCTGGCCAGCGCGGCGCGTTCAGCCCCCGGTGCTGTCGAGGCGGACCTTGTGCTCCACCCGACCGCCGTAATCGTTGATGGTGATGAAGCGCACCTCGGTGGTGCCCGCCGGTGCGGCGAACTCCAGGTTCTGCTTCGGTGCGACCATCGTTCCCTTGTCCTCGACCGCCTTTTCGCTGCTGCCGGTCACGGCATGCACTTCGGCCAGGGTCACGTGGAAGGGGCTCGGGTTCTCCACCCGCAGGCGGTCACCGCTGCGGGTCCAGCGCAGGGCTGCCGGTGCGTCGTTGGCGACGCCCTTCAGGCCCTGCGGCCGATAGAAAAGCTTCAGGCGCGAACGGAACGCGACCTGCAGGTAGTTCTGCTCACCGTTCTCGGCGTTGTCCGGCGACGGCGGCACGTCCAGCACGTTCAGCCAGAACACCGACTCGCGATCGGTCGGCAGCTGCGCGCCGGAGAAGATCAGGCGCAGCGCCTGGCTGCGGCCCGGCTCGACGCGGCTGATCGGCGGCGTCAGCACGAACGGGGCATCACTGGTGTCGGCCGTCTGGTTGGCGTCGCCACTGTCGATCCAGGCCTGCACCAGCGCGGGCGAGTCGCCCACGTTGTCGACCTGCACGGTGACTTCGCGCGACTGCGCCGGATAGATCACACGCGTGCCATTGACCACCACGCCTGCCATGGCTTCCTGGCAGAAGAGCAGCGTCGACGCTGCCAGCAGCAGCGCCCGGGGAAAGAGAGCTTTCATCGGAAGTACTACGCTCGAGGTGTGTGGCCAGGGGCCGCGGAGCGCTGGCCGGCGCGTACGCCGGCCAGTGCGGGTACGGCGATGATCAGTTGTAGATGATCGTGTACTTGACGCTGCTGGTGACGTCGCCCGGGGTGGCGGCGGCAGTGGCGTAGTACTCGGCGTAGTAGTTCAGGTTGGCGGTGCCGTCGGTGGCAACGGTCACCCACTGCGAGTTGTCCTGGGCCAGACCGGTGCCTGCGGCCTTCACCGGCAGGAACTGGTTGTTCGAGCCCAGCAGCTGCAGCTGCACGTTGCCGGCAGCGTTGGCCGAAGCCTGGTTGATCAGGCGGCCGCTGTTGAAGTCAACGGTCGAACCCGGCTCGAAGTAGGTGGCGACGTTGCCGGCGCTGCACTTGGTCAGGTTGATGGCGAACGGGGTGCGGCCCGCGACGGCACCGGCGGTGGCCAGGGTGTTCTTGGACACGGTCGGCAGGGTAACGGCGAAGTCCTTGCCGCCCGGGGTCGAGATGGTGCAGGTCTTGTCGGTCACCTTGCCATTGAAGGTGATGGTGCCGTCGGCAGCGTTGGCGGCCAGCGGAGCAGCGGCCAGCATGAGAGCCGCGATGATGTTGATCTTGTGCATTGCTTTTACCTAACCCTACTGAAGAGATGGAAGTAGAGGAGGAAGCAAGGAGCACTGCCGGGCTTCAAGACCCATCCTTGCGTCTCACCTGTGGCCGGATTCGGACATACCTACCCCTGAATCCGTGACGCAAGTATATGCAGAAATGTGATGAAAGTCCCATTATTTTTCTGAACGATGGTTTATTGACGCCACAAATGTGACGTGATAGGCACTTTTGGCTTGGCGGCCGATGGGGAGTTGGCGCGGACCGGCAAAGGTGGGGGAACGACAGCAGATGACGTCTTCGACCCGGTGGCGGGCGCGCCTGAAAGAGGCTGTTTTCAGGCGGCCAGCGCCTTATTTGATGCGCATCACTCTTTGTTGGTGATGGCCCTAGCAGATTCGGATTTTGCCTATTAAAGGCCGTCCGGAGCTGTCGCTAACTAGGACACACCGAACCAGAGAACGTGTCATGAGGACTTCCCTTCTGCTGTGCGTGGCCCTGATGTCCGTCAGTGCGCTGGCCCAGGCCAGCAGTGGCAGCATCCGGTTCAGCGGCCGCATCGCCGAGCCGGGTTGCACGACGGCCCTGTCCCAGGGCGAGCTGAGCCTGGCGGCCTGCCCGCCGTCGGCCAAGGGCTCGACGGTGGCGGTGACCGCGGTGGGCGACAGCCAGGCCGCGACGCTGCGCGATGGCAAGCGCCATGGCCAGCAGCTGGCCGTGTCGGCCAGCGCCATGCGCGTCGGCGACATCGCCTTCTCCGAGCGCTACCGCGTGGAAGCGCCGCAGCAGCAACCGCTGCGGGGCGCCTACCTGGTGGTGGTCGACTACCTTTAAGCCGGGTCCGGCAGTTCAAAGACCTGACGCAGGTAGGCCAGGTAGCCGGGGTCGTCGCACATGCTCTTGCCCGGCGAATCGCTGAGCTTGGCCACCGGCTGGCCGTTGCAGCGGACCATCTTGATGACGATGTTCAATGGCGTCGGGCCCAGATCGTTGGTCAGGTGGGTGCCGACGCCGAAGGCCACCTGGCAGCGACCGCGGAAATAGTCGTACAGGCGCATCACCTTGGCGATGTCGAGCCCATCGCTGAACACCAGCACCTTGCTGCGCGGATCGACCCGGCGCTGCTGGAAATGCGCCAGCATGCGGTCGCCCCAGTCGAACGGATCGCCCGAGTCATGGCGCACGCCGTCGAACAGCTTGCAGAAATACATGTCGAAGTCGCGCAGGAAGGCGTCCAGGCCGACCACGTCGGACAGCGCGATGCCCAGGTCACCGCGGTACTCGCGTGCCCATGACTCCAATGCCGCCACCTGCGAATCGCGCAGCCGTGGCCCCAGCGCCTGGAATGCCTGCAGGTACTCGTGCGCCATGGTGCCGTGCGGGGTCATGCCGTACAGCCGGGCGAAATGCACGTTGCTGGTGCCGACCAGCTGCGGGCCGAGCGCATCGCGCAGCAGCGGCAGCAGGCGCGCATGCCAGTCGCGCGAGTAGCGACGGCGGCTGCCATAGTCGGCAATGCGGCATTGCTCGAAGCCGGGGGTGTCGCGCAGCAGCGCGGCCTTGGCCTGCAGGCGGCGCTCGCCCTCGGCGAAGTCGGGCGTGGTGGTGTTGCGGAACCAGACTTCGTTGATGATGGCCAGCAGCGGCACTTCAAACAGGATCGTATGCAGCCAGGGCCCGGTGATGTCCAGTTCGATCTCGCCGGGCACCCGGGTCGAGGCACGCAGCTGGATGTACTTGCGGTCCAGGTGGAACAGGCCGAGGAAATCGGCGAAATCGGGCTTCACGAAGCGCAGGCCACGCATGTAATCCAGCTCGGCGTCGCTGAAGCGCAGGCTGCACAGGTGGTCGATCTCTTCATCGATCTGGTCGATGAAGCGGGCCAGGTCGATGCCGGGCGTGCGGCATTTGAACCGGTACTGCACCTGGGCGCCGGGGTGCTGGTGCAGCACCGCCTGCATCATGGTGAACTTGTACAGATCGGTGTCGAGCAGGGACTGGATGATAGGCATGAGGCGGATTATGCGCCCGGCGGGGTGAACCGGGGGGCCCGCCCATGCGCGCCGCCGCCGGACACGCTCGACACTACAGGGATCTGCGCAGCAGTCTCGGCACCAGCAGCAGCGCGTGCGCCCAGATCGCCCCCCAGACCGCCACCTGCACCAGCAACGAGCGCTGTGGCGCCTCGAACCTGCGGAAGTAACGCCACAATCCGCGGTGCTTGTGCCACTCGACGAAGAAGGGCCGCGAACGGCTGGACACGCCGCGGACATGGGTGACCTGCAGGTCGTTGGCGATCGCCACCACCGCGCCCGCCTCACGCGCGCGCCGGCACAGGTCCAGGTCCTCGGCGTGCAACCGGTAACCGGCGTCCCAGCCACCGAGACGATCAAACAGCGTCCGCGGCATCAGCAGCAGCGCGCCGGACAGCGCCGGCACCGGCTGCAGCGTCTGTGCCGGATCGCGCGGAATCGCCAGTTTCGAGCCGCTGCCCGGCGAGCGCAGCATGGCCAGGAAATCCGGATCACGGCGGCGCACCGCCTCATCGGCATGGCCGTGCTCATCCACCTGCTCGACCCCGAGCAGACAGTCACCGAGCACGTGCGCGCGGTCGCGCAGCCTGGCCAGGGTTTCCGGCTCGACCATCAGGTCCGGGTTGATGAACGCCAGCCACGGGCTGTGCGAATCGGCCGCGCCCTGGTTGTTGGCGGCGGCGAAGCCCGGATTGTCCGGGTTGCCGATGAAGCGCACGCGCGGGTCGTGGCTGGCGTGCCGCTGCACGATGTCCAGCGTGCCATCCACCGAACCGTTGTCGATCACCCGGATTTCCGCCACATCCTGCGACTGGCGCAGCCGCGACAGGCAGGCATCGATGGTGCTGCCGCTCTGGTAGGTAACGACGATGGCGGCAATGGCGGCATTCAAGCGGTTGGCTCCGACGCGGACGGGACGAACAGATCGCCCTGTTCGCGCGGCATTATCGCCTGCTGCATCCGCTGCTGCAGGTCCGCGCGCAGTTCGTGCAGCGGATCGTGCATCAGGAAGTCGGCCAGGCGTGGCACCCAGCCAGGCCACCGCGCGGCCAACGCCTCCAGATCGCCATCGCGGCTGACCGCTTCGCCGGCGCGGCTGACGAACGCGTTCTCGCACAGCACGTTGCGCCAGCCCAGGCCCGCCATGCGCAGGCTCAGATCGACCAGCGCAGCGTTCCAGCCGGCGTAGCTTTCCACGTCCAGTCCGCCGGCACGGCGACGTGCATTGCCGCGCACCAGTACCGCATGCGTGACCGCCGATGGCAGCTCCGGGTGCAGGGTCGGCAGTGCGGCGCAGGTCTGCGCCAGCAGCGCAGTATCGGTGGGCTCGGCATTGATCTCGCCCAGCCGGGGCCAGGCCGCGGTCTCGCCTGCATTGCACCAGGGCGTGGCGGTGGCAATGGCCGCATCGCGGGCGAAGGCGTCCTGCAGCTGCTGCAGCCATCCCGGCGCCGGTACGCTGTCCGGTGCCAGCACGGCCACATCGAGCCCCTCGCAGGCACGCAACATTTCATCCAGATGAGCCACCTCGCCCAGCGGCCGGGCGCGGCGGGTGTACTCGGCCTGCAGTGGCGTGTTCGCCAGCCAGTGCTCGACGACCGCCTGAGCGCGTGGTCCGGTCTGGGCATCATCGGCCAACCAGACCGCGGTACCCGGTGCCGTACCGGCATCAAGCGCAGCCAGACACCGGTCCAGCGCCGCATCGTCCACGCACAGCGGCAACAACACGATCGCCCCCATCCCGCCTCCGTGGTTGTCGGTGGCCACAGCGTAGCACCGGGAGGGTGTCGGCCGGGTTGCACCCGGCACGTGCAGAGGCCGGAGCCGAAGCGGGGTTCATGGGAACGGCGGGGGTCGCCCCGCCGTAACCCCCTACTTCTTTGCGCGCGGCTGGTTCAGCGGCTCCATCGCCCGGAAACGCTGGCTGTACTCGTCGGTCAGCGTGCGCGCTTCCTGCCCATTGCGAACGATGCTGGGCGTCAGCAGCACGATCACCTCCGAGCGACGGCTGGTGCGGCTCTTCTGCCCGAACAGCGCGCCGATCACCGGAATGCGGCTCAGGCCGGGAATGCCGCTGCTGCCATCGGTGGCCGAGTCGGTGATGAGGCCGGCCAGCATGATGGTGTCGCCGCTCTGCACGGCGGCCTCGGTAGCCAGCTTCTTGGTGGAAATGCGCGGGTTGCAGTTGCGCTCCTGCGGATTGCAGTTCTCCGGCACGTCCGACGCGCTGCTGACTTCCTGCACGATGTCCAGGAACACCGTGCCGTCTCGGGTCACGCGCGGGCGCACCTTCAGGATCACGCCGGTATCGATGTACTGCACCGAGCTGTAGCTGCTGGTGCCGACGCCGGTGTTCACCGTGGTGGTGCTGATCGGCACCTTGTCACCCACGTTGAGCGTGGCCTCGGCGTTGTTGCGCACGAACACCGACGGGGTCTGCAGCAGTCGCACATCGGTGACCTTGTCCAGCGCGCTCACCACCGCTGCACCATTGTGGCCGGTGAACGCCCAGCCCAGGCCTTCGCCGCCGGTCGCGGCACCGGCGAAGCTGCTCCAGGAGCCACCCGCCGCGGCAGGCAGGGTCACACCGCTCAAGGCTCCCGTCAGTGCACGCCCGGCCACGGCGTTGTCGAAGAACCAGTTCACGCCGTACTTCAGGTCGCCATCCAGAGCGACCTCGGCCACCTGGGCTTCGATGTGTACCTGCAGTGGCATCACGTCCAGCTTCTCGATCACTTCGCGGATCGAGCGCCAGGCCTGCGGCGTCGCGCGCACCAGCAGCGTATTGGTTTCCTCCACTGCCGACACGCCGACCCGGTCGCCTTCCACTTCCAGGCTGACGCTGACGTTGCCGGACTGGCGCTGCGGCAGGTTCAAGCTGCCATTGCCGCCACTGGAACTGCTGCCCAGGGTCGAGCCGAAGCTGCTGCTGTTGTTGTTGTTGTCCATGCCACGGTCGCTGTCGCTGTCCAGCTGCGACGGAATGGCACCCGGGGCCAGCGATGCAGGGCTTGAGCCGCCCCGCTTGCCGCTGCTGGCGAACGCCTCGCTGAGCCGCTCGGCAAGATCGCGCGCCTTGATGTAGCGCAGCTCATGGGAGAACAGGCGGGCACTGCCACCCGCGGTATCGATGCGGTCCAGCCATTGCTGGATCTGGTCCAGGTAGCGCACCTGCGGGGTGATCACCAGGACCGCGTTGGCGTTCTCCAGCGGCAGGAAACGGAACATGCCGGCGCTGGGCGTCTTGCTCTCCTCGCCGAACACCTTCTCCAGGTCGCTGGCGACCTGCTCGGCTTTGCCGGACGTGATCGGGAACACGCCCACCGACATGCCCGACAGCCAGTCCACATCGAAGATCTCGACCGTGCGCAGGTAGTTCTCCAGCTCGGCACGGGTGCCGCCGAGGGTGATCACGTTGCGGCCGCTGTCGACGTTGACGATGGCGTTGGGCCGCGCGTACGGCTCAAGTACCTTCTTCATCTCGGTGGCGGAGATGAACTGCAGCGGCACCACCCGGACCTCGAAGCCGCGCGCGCTGGAGGCCGGTGCGGTGCTCGGCGCGACAGTGCCGGCCAGCGCCTGGTCGGCGGCAACGATGTTGTAGCGCCCACCGCTGTACACCATGCGCGCGTTGTTCCAGCCCAGCACCATCTCCAGCAGGTTCAGCGCCTGTGCCGGCGAGACCGGCTTGGGCGTGGCCAACGTGACCGTGCCCTGCACCCCCGGCGCGATCACATAGTTCTGGCCCAGCATGTCACCGAGGATCGCCTTGACCACGGCATGCAGCGATTCGCCCTCGAAGTTGAACGTGGCGCTGCCGGTGCCGGCCGCATGCAATGCCGGCGACGGTGCGCGCGCGGCCTCGCGGTTGATCATCGTGCCGGTGCCACGGCGGATGACCGCCTGCGGTGCCCCCTGGCTGTCGGCCGCCGCATCGGCCTGGACGTCCGCTGCGGCCTGGCCGGCGCTGGCCGCAGGTTGCAGGGCGCCCTTGCGCTGCACATGGGGGCTGGAGACGGTACCGCAGCCCACCAGCAGCGCGAGCACGAAGGACCAAGGAAGAAAACGCAGGCTCATGCTCTCACTCTACCGGTTGGCGCCATTGCCCGAAGGCGGCGGCGACTGTTGTTGCTGTTGCTGTTGTTGTTGCAGCTGGCGGCGGCGGGCCTGGATGCGCTCGCGGATGGCCTGCATCTGCGCTTCGCTGGGCCCGTTGCTGTTGGCCGGCGGCGGGGGTGCGGCAGCAGACGCCGGCGCGGGTGTGGCGTCGGCTGCACGTTGCGGTGCGGTCGCCGCCTGTGCCGGCGCGGCCTGCGCCGGCAGCGGCACTACCGGCGGTGGCACCGGCACACCCGGTGCGGGTGCACCGGCACTGCCGCGCAGGACCGTCGGTGGCTCCCCGCCCTGCCCGTTGAACACGGCAAGTTCCAGCACCTGGCTGCCGCCCGGGCCGATCACCGTCGCCTGGCGGGGCTGCAGCGCGACCAGCTGCCAACCGTCGACCGCGTCACCATTGAGGCGCAGGCGCAGCGAGCGGTTCTGCTCCGTACTGAACGTGGCCAGGCCGAAGTCGTCCGTGAGCAGCACACCGGTCAGGCGCAAAGCGGCACTGGCGCTGGGCTCACTGCCGCCCAGCAGGTAAGGGCGCGGCCTGCGGTCTTCGGCGAACAGCGGACGCGCGGCGATGGCGCTGTAGCTGTCCGCACTGGCCATCCGTTCCGGAGCGAACGCCGGCAGCACCGGCAGTGCTGCTGCGGGGTCGGCGTCGGCCCCGCCGGCCGGCAGGCGACTGCCCAGTCCGAAACCGGTGGCCAGCCATACCGCCGCGGACCAGCCGGCCAGAGCCAGCAGGAAAGCGGTGCGCAGGCTGAGGGGCTCACGTTTCATCGGCGACCTCCTCTCCCTCGGCGGCCGCCGGTGGCGGCGGCTCGACCGGGGCCGGGACGGCCGCGGCGGGCTCCGCTGCGGGAGGGACTGCCGCAGCGCCACTGGCGGCACCGGGCAGCAGGTAGCCGGCCAGTTCGAAGGAGACGTCCAGGCCCAGCCCGGATTCGTTCGGCGACTGCTGGAAGCGCTGCGCGATGAGATTGAGGTTGTCCACGAACAACCGCGGGCTGCCGGTTTCCAGGCTGTGCAGCACGGTCGCCAGTTCCGCCACGCCGCAGCGCAGGCGTACCTGCATGGCGACACGGACGAACTCGGCATCACGGCGATTGTCGGTCAGCGGCGTGCGGTTGCTGATGGTGCAGCTGCGGTTGCCGGGGCTTGCAGTGGCCACCGCATCCTGCAGGCGCGCGCCGAGCGCGGCGGCCGCGGCTTCGGCGGTGGCCTCCTGCAGGAAGCCGGGTTGCCGTTGCAAGGCTTCACGGGTGGCGCGCAGCCGCTGTTCGATCTGGGGCTGCTGCTGCAGCTGCGCCTGCACGCGCTGCTGGCGCTCGCGCAGGGCCGCGACATCGGCATCGATCTCGCGCAGCGGCTGGGTGAACCAAGGGTGCACCAGCAACAGGTAAGCCAGGCCCAGCACCGCCAGCAGCAGCGCCAGCGCCAGCCAGCGGTCACGGCGTGCGCTTGGCATCGGCCGCCTCCGGAGTCGCTGCTGTCGGCGTTGCCGGTGCCGCCGCGGGCAACGGCTGCAGTTCGGCGGTCATGGTGAAGCGGTCCCGGCCGCTGCCGGCGCCGTCCGCCTGCAGCACGCCAGTCAGGTTGACCTTGCGCCATTGCGGAGCATCCTGCAGCAGCTGCACCAGCTGCGAGGCTTCGCGGCTGAGCCCGATCAGCTGCAGGCCGTTGTTCTCGATGGCCAGCTTCTCCAGATAGGTGCCTTCAGGCAGACGGCGGGTCAGCTCGTTCCAGATTTCCACCGTGCCGGCATGCTGGCGGCGCTGCGACTCCAGGAAGGCCGCGCCGTCGATCAGTGCCTGCAGCTGGGCGCGTTCACTGGCGACACCCCGGGCGCTGCGCGCGCTGCGTTCGACGTCCGCACGCAGTGCGTCGGCGGCGGCGCGGCGGTTGTCCAGCAGCTGCAGTCCAGCCAGTACCAGCATCACCAGCGCGGCCAGGGCCAGCAGCAGGTTCCAGCGCCGCATCGGATCGGGCCGCGACTGGCGCTGGGCCGGCGGCAACAGGTTGACCTGCAGCGTGCCAGCCTGTGCATCGATCGCGTCGACGCCGGCCAGGGCGTCGCCCCACTCGCCCACGCTGGCACGCCAGGCCTCCATCTGGCGCAGCGGCCAGGCCACCAGTTCGACCTGCAGCTGGCCTTCCCCTGCCGCGCCCAGTTCACGCACGTCATAGCTGACCTGGCTGGCCTCGAACGGGGTCTGCCGGTCGATCTCATAACCGACCACCGCGTGCAGCCGGTCGCCGGCCGCCGCCGGCAGCCGCAGGGTGCGACGCAGGACCCGTTCCACCGGCAGCAGCCAGAATCGCGGCAGGCTGCGCAGGCGCGGCTCCAGCACGCGATCCAGTGCGACCGGAGACGAGGGCCACGGCAGGGTGACCACCGCCTCGCGGCGCTCGCCCGCTTCGCGCCAGACCTGCAGCTGGTCACCCTCGCGCTGCAGCAGCAACCGTGCCTGGGCCCAGCCCAGCGCCCATTGCCAGCGCGCCGGCACCCACGCCAGCAACGAGTGCCGCCACCAGCGCAGGAAACGGCCGGCGCCAGGACCGATCTGGCCCTGCACCTGCCGCAGACTGTCCTGCCAAGCCGTCATCTTGCCGTCATTCCCTGCTCCCAGCGAAGCACTGTGTAGGACCGCCCGGGAATCCCCCCGGAGCCATTGCGAACCACTGCCTGCAACACCGACCTGCGTCCACTGCCGTCGATGACACGGGACTCGATACTATAGGTGCCGCTGCTGCTGGCAAGCGCTGAAGATCCATCCGCCGGATCGCCGTCACGCTCCGGCTGGTTCCGCTGCGCCAGCACGAGGTCGGCATCCAGGCCCAGCGCGGTCAGCACGGGAGCGCTGGCGAATCGCGGATCCGGTCGTGCCTGGCGGCTGTAGAGGGTCAGGTGCGGCAGCATCTTCCGGTACAGCGGCCCGTTCATGCCCAGCACCCGCTGCAGCTCGCCGAGCGTCTCGAAGCGCTTGTTGCGGGGCCCATACGGCAGCCCGGCCGCAGCGTAATCCTGTGCCTCGGCACCGCCGCCGGGCTGCAGCAGGCTGTCCTCGTCACGCCAGTCGACGATCGCGCCTGCCAGCTGGCGCGCGTTGTCCACCGGTTCGCCAAGTGCCTGCAGAAATGCGGTCAGCAGCGCCACGTCGGCCAGGTTCAGGTTGATCTTGCCGTTCTCGTCCAGCACCTGGATCTCGATGCGGGCACCGTCGAACTGCCAGCGATAGGTGCGACCATCGGCCTGCCACGGCGCGCGCAGCGGATCCGGTGACAGCCGCATCAGTGCGTACTCAAGTCCCGCACGAGCACGCTCCTGGCCACGTGCATCGTCGTCGAGCACGCGCTCCTGCAGATGCTCGACGCGGGCGCTGAGCGCGAACGCGCCGACCAGTGCGGTCATCAGCGCGATCAACCACAGCACCAGCACCAGTGCGGCCCCGCGCGACCGCATCAACGCCCCCCTCCACCGCCGCCCAGGCGGGGGGCCACCACCAGGGGCGGCCATGCGGCACCGCGGACCGGCACGATCCGCAGTTCCACCAGCAGAGGCAGGCGACGGGTGTCTTCCCAGCGCGGCAGCCACTCGGTCATCTGCCCGCTGCCGGCATCGATGCCGCGATAGCGCATCTCCACAGCCTGCAGGCCATCCACCAGCACCTCGGGCGGGCGTGGCGGCGTTTCGGCGATGCGCTCGCCCTCCTGCAGCGGGACCAGGTCCAGCAGCAGACGCTGCTGGCCGGCCTTGCCATCCACCTGCAGCGCATGCAGATAGGGCCCGCCGCGTCCGAGGTAGCCTGGCAGATCGGCGACGAACAGCATCCGTTGCTCTTCGCCCAGGAAGAACACCGGCTCGCGGGTCGGGTCTGGCACTTCCAGCGGGCTGCGCATCGCCCCGGCCAGCTGTCGCCGCAGCAGGGCCTGCACCGCGCGCATCCGCTCGCTTTCGGCGGCGATCTGTTCACCCCGCTGGCTGACCGCCATCGCCGAGCGCACGCTGGCGAACGCCAGCGCCAGGCCACCGGCAAGCAGCACGGTCGCCAGCATCACCTCAACCAGAGTGAATCCCGCAGCGCTCCGCTTCATCGCGCGCGCTCCAGGTCCGGCGGCAGCAGGCGCAGGCTGCGCCAGCGCAGCTGTTCGCGCTCGCCATCGCCCCACCGCACCTGCAACTGCAGTTCGGCCAGCCACGGTGCACCCGGCGACTGCGTGGCCGCGGCGTTGCCGGCGCGTGGCTCGGTCCAGGGCTGCACCTGCAGCTCCCAGCGATAGCGCCCGTTTTCCCAGTCGCCCTGCTGCTGCCCCACCTGCAGCGGCGCATCCACGCCCGCCGCAGCCAGCAGCGATTGCGCATGCAGGACGGCGCGCGTGCGCAGTTCGGCCTCGCGCACCTGCCTGGCACCGCCGGACAGGCTGCCCAACAGCAGGGTCAGCGCCAGCCCGAGCAGAGCGAAGGCCACGATCACCTCCAGCAGCGTGAAACCGCGCGCCCGCCGCATCACTGCGCCTGCCATGGGCCGGAGCGGACTTCACCGGTCAACCAGCCGACATCGATGCGCCATTCGGCGGCATCACGCTGCAGGCGGATGCGGCCGCCACTGGAACCGCCATCGGGATGGAACTCGATCACGCCCTGCCCCGGTGCAGTGGCCAGCTGCGCCGCACCTTCGAAACGCACCGTCAGCTGTGCCGGCACTTCACCCTGGCGCTGGTTCGCCCCCTGCCAGCGATGCCGTGCCGGCTCGATCACGAACCGCTGCGGTTCGCCGCGCGCGATCGCCTGTGCACGCACCATGCGCAGCTGGTTGGCGATGTCCTTGCCGGCGCTGCGCAGCTGCATGCCGGCGAAGCCACGCGACAGTCCCGCCGCGGTGATCAGGCCGATGGCCGCGATCAGCGCGATCACCAGCAGCATCTCCAGCAGCGACAGCCCCGCCGGGCGCCTGCCGTGCAGGCGCGGTCGGGGCAACCGGCGCGGCAGGAAATACGTCATGCGGGATTACGGCTGGTAGCGGATGTCGGCATCGACGCTGCTACCACCGGCCTTGCCGTCCTTGCCCAGGCTGATCAGCTCATACGGCTGGCCTTCGCCGGGTGCGCGGTACTCCAGCGCGTGCCCCCACGGATCGTTGAGGTCGGCCGGCTTGGCGTACGGGCCGAGCCAACCGCCAACGCCGGCCGGTGCGGTCACCAGATCGGTGAGCGCGCCCGGCAGCTTGCCGGTATCGATCTGGTAGTTGTCGATCTTGGATGCCACGGTCTGCACCTGCGCCTTGGCGATGTTGGCCTTGCCCCGGTCGGCACCGCCCAGCACGCGGCTGGCCACCAGGGTCAGCACCGCGCCGATCAACACGATGACGATGATGATCTCCAGCAGGCTCATGCCCGACTGGTGCCGCGCGGCGGTGAAGGACAGGCGGATGGGTCGACGGTTAGCGATCATGATCGGTCCTTTCGGTTGCGTTGGGTCGAAGTGCGGAAGAGTCCATCGTCAACCGATGGCATTGGTCAGGTCGTACAGCGGGACCAGCACGGCGACGATGACCGCACCGACCACCGAAGCCAGCACCAGGGTGATCGCCGGGACCATCGCCGCCAGCAGGCGATCGATGCGCCGGGCGCTGTCCTGCTCGAAGGTATCCGCCGCCTTCAGCAGCATGGTGTCCAGCGCGCCGGATTCCTCGCCGACCTGGATCATCTGCAGGGCAAGCCGCGGAAAGCGCTTGCCGCGCGACAGTGCCAGCGACAGGCCCGCACCGTTCTTGACCTCGTCGGCGGCGGTATCCACGTCGGCTGCCAGCGCGCGATTGCCCAGTACGTTGCGGGCGATGCCCAGCGCACCCAGCAGCGGCACACCGTTACGCAGCAGCGTCCCCAGCGTGCGCGCCAGCCGTGCGGTTTCCAGCTCGCCGAGCAGGCGGCCGATGCTGCGCCGTTGCAGCAGCCAGCCGTCGAGGGCCAGGCGGAAGGCCGGCTGCCGCAGCTTGCGCTCGAACAGCAGGGCCAGCACGCCCGGTACCACCAGCAGCAGGATCCACCAGTCGCGCACGAACAGGCCCAGCTGCAGCACGGCATTGGTGAACCACGGCAGCGCCACGTCCAGGCTCTCGTACATCTGCGCGAACTGCGGCACGACGTAACCCAGCAGGAACAGCAGCGCGCCGCCCACCACCACCAGCAGGATGGCCGGGTAGACCAGCGCATTGATCACCTTGCCCTGCAGCGCACGCGCGCGCTCAAGGTAATCGGCCAGCCGCTGCAGTGTCTCATGCAGGCTGCCGCCGGCCTCGCCGGCACGCACCATGTTCACGTACAGGCGCGAGAACAGGCCATGCTGGCGCTCCAGCGCGGTCGACAGCGGCGCACCACCGCGCACCACGTCGCGGATGTCGGTGATCGCACGACGCGAGCGCTCGTCCTCGGGCAGGCCCAGGAGGATCGACAGCGCGCGATCCAGCGGTTGGCCGGCACCGAGCAGGGTCGCCAGCTGCTGGGTGAACTGCAGCAGCGCCGGGCCCTGCAGCGGGCGCTGGTGGAACAGGTTGCGCCAGCTGCCCCCGCCGATGGACCCCGCATCGGCCAGCTGGGTTTCCATCGGCAGATGCCCCTGGTCCTGCAGGCGCGCGATCAGGTCGGCCTCGCTGGCCGCTTCCATCTGCCCGTCGAAGATCTCGCCATGCGGATTGAGGGCCTTGTAGCGGTAGTTCGGCATGTCAGCCCCGGGCTCCGGCGCGCATCAGCTCTCCTCCGTCACACGCAGGACTTCCTCGATGGTCGTCTGCCCGGCAAGAGCCTTGGCCAGGCCATCCTCGTACATGGTGCGCATGCCGCCTTCGCGCGCGATGCGCTCCAGCTCGCCCATGCCATCGCGGCGCATCACCGCGCGCCGCAGCGCGTCGTTCATCACCAGGAATTCCATGATGGTGGTGCGGCCCAGGTAGCCGGTCGGTGCCAGTGCCGAGGGGCGCGGCCGGTACAGGTGAATCGCCCCCTCCGGCTGCAGGCGGCGCAGCTCGAAACGATCGATCTCTTCCGGTGACGCCGGGTAGCGCTCGGCGTGGGTCGGTTCCAGGCGGCGCACCAGACGCTGCGCGAGGATGCCGTTGATGGTGGAGGTCAGCAGATAGTCCTCCACACCCATGTCGAGCAGCCGGGTGATGCCACCGGCGGCATTGTTGGTGTGCAGGGTGGACAGCACCAGATGGCCGGTCAGCGCCGACTGGATCGCGATGCGCGCGGTCTCCAGATCGCGCATTTCGCCGATCATGATGATGTCCGGATCCTGGCGCACGATGCTGCGCAGCGCATTGGCGAAGTCCAGGCCGATCTGCGGCTTGGCCTGGATCTGGTTGATGCCTTCGATCTGGTACTCGACCGGGTCTTCGACCGTGATGATCTTGACGTCGGCGGTATTGAGCTGGCTCAACGCGGTGTACAGCGTCGTGGTCTTGCCCGAACCGGTCGGGCCGGTCACCAGCAGGATGCCGTGCGGCTGCTCCAGGACCTTGCGGAACTGCGGCAGGAATGCATCGGTGAAGCCAAGCCGATGGAAATCGAACACCACGGTTTCGCGGTCAAGCAGGCGCATCACCACACTCTCGCCGTGTGCGGTCGGCACCGTGCTGACGCGAAGGTCCAGCTCCTTGCCCTGCACGCGCAGCATGATGCGGCCGTCCTGCGGCAGGCGGCGCTCGGCGATGTTGAGCCGGGCCATGATCTTGATGCGGCTGATGACCGCGGCGGTCAGGTTGGCGGGTGGGCTCTCGCCCTCCACCAGCACGCCATCGACGCGGTAACGGACTTTCAAACGGCTTTCGAAGGGTTCGACATGGATGTCCGAGGCACGCAGTTCCACCGCGCGCTGGATCACCAGGTTGACCAGGCGGATTACCGGCGCTTCCGAGGCCAGGTCACGCAGATGCTCGATGTCGTCCACCGCGCCGCCTTCACCATCGGCGGTTTCCACGATCGCCCCCATGGCGCTGCGGCCCTGGCCGAACCAGCGCTCGACCAGATCGTCGATCTCCGCCCGCATGCCCAGCACCGGCGTGACCGGCACGCCCAGGGCCAGCTGCACGGCCTGCTGCGGGTAGACATCGTGGGCATCGGCCAACCACAGCCGTACGCCGTGTTCATCCAGCGCCAGCGGGCAGACGTGGAACTGCTTGAGGAAGCGCAGCGACAGCGGCAGGCCTTCGGCGAGGGGCTGCGGCGGCGTCTCGGGCACCTGCTTGCCTTCCAGCAGTGGCAGGCCCAGCACATCCGCGCTGGCCTGCGCCTGGTCCCGCTCGGACACCAGCCCCAGGCGCACCAGCAGGCCGAGCAGGCTGCCGCCGGCCTCGGCATGCAGCGGCCGCGCCCGGGCCAGGTCTCCTTCCTTGAGCCGCCCACGCGCCAGCAGCGCATCCAGGATGCGGCTCTCGGCGTCGTCGGCAGTGGTTGCAGCGAGCGCGTTCACGTGACTCTCCTGTCGATCGGCCCGACTTTAGCAGTTAAGCCGTGGTTTCCGCCGCCATCGCGCCGCCTTTCGAAAAATGACAACGCCCGCCACCGCGGGGTGACGGGCGTCGCCAGTTCATCTACGACAGTGTGATGGCGTTACTGCGTGGCGAGGATGGTCACCCCGCTGTAGGCGGCTTCACCCACCACCTTGACGTAGTACGTGCCGGCCACCGGCTTGTTGACGCGCACGGTTTCGGCGTTGCCCGCACGTGTGGACTTGGCATCGTTGTCGCTCGCGCTGGGCTCGCGGCCCTGGGCCAGGTACACCGACACGTTGCCACTGCCACCGTAGGTGATCACGCTCAGCGATTTGCCCGCCACCGCTTCGAAGCTGTACAGGGCACTGCCGCCGGTCGCACCGGACAGGCCGCCGACAGCGACCTTGTTGGTCAGCGGCGTGGCTACCGGGCCGCAGTCCTCGGTGCACGGTTCCTCCAGCGCCTTGGCCAGTGCGGCCTTGGCGTCGACGATGCCGGTACCGATCGGGGTCGCCGACGGGATGGCCACCGGGAACGGGCGTGCGGTTTCCTTGAGCAGGGTACGCATGGCTGCCGGAGCCAGCGGCTCCTTGCCATCGGCGATCAACGCGCTCTGCACCAGTGCCGCCACCGCCGCGACGTGCGGCGAGGCCATCGAGGTACCGCCCATGCCCATGTAGCTGTAGCTGCCCGAATCCGGCGTGGTCGCCGCGTCGGAACCTGCCTGCCAGACATAGCCACCCGGATTCCCGTCCACGCTGCCACCACCACCGGGGCCGGAAAGATCGACGCGGGTGCCGTAGTTGGAGTAGTAGGTGATGCCGCCGGTGATGCGGGTGGCCCCCACCGTCACCACACCAGCGCAGCTGGCAGGACGGTAATTGGACGCGTTGTCGGTCTCGTTGCCGGCGGCCACCACGACCGTGGTGCCGCGCGAGATCGCGCCATTGATCGCATCCTGGTAGGTGCCATCGCAGCTGCCGCTGCCACCCAGGCTCATGTTGATGACTTCGGCCGGATTGGTATTGGCCGG
Organism: Stenotrophomonas sp. STEN225; assembly: GCF_056756445.1. Classification (NCBI taxonomy): domain Bacteria; kingdom Pseudomonadati; phylum Pseudomonadota; class Gammaproteobacteria; order Lysobacterales; family Lysobacteraceae; genus Stenotrophomonas; species Stenotrophomonas sp. STEN225. Next base: position 359,165 of record NZ_JBRRBV010000001.1, on the reverse strand, counting down.
AATGCCGGTCACGGTGCCACCGGAGGCCCAGGTGATGGCGTCGGCGATGTCGGAGAGGTAGCCGCCACACTTGCCGAGTACGCGGACCGGCAGCACCTTGGCCTTGTGCGCGACGCCGGCCATGCCGACACCGTTGTTGGTCTGCTCGGCCACGGTGCCGGCGACGTGCGTGCCGTGCCAGGAGCTGTCTTCAGCCAGCGAACCGGTGTAGCACTCGTTGTCGTTCTCGACCCAGTCGCCATAGTCCTGTGCGCCCGGTACACGGTCGTCGGTAGCGCGACGTGAGGTCTCGGCATCGCTGATGAAGTCGTAGCCCTCCAGCAGGTTGCCGACCAGATCCGGGTGCTGCGGCAGGATGCCGGTGTCGAGCACCGCCACCACCACGCCCTCGCCCTGCGAAACATCCCAGGCCGCCGGCGCGTTGATGCCGCCGGTCGCGTTGTGCAGGTGCCACTGGTACTGCTGGTAGTACTGGTCGTTCGGCACCAGCGCCGGCTGCACATCGCCCGCACGCAGTTCGCTGCGGCGCAGCTTCACGTCGGCCTCGGCGTACTGCACCGCCGGATCAGCCTTCAGCTCCTTCAGCACGCGCTGCAGTTCAGCCGGGGCCAGACGGCCCTGCAGGCGGATCACATCGGCGCCGACGCCGAGCTTGCGCACGACCTGCGGGCCCAGGGTACTGGCGCGCGCAGTGCCGCCGGACAGGCTGGCGCGGGTCAGCGCCGACTGCACCGTGGACAGCTTGGCCGAACGATCCAGCGCAGCGGCCGTGCCGGCGCGGTACTTGACGATGATGCGGTCGGTGCCCGGCTGTGCGGTGCGCGCCTGGCGCGCCGGTTCCTGCGTCGGCAACCCGGCGGCATGGACGGCACCGACGGCGGTCATCGACAGCACGGCGGCGGCAAGCACGTTGATGCGAAGGTTCTGCTTCTTGATCACGTCGAAATTCCTCTTCTGGGTCATGGATCGAACCAACACTGCGGCCATCATTCCTTGACGACTCCCGGCCGGCCCAGCCGGGATTGCCGTGACCTCCCCCCAGGCCCTCGTTGCGGGTGTGGCGCCGGCGTGGGTGGCCGCCGGCGCGATGGAGTGGCTTACCAGCCGAAGCCGGCACCAACGCCGACCGAGCTGTCGTCGCTGCTGAAGGCTCCGCCGAAGGTGACCGTGGCGCGGTCGCTGATTGCACGCTGGTAACCCAGCGACAACGCCGACTCGCCGCCCTGGAAGCCGACACCGACGCCGACCCGGTTCTGGGTACGGATGCCGGCGGCGCTGGTGGCCATGTTGAGCATCGCCGCGCTCATCGCGCCCTGGCGATCGATGCGACGGTCCATATGACGCAGGCGGCCATCGACTTCGCCCTTGAACACATCGAAGCTGTCGGTCACGGCCTTCACCTGGCCATCGGTGTAGCTGTTGGCCGTGGCGACACCACGGTCCAGCTGACCCTTGTTGACCGCGTCGGTGGCAGCGCTGCCGGCCGCGACATTGGTGACCTGGCGCTCGTTGCCTTCGCTGCCGACAGAGACGGTGTTGGCACGATCGGCAACCGAGCCCTGGCCCAGCGCCACGGCGTTGGCGGCCGTCGCACTGGCCCCCTGGCCGATGGCCGTGGACGATGCGCCGCTGGCAACGGCGCCCTCTCCCACGGTGACCGCGTTGAAACCCGCTGCCGGTGTGGCGACCGGGATGCCCGAGCCCGCTGCGGCGGCGGTCGGCGCGCCCTGTACCCGGGCGCTGCTGGCAGTGGCCACGGTGGGGACGGCATCGGCGCTGGCCGTCTCCGCGGCCAGGCTGCCGGCGCCCCCCTCCAGCGGCGTGCTGGTCGAACGCAGGCTGGCGGTGCGGGAGCGGTTCGCCCCCCCGGTGCGCTGGTCGATCTCGCTGACCTTGCGGTCCAGTGCGCCGAGCGCATCGCCGACATTGCTGTAGCTGGCGCCCTGGATCACGTAGTTCGGCGCGACGAACACACCCTGCATGCCGACACTGGCGCCACCGCCGAGGAAGCTGGCGGCATCGCTGAGCGACTGGAACAGCTGGCCGCCATTGATCGCCTGGCGACTGCCTGCGGCGATGCTGCCGGCGCCGACATTGTCGATCGTGGTGCCCTCGATGCCGGCCAGGGTCAGCCGGTCGCGGCTGGCGTCGTCATAACCGACCGCATTGGCAGTGGACGTTTCCACGGTCGCGATACGCGAATCGAAATCGCCGACCCGGGTTTCCACCGCACCGACGCGCTGGTTGGTGACGTTGAGCTGCGAACCGGTGACCGCGTCGCTGCTGCCTGCGGCGATGCGACCGTCGGCGACGTTGACGATGCGGCGCGTCGCCGGACCATCGGTACCGTTGCCACCGCCGACGGACACCACATTGGCGTCCAGCGCGCGCGCGCCACTGCCCAGCGCCACCGAGTTCGCACCGGTCGCGCCGGCGTTGGCGCCGACGGCCAGCGCCGCATTGCCGATGGCGCTGGCACTGCTGCCCAGCGCATTGCTGCGGTTGCCGCTGGCACTGGCACCGGAACCGACGGCGACCGCGTTGCTGCCCGTGGCGCTGGCGGTCCCGGTCCCGGTCGCACGGAAGTGGCGGCCGGTGGCGTCGGCGGTAGCCGCCACCACATCCAGCTGGCCCTTGTTCACCGCATCGGTCGCCTGGGTACCGGCCGCGACATTGGTGACCTGGCGGTTGATCGCGCTGTGGGTAACACCCGCCGCATCAACCCAGTCCTGCGCCGCACCGACCGATACCGCGTTGGCACGATCCGCCAGCGATCCGGCACCCAGCGCGACGCTGTTGTCGGCGGCCTTGGTCGTCCAGGTGTTGCTGCCCAGCACCGTGGCATTGGTTGCCTGCGCGTAGCTGTTGTAGCCGACCACGGTGGCCCCGTCCTCGGTCGCCCACGCCTCGCTGCCGATGGCGGTAGTGTGCTGACCGCTGCCGACGCTGTTGGCATCCTGCCCGGCCAGTGCGTTGAAGCCCACCGCCACGCCATTGAGGCCGGTGGCCGCGTTGTTGCCGAGCGCGGTACCGTACTCGCCGGCGCGTGCCTGTACGCCGAAACCCGCACCGGCGATCTGCGCGGTGGTGCCCTGGCCGACCGCCGTGGCGACGTCGGCCGCCTGCGCGCCACTGCCCAGGGCCGTGCCGAAGAAGCTGGACGTGGCACCCGCACCGTAGGCTGTGGACTGCCAGCCATTGGCATAGGCGAAGTTGCCGACCGCAGTCGCTTCGCGACCGTCGGCCGTGGCCCCGTAGCCGACGGCGGTAGCGGCCAGGCCAGTGGCCTGGGCGATGCCACCTACTGCAACGGCACCGATGCCCTCCGCTTCCGACTGCGCGCCCAGGGCGACGCTGGCCGGCCCGGCGCTGCTGCTCTGCGCACCGAGGGCGATCGCGCCGCCAGCGGTACTGCTGGCGCTGTTGCCGATGGCCACGCCATCCTCACCCGTCGCCACCGCGTTGAAGCCCACGGCAGCGGCATTGGCGGCGACCGCCGTCGCGCCACTGCCCAGTGCGGTGGCACCGTTGCCGATCGCGTTGGCCGCTTCGCCGGCGGCCAGCGCGTTGTCACCTTCCACGTAGGCGCCGGCATCGCTGTCGGCACTGCCACTGGCCTGGAAGTAGCGGCTGGTGTTCTCAGCCACCGACGCCACGGCGTCCAGCTGGTTCTTGTTGACCGCATCGGTGCCTTCGGTACCCGCGGCGACATGGGTGACCTGGCGTTCGCTGCCCGTGCTGCCAACCGCCACCGTGTTGTCGCGGTCTGCCTTCGAGGCAGCACCGAGGGCGACGCTGTTGCTGCCGTTGGCGGTGGCATTGGCGCCCAGTGCGGTGGAATCAGCTGCGTCGGCCCACGAGTTCCAGCCGATGGCGGTGGCGTAGTCGTCGGTGGCCCATGCACCCGCACCGAACGCCGCGGCGCCGTAGCCGCTGGCGCGGGCCGGGATCAGACCAAAGAAGGTGCTGCCACCGATGGCGACGCTTTCATCGCCGCTGGCTTCACTGGACTGGCCCACCGCCACGGCTCCGGTACCGGCCGCGGCCGCACCGAAGCCGACGGCCGTGGTGTTGGCGCCGGTCGCGGCGGTGCCATAGCCGAGCGCGGTGCCGAGGCGACCCGTTGCCTCGCTGTAACCACCGACCGCCGTGGTGCCATCGGCCGACGCCGCGCTGCGGAAGCCGCTGGCCAGCGACTGCGCACCGCTGGCCAGCGCTTCCGAGCCGTTGGCGGTGCTGTACACCGCCGTGGCCTGTGCGCCCGCGCCGGTCGCCGTGCTGCCGATCTCGCTGGCAACCGCACCGTTGCCCAGTGCCGCACTGTTTTCACCCGTGGCCTGTGCGTTGCTGCCCACCGCTGCGGCATTGCTGCCGCTGGCCAGGCTGTCCAGGCCCACCGCGGTGGCACTGGCGGCGACCGCCGTCGCGCCACTGCCCAGTGCGGTGGCACCGTTGCCGATCGCGTTGGCCGCTTCGCCGGCCGCCAGCGCGTTGTCACCTTCCACGTAGGCGCCGGCATCGCTGTCGGCACTGCCACTGGCCTGGAAGTAGCGGCTGGTGCTCTCGGCCACCGACGCCACGGCGTCCAGCTGGTTCTTGTTGACCGCATCGGTGCCTTCGGTACCTGCCGCCACGTTGGTCACCTGGCGGGTGTTGCCACCACCACCGACCGATACCGTGTTGTCACGGTCTGCAATCGAATCGGCGCCCAGCGCGACGCTGTTGGCGCCGCGCGACTCGGCCGCATTGCCGAGCGCGGTGCTGTTGATGCCCGGCGACCATGCGCCACCACCGACGGCCGTGGAGTAGTTGCCGGATGCCTCGGTGGCGAGAATGCCGAACAACGAGCCGCCGACAGCGACACTGTTCGTACCGGTGGCCAAGCTGCCCTGACCGGTGGCCGTGCTGTAGTCGCCGGAGGCTTCCGAGTCGCCGCCCAGCGCCACGCTGTTGGAGCCGGAGGCATTGGCAAAATTGCCGAACGCGGTGGCGTTGAACGCCGAGGCGCTGGCGAAACCGCCGATGGCGGTGCTGTAGCCACCCGTGGCTTCCGCACCGATGCCGAATGCAGCCGAGGCCGTGCCGCTGGCCACGCTCTCGCTGCCGACCGCCGTGGCCGCTTCACCACTGGCGGTGCTGAAGTAGCCCACTGCCGTCGCCTCTTCTGCGGAGGCTTCGGACAGCACGCCGCTGGCGGTGCTGCCGGCGCCACTGGCGATCGAGGCAGCACCGAAGGCCGCGCTCTGTTCACCGCTGGCTTCGCTTTCCGCGCCATGCGCGGTGGCGTACTCGCCGGTCGCCTGTGCGTTGGCACCGATCGCGCTGGCGTTGGCTGCGGTGGCCACGGCATTGAAGCCCAGCGCCTGCGCGTTGCTGGCCAGTGCGTTGGCGCCGCTGCCCAGGGCGATGGCGCCGTCGCCGATGGCGTTGGATGCCTCGCCGGCAGCCAGTGCGTTGTCCCCTTCCACGTAAGCGCCAGCATCGCTGTCGGCACTGCCGCTGGCCTGGAAGTACTTGCCGGTGGTGGATGCTTCCGCCGCGACGGCATCCAGCTGTGCCTTGTTCACCGCATCGGTGGCCTGCGTACCTGCGGCCACGTGGGTCACCTGGCGCTCGTTGCCGGCAGCGCCAACCGCCACGCTGCGGTCACGATCAGCCACCGAGCCTGCACCCAACGCGACCGCGTTGCTGCCGCTGGCGTTGCTGCCGGCACCCAGCGCGATCGCGCTTTCACCGCCGGCCACCGTATTGGTGCCGATGGCGATGCTGTTGACCGTGTTGCCCAGCGCCTGGTAGCCCAACGCCACGCTGTAGTCGCCGTAGCCGAAGGCACCGCGGCCGACGGCGGTGGCGCTGGTGCCGTTGGCCCAGCTGTTGTAGCCGATGGAGGTGGCGCCACTGCCGCTGGCCCATGCTGCATTGCCGAAGGCGGATGCGTTGGTGGCGGTGGCCCATGCGCCCGAACCGAATGCGCTGGCGCCACTGGCGGTGGCCCAGCTGTAGCCGCCGACGGCGGTGCTGTCGTCGCTGCTGGCGAACGCACTGTCGCCCACGGCGACCGCGTAGCTGCCGGTCGCCCGCGACTTGCCACCGGCAGCCACGCTGTTGTCGCCGGTGGCTTTGGCCGCGCTGCCGAACGCATTGCCCGACGCACCCGTTGCCTGCGCACCATTGCCGACGGCGGTGGCATCGGCGCCGGCGGTGGTGCCGACACGTTCTGGTTGACCGTCATCGCCGATGATCGGCTGGTTGTACTGGTCGTAGGCCTGGCCCAGTCCACCGATGGCGACCCCGCCGTTGCCACTGGCACTACTGTTGCGACCGATGGCGACGCTGTCATCGCCCACGGCGGAAGCACCCGCGCCCTGGGCGACGGCACCGGCGCCGATCGCGTTGCTGGACGAACCGGCGGCCACCGCACCCTCTCCCTCGGCAAACGCACCGGCATCGCTGCCGGCTTCCGGCTGGGCCTGGAAGTAATGGGCGGTGGTATCCGCGGTGCTGGCCACGGCGTCCAGCTGCGCCTTGTTCACTGCATCGGTGGCTTCACTGCCGGCAGCGACGCCGGTGATCTGCCGCTCGTTGCCGGCACTGCCCACGGCGACGCTGTTGTCACGGATGGCTTCAGAGTTCGCGCCCAAGGCGACACTGTTGGCGCCGCGCGCCGTGGCGTAGTAGCCGACCGCCGTGCTCTGCGCGCCGCTGGCCCAGGTCTGCGCGCCCAGCGCGCTGGCCCCTTCTCCGGGTGCGTAGGCGAAGTAGCCGATGGCCGTGGCTTCGGCGCCGGAGGCTTCGGTCAGGCTGCCGTTGGCCACGGTCCGGTCACCGCTGGCGATCGCGCCGGCACCCACAGCGGTGGCGGCTTCGCCGCTGGCCTGGGTCTGCACGAAGAAGCCCAGGCCGGGAATCAGGTCAGCCGGGCCACCCACGGCCACGCTGCTGGTGCCGGTCGCGTTGCTCTGGGTGCCGACTGCGGTGGCGTAGTCGCCGATGGCGTTGGCCACCGCGCCGAATGCGGAGGACTGCGCGCCGGCCGCATAGGCACCCACGCCATAGGCGGACGCAGCGAAGCCAGCCGCCTCTGCGCTGGCACCGACCGCAGTGCCGCCGACACCGGCACTGGTCGCACCGGTCTCCACCGGCACGCCGCCGTTGGTGATGAGCGGATTGCCGTTCTCGTCCACGGCGGCGCCACCCACCGCGACGCTGCCAGGTCCTGCAGCCTGCGCGTTGTTGCCGAACGCGGCGCTGTTCTGTCCGGCGGCCAGGGCGTTGTTGCCGACCGCCGTGGCGTTCTGCGCGACCGCGGTGGCGCCGGCGCCGACTGCGGTGGTGCCATCGCCGAGCGCGTTGGCCGCTTCACCGGCAGCCAGCGCGTCATCGCCTGCGGCCAGCGCACCGGCGTCGCTGTTGCTGCTGCCGGTGGCCTGGAAACGCTTGGCCGTGGCATCGGCCACGGCCGCGACGTCCCGGAGTTGGCCGACATTGGCCGCATCGGTGTCTTCGGTACCCGCCGCGACACTGGTGATCTGCCGGGTCAGACCGTACTCGGCTGCGCCCACCGATACCGTATCGACCCGGTCGGCCAGCGAGCCGGCGCCCAGCGCCACACTGCCGGTGGCAACCGCTGCCGAGTTCGAACCCAGCGCGGTGCTGTATTCACCCACGGCGGTGCTGAACGCACCGACCGCGATCGATGCTTCATTGGCGGCCGTTGCGCCACGACCCACGGCGGTACTGCCCGGGCCCATGGCCACGGCTCCGCCACCGACCGCCGTTGCGCCGTCCGCACTGGCCTCGGACAACGCGCCCAGTGCGGTCGCTGCGCCGTTCTCGCTGGCCGCAACAGCGCTGGCACCTACGGCGGTATCTCCCAGTCCGAGCGCAACGGCACTCTGGCCGACGACGACGCTGGCATCACCGATGGCCAACGCGTTCTGGCCGAACGCACTGGCGCCCAGACCTGCGGCCACGGCCTGTGTGCCGACGGCCGTAGTGGCGTTGGCCAGCGACTGGCTGCCGCTGCCGACCGCAATCGCGCCCTGCCCTTCGATCTTCGCCGCGTCGCTGTCATCACCGGCGCCGTCGGCCTTGAAGTAGCGACTGCTCTGGGCTGTCGCTTCGGCCAACGCCGCCTGCGTGGCCCGCGCCTGTGCATCCAGCTGCGCCTTGTTCACCGCATCGGTTGCCTCGGTGCCGGCGGCGACGTGGGTCACCTGCCGTTCCTTGCCCGCATCACCGACGGCAACGGTATTGGCACGCGTTGCTTTCGAGCCGGCGCCCAGCGCCACGCTGTTGGCACCGGTTGCACGGCTGCCGGTGCCCACGGCGACCGCATTGGTGCCGGTGGCCGAGGCGCTGCCATCCACCAGGCACTTGTCGACGATCGAGCTGTTGAGCACCACGCAGTTGGCGTTGCCGCCGATCTCCACCGACTGTGCAGAGGCGACGCCGGTCATGCCCAATCCCAGTGCCAGCGCCAGTGCGGCAGCCAGTACAAAGGGCCTGGCCTGTGTCGCATCGCGGCGTTGGTCGACGACCCCGCCGCAACTGTCGGACGAGGCCAGTTCCGAGGCCACGACCAACTGACCCAGTGCTTTGTTCCAGACCTTGCGATAAATCCGATTCATCGGTACGGCTCCTGATTGGACTGGTTTTGGGCAAAGCAACGCCACCGCCGGACCTTCTGGTCCAACGTCCCCTGGGGGCGTTTATTCGCGTGATTTACTGCGGGGTATTGCCGAACGGCGCGCAGCGACAGAAAACCGAGCGCGTGCGCCAAGCGGTTACTGCGGGATGAATGGTTCTGAAACGGGGTTCAAGTGTTAACGGCAACTTTCCATATCGTCAAGACTTTGACACAGCAAATCACATTGCCGTGAAGCAGTTCACTTTTTCACGCGTTTATCAATCCATTTTGTTAGTTGCACGTGACGATTGTCTGGCGCATGGAAATGCATGTAACTCATGGTGGCGACAGGAGTTTCATCCGCGCAAAGAAAAACCCGCCGGCAATGCGGCGGGTTTTTCCATACGCATCGGCATCGACGCCTGCGCGAAGCGGTGCGCGATCAGCCGCACCACACCCGGGCATTGCGGAACATCCGCATCCACGGTGAATCACCCTGCCACTCGGCCGGCGCCCAGCTCAGATTGAGTGCGCGCGGGGTGCGCTCCGGATGCGGCATCATGATGGTGACGCGCCCGTCCGTGCTGGTCAGGCCAGTGATGCCATCCGGTGAGCCGTTCGGATTGAGCGGATACTGCTGGGCAATGGCACCGTTGCCATCGATGTAGCGCAGCGACACGCGCGCAGCGGCCTGGTCGACGGCGTTGTCGAACACCGCCTGGCCTTCGCCGTGCGCCACCGCCACCTGCAGGCGGGAACCGGCCATGCCACGCAGCAGGATCGACGGCGATTCCACTACTTCCAGCAGTGCGGTGCGGGCCTCGAACTGCTCGCTGGCATTGCGGCGGAACTGCGGCCAGTGTTCGGCGCCGGGGATGATGTCCTTCAGCTGGCTCATCATCTGGCAACCGTTGCATACGCCGAGGGCAAAGCTGTCCTGGCGCTCGAAGAACGCCGCAAAGGCATCGCGCAGCGCGCTGCGTTCCAGGATCGAGGTCGCCCAGCCACGGCCGGCACCCAGCACATCGCCGTAGCTGAAGCCGCCACAGGCGACCAGGCCGGTGAAGTCCTGCAGGGCCACGCGCCCCTCGATCAGGTCGCTCATGTGCACGTCGAACGCGCGGAAGCCTGCACGTTCGAAGGCGTTGGCCATCTCGATCTGGCCGTTGACGCCCTGTTCGCGCAGTACCGCCACGCGCGGACGCGCACCGGTGCTGATGAACGGCGCCGCCACATCCTCGTTGAGGTCGAAGCTCAGCTTCGGCTTCAGGCCCGGTGCGTTGAACGCGCGGGCGACATCGCGCTCGGCATCGGCGCTGGCCGGATTGTCGCGACGCTTCTGCATGGCATGGGTGACCGACCACCACGCATCGAACAGCTGCTCCCAGCGCCACTCGGCCAGGTTCTCGCCTGCCAGCGATACGCGCACCACCGGTGCGGTGGTCGGCCTGGCGATGCGCTGCGCGCATTCGGTAAGGGCGTGGCGCTCGACCAGGTCGGCAAAAGCGGCGCGATCTTCGCGGGCGATCTGCACCACCGCACCCAGTTCCTCATTGAACAGGCTGCGGAACGGGTCATCGCCCCACGCGTCGAGGGCGATATCCAGGCCCAGGCGCGAGGTGAACGCCATTTCGCACAGCGCGGCGAACGCGCCGCCGTCGCTGCGGTCATGGTACGCACGCAGCAGGCCGGACTGGCGCGCATCCCGGATCAGTTCGAAGAAGGCACGCAGGCGCTGCGGGTCGTCCAGGTCCGGCGCGGCACCGGCGAAGGCCGGCAGCTCGCCGTGGTCGGCGTGCACCTGCGCCAGGATCGAGCCGCCCAGGCGCTGCTTGCCGGCACCGAGACCGATCAGCCACAGCTCGCTGTCGACGTCGCGATCAAGCAGAGGCGTCAGCTGCTGGCGCACATCGGCAACCGGCGCGAACGCCGAGATCACCAGCGACACCGGCGACACGCTCTTGTGTGCCTCGCCCTGGTCATGCCACTGCGCCTGCATGGACAGCGAGTCCTTGCCGACCGGGATGCTGATGTCCAGCTGCGGGCACAGTTCCATGCCCACGGCCTTCACTGCGTCGTACAGCAGCGCGTCTTCGCCCGGATGGCCGGCAGCAGCCATCCAGTTCGCCGACAGCTTGATGCCATCCAGCGCATCCACCGGGGCCGCGCACAGGTTGGTCAGCGCTTCGCCCACGGCCATGCGCGCCGACGCCGCGGCGTCGAGCAGGGCCAGCGGCGTGCGCTCGCCGATCGACATCGCCTCACCGGCCACGCCATCGAAATCAGCCAGGGTGATGGCCACGTCGGCCACCGGCAGCTGCCACGGGCCGACCATCTGCTCGCGGGCGGTCAGGCCGCCGACGCTGCGGTCACCGATGGTGACCAGGAAGTTCTTCGAGGCAACGGTCGGGTGCGCCAGCACGCGCAGGCCGGCTTCCTGCAGATCCAGGCCACCGGTCTTCAGCGCCGGCCAGCGCGGTGCCGGCGGGTGCGCCGTGTCGCGGTGCATTTTCGGCGGCTTGCCGAACAGCACGTCCATCGGCAGGTCGATCGGTGCGTCGGCGGGAACATGGCCCGGCACCGCGCCGTACGCCACCACCAGATGCTCCTCGGCGGTCGCCACGCCCACGGCGGCGAACGGGCAGCGCTCGCGCGCGCACAGCGCGGCAAACTCGGCCAGTCGCTCCTGCGCGACGCCAAGCACGTAGCGCTCCTGCGATTCGTTGCACCACAGCTGCATCGGCGACAACGACGGATCGTCGGTGGGCACCTTGCCCAGGTCGATGATGCCGCCCACGTTCGAATCGTGCAGCAGCTCGGGAATCGCGTTGGACAGACCACCGGCACCGACGTCATGGAAGAACTTGATCGGGTTGTCGGCACCCATCGCCACGCAGCGGTCGATGACTTCCTGGCAGCGGCGCTCCATCTCCGGGTTGTCGCGCTGCACGCTGGCGAAATCCAGGTCTTCGGCGCTTTCACCGGAGGCCACCGAGCTGGCCGCACCGCCACCCAGGCCGATCAGCATCGCCGGACCGCCGAGCACGATGACCGCATCACCGGCCTGCAGCGGGATCTTGTCGACCTGGATACGGTCGATCGCACCGAGGCCGCCGGCCAGCATGATCGGCTTGTCGTACGCACGGACCAGGTCAGCGCCTTCAGGCAGCTCGAAGCTGCGGAAGTAACCGAGCAGGTTCGGGCGGCCGAACTCATTGTTGAACGCAGCGCCGCCGAGCGGGCCGTCGGTCATGATCTCCAGCGCCGGGGCCATGCGCGGGTTCAGCGCGCGCGGCGCTTCCCACGGCTGCGGCAGCTCGGGGATGCGCAGGTGCGAGACCGAGAAGCCGGTCAGGCCGGCCTTCGGCTTGCCGCCGCGGCCGGTTGCGCCTTCGTCGCGGATTTCGCCACCGGCACCGGTGGACGCCCCCGGGAACGGCGCGATCGCGGTCGGGTGATTGTGGGTTTCAACCTTGATCTGGAAGGCGCTGGGCACCTGCGGCTCGCGGCGGTACTCGCCACTGGCCGGATCCGGACGGTAACGCGACGCCGGATGGCCTTCGATCACCGCAGCGTTGTCGCTGTACGCGCTCAGGGTGTGCTGCGGCGTCTGCTGGTGGGTGTTCTTGATCATGCGGAACAGCGAGCGTTCCTGCGCCTGCCCGTCGATGGTCCAGCTGGCGTTGAAAATCTTGTGCCGGCAGTGTTCGGAATTGGCCTGCGCGAACATCATCAGTTCCACGTCAGACGGGGAGCGCCCCAGCGCGGTGAAGCGCTCGCGCAGGTAGTCGATCTCGTCCTGGGCCATGGCCAGGCCAAGGCGCTGGTTGGCGGCTTCCAGCTGCGCCACCGGAACGCGCTCCAGTTCACCGCGGGCCGGCGCCGAGAACAGGGCCTGGCCCTGCTCGACGTGGTCCAGCACCGACTGCGTCATCGGGTCGTGCAGCACCTTCACCAGCGACTGCTGGGTGGCGGCATCGTCCGGCCAGCCCAGCACGTCGATACGCAAGCCGCGCTCGACCCGGCTGACCGGCTGACCGGCCCCGCGGACCAGTTCGGTGGCCTTGCTCGACCACGGCGACAACGTACCCAGACGCGGCACCACGATGCGGCTGACGGCCCCTTCGGCGACCTTCCCGGCCTGCGGCTGTGCTTCCAGGATGCGGCACAGGGTGGCCTGATCGGGCACGGCCGAGCCTTCCGGCTGCACGAAGTAGACGTGCCAGGCACTACTGATGCGCAGGGAGGGAGCGATGGACTGCAGGCGGGATTCAAGACGTTCGCGGCGGAACGGCGACAGGGCGGGCGCGCCCTCGAGGACCATCATGTCCGGGGAACCGTAGTTGGGAAACGGGCCCGATATTGTACCGGAAGCGGGGGATGGGCTTGGGCCGGGCTGCGCCCGGCACCCGCCGAAGCAACAGCCGAAGCAACTGCAACGTCAAAAACCGGTTTCCTGCAGGTTGGCGGGGTGGGTCCGGTGGCGGGGGACGCCGTGAACCCGTCCCTGGGGGCTTGGCCGCGGCATCCATGCCGCGGACACCCCCGCGAACCCAATCCGCCCCACCTCTGACAGCATCCCGGTGACGGATCGAAGCGCATTTGTTGTCGGGACGGAATGTGAAGGAGGGACGCGGCTTTGCCGCGTCCCTCTTTGGTTTTTTGGATTCTGCAGGGCCGGGCAAGCGCAGCGCGCGAGCCGCTGTTGCCTTTGATTTTCTTTTTCCATTCCGTGGCGGACCCCGCAGGAAACTGTCAGGGGCCGGGCGGGTGGGCTGCGCGGGGGTGTCCGCCGCATGGATGCGGCGGCCAAGCTTACAGGGACGTACTTGCAGCGTCCCCCGCGCAGCCCACCCGCCCGGCCAGGCACGGCTTTTTGCCTTCACGCGACCAAGCACCCGCCACGAGGGGCTCCGCCGTTGGCCGGACACCCCGCGACAAACCACCGCACGTGCGCAATCCCAACGAACGTCGGACAATGGACGCCTTGGCGGCACGCCGCGCCGCCCTCCCGCTTTCCGCTGCAAGGATTCCCCCATGGCCGCCCGCAAGTCCTCCGCCCCGCTCATCGAAGTCACCGCCCGTCCCGGCCAGCCGCTGGGCATGTCCCCGGCCGTGTTCCTGCGCGATTTCTGGCAGAAGCGTCCGCTGCTGATCCGCAACGCCTTCGCTGATTTCCAGTCTCCGGTGCAGCCGGAAGACCTGGCCGGGCTGGCCTGCGAAGAAGGCGTGCTGGCACGCCTGATCGAGCACGACAAGCGCCAGGACGGCTGGCGCGTACGTACCGGCCCGTTCCAGGAAGACGTATTCCCCGCCCTGCCCGACCACGACTGGACCCTGCTGGTGCAGGACGTGGACAAGTGGGACCCGGACGTGCGCGCGCTGATCGAGCACTTCCGCTTCCTCCCGCGCTGGCGCATGGACGACGTCATGATCAGCTTCGCCGCCACCGGCGGCTCGGTCGGTGCCCACGTCGACCAGTACGACGTGTTCCTGCTGCAGGCCCAGGGCCATCGTCGCTGGCAGATCGATGCCAGCGAGTCGATCAAGGGCCGGCGGCCGCCACTGGGGTTCCGTCCGGACGTGGAACTGAAGCTGCTGGAGGTGTTCAAGCCCACCCACGACTGGGTGCTGGCGCCGGGCGACATGCTGTACCTGCCGCCGAACGTGCCGCACCATGGCGTCGCCGAAGACCCCTGCCTGACGTTCTCCTTCGGCATGCGCGCGCCGTCCTCGGCCGAACTCATCAGTGACTACCTGGACACCCTGATCGCCGATGCCGACGAGAACATCCGCTATCAGGACCCCGACCTGAAGCTGCCGGCCGATCCGAACGAGATCGACACGGTGGCGATGGCACGGGTGATCACCGCCCTCAACGCCATCCGCATGAACGACCCGGACAAGCTGGGCGACTGGTTCGGCCGCTTCATCACCACCTACCGCGCCGCCGGCGAAGTGATGGCCCACCAGGCCGCGCCGGAACAGGAAGAGGTGGTCGCCGCCCTGCAGTCCGGCCTTCTGCTGCAACGCCACCCCTGGGCCCGCCTGGCCTGGCGGCGGGCCAAGCGGGGCGCCAGCCTGTACGTCAGCGGCCAGGACTTCGCGCTGCCGGTGAAGGATGCGCAGCGCCTGGCCGGTGCCGAGCAGCTCGACGCGGCCGCCTATCGCGGACTGTCGGACAAGGGCCGCGCGGTGGTCCAGCAGCTGCTGGTCGGCGGCGTGTTCCAGCTGATCAACCCCAGCGAGCTGTATGGCGCCGACGACGAGGGCGAGGATGAAGGCGTCCTCGGTGAGGTGGTCGAAGGCCGCGACCAGGTGGAGGTGATCGATGACGACGCCGTGTCCGACGATGTCCACGTGGTGACCGTGCATGACGATGGCATCGAGGTCATCGTCAACTTCGAAGACGACGAAGAAGACGACAGCGACGCCGGTCGCGCCTGAGTCATGCCCTCGATCCGCGTCCATCAGGTAGGTCATGCCGATGCGCATGGCGCCATCCACGCTGTGCGCCAGCAGGTGTTCGTGCAGGAGCAGGGCATTGCCAGCGACCTGGAGCGCGACGCGATGGACCCGGTCAGCGCCCATGTACTGGCGCTGGATGCCGACGGCACGCCGGTCGGCACTGGTCGGCTCACACCTGATGGCCGCGTCGGCCGCATGGCGGTGCTGGCGAGCCACCGCAGCCAGGGCATCGGTGAAGCCCTGCTCGAGGCCCTGGTCGAGGCCGGCCGTGGCCTCGACCTGGCCGAGCTGCATCTGCACGCACAGCTGCCCGCCCGCGACTTCTACGCGCGGCAGGGCTTCCTGCCTGAGGGCGAGGTCTTCGAGGAGGCCGGCCTGGGGCACCAGCAGATGCGCCGCCGGCTGGACGCGGCCAGCGCGATCAACAGCCGCGCCGAGGCCGTGGCCGCCACCACCGCCATCCTCCACCGTGCCCGTCGCCAGGTGTGGCTGCACAGCCACCTGCTGGACCCGGGCCTGCTCGCTGCCGGCCCGGTACAGGCCGCCCTGCGCCGCTTCGCCAGTGCCCGCCACGACAAGCAGCTGCGGGTGATCGTGCATGACGCGGCAGCCATTGGCCGTGCCGGCGCGCCGCTGCTGGCGATGGCACAGCGGCTGCCCAGCGTGATCCTGTTCCGCGAGGTGGCCGATCCGGTCGACCGGGCACTGGCGTCCGCCTGCCTGATCAATGACAGGGGCGACTTCTACTTTCGTCTGATCGGCCATCGCCTCGACGGCGAGGCCGGCATCGCGCTGCCGGCACGTTCGCGGCAGTTCGAGCAGCAATTGCAGCGCGTCTGGGACCGTTCGCGCGATTGCAGCGAACTCCGCGCGCTCGGCCTCTGAGCGCGACGGTCGGGTTCAACCTGTCTGGAAGCGGCACCGGGGGACGCACGATGGCCTCCGCGATGCCCCTTCGTGTCCGGATGGAGGTACAATTTGGCTGTTTGAACGCGCCTGCGCAGGGCTATTCATCTTCCTGCCGGGTCCTTCTTAAGCCATACCCCACAAAGCGAATCAACACCCTCCATCGTGGACAATCTACTGAAGCAGTTTGCGCAATCTTCGCAACTCGCCGGCGGCAACGCCTCCTATGTCGAGGATCTGTACGAGCAGTACCTCGTCTCCCCGGACAGTGTCGATCCCAAATGGAAGACCTACTTCGACGGCTTCAAGGGCCGCGAAGCAGGTGACATTCCGCACTCGGCCGTCATTTCCCACATCGCGGACGCGGCCAAGGATGCGCTGAAGGCCGGCACCGGCGCAGGTGCGGGCGACGAGCGTGAGCGCAATGTCGGTCGTCTGATCACCGCCTACCGTTCGCGCGGCCACCTGGACGCCCGCCTGGACCCGCTGGGCCTGGCTGCGCCGGTCAATACGCCGGACCTGGGCCTGCCGTTCCACAGCCTGTCCGATGCCGACCTCAACAGCGAGTTCAGCACCGGTGGCGTCGGCGGCCAGCCGCGCATGAAGCTGCGCGATCTGCTGGCGCGCCTTAAGGCGACCTACACCGGTTCGATCGGTGCGGAGTTCATGCACATCGCCGAGGTCGAGCAGCGCCAGTGGATCTACAAGAAGCTGGAACTGGCCGGCGGCAACTACCAGCTGGACGCTGACACCCAGCGCCGCACCCTGGAGCGCCTGACCGCGGCCGAAGGCCTGGAGCGCTACCTGCACACCAAGTACGTCGGCCAGAAGCGCTTCTCGCTGGAAGGCGGCGATGCGCTGATCCCGATGATGGACACCATCATCCGCAGCGCCGGCAAGGACGGCGTCAAGGACGTGGTGATCGGCATGGCCCACCGCGGCCGCCTGAACGTGCTGGTCAACACCCTGGGCAAGAACCCGCGCAAGCTGTTCGACGAGTTCGAAGGCAAGTTCGAGCACGACGAGCACGCCTCGGCCGGCGACGTGAAGTACCACATGGGCTTCTCCGCCGACGTGGCCACCGAGGGTGGCCCGGTCCACCTGGCGCTGGCGTTCAACCCGTCGCACCTTGAAATCGCCGACCCGGTCGTGGCCGGTTCCGTGCGTTCGCGCCAGGAGCGCCGCAAGGACACCGCCCGCAAGCAGGTCATGCCGATCCTGATCCACGGCGACGCGGCCTTCTCCGGCCAGGGCGTGGTCATGGAACTGTTCCAGATGTCGCAGGCCCGCGGCTTCGCCGTCGGCGGCACCGTGCACATCGTGGTCAACAACCAGGTCGGCTTCACCACCTCCAATCCGCTGGATACGCGCTCCACGCGCTATGCCACCGACGTGGCGAAGATGATTGCCGCACCGGTGCTGCACGTGAACGGAGATGACCCGGAAGCGGTGGTGTTCGCCGCGCAGCTGGCGTTCGAGTTCCGCCAGAAGTTTGCCAAGGACGTGGTCATCGACCTGATGTGCTACCGCCGTTGGGGCCACAACGAGGCCGACGAGCCGGCGATCACCCAGCCGCTGATGTACCAGGTGATCCGCAAGCACCCGACCACCCGCGAGATGTATGCCGAGCAGCTGGAAAAGGCGGGCGTGATCGCCGCCGGCGCCGGCAAGGCGATGGTCGATGCCTACCGCGAGAAGCTGGACGCCGGCGAAGTGACCACCGAACTGGCCAAGGTCGAGAAGACTCCGCCGAGCAGCCCGCTGTTCGTTGATTGGCCGAAGCTGCTGGAAGGCAAGCTGTCCGACCCGGTCTCGACCAAGGTCGAGAAGAACAAGCTGGTCGAGCTGGCCAAGCTGATCAACACCATCCCGGACGAAGTGCAGCTGCACTCGCGCGTGGCCAAGGTCTACGACGACCGCCGCAAGATGGCCGCTGGCGAGATTCCGGGCGACTGGGGCTTTGCCGAAAACCTGGCCTACGCCACCCTGCTGGACGAAGGCCATGCACTGCGCCTGGTCGGACAGGACGTCGGCCGCGGTACGTTCACGCACCGCCATGCGATCCTGCACGACCAGAAGACCGACAACTACTACATGCCGCTGCGGCAGCTGGTGGATTCGCCGGAGAAGGCCACCGTCATCGATTCGCTGCTGAGCGAAGAAGCGGTGATGGCCTACGAGTACGGCTTCTCCACCACCGATCCGAACACGCTGTGCATCTGGGAAGGCCAGTTCGGCGACTTCGCCAACGGCGCCCAGGTGGTGATCGATCAGTTCATCGCCGCCGGTGAAGCCAAGTGGGGCCGCATTTCCGGCCTGACCCTGCTGCTGCCGCATGGCTATGAAGGGCAAGGCCCGGAGCACAGCTCGGCGCGCCTGGAGCGCTTCCTGCAGCTGTGCGCGCTGGAGAACATGCTGGTGGTCGTGCCGTCGACCCCGGCCCAGGCCTTCCACATGCTGCGTCGCCAGCTGCACATGACCACCCGCAAGCCGCTGGTGGTGATGTCGCCGAAGTCGCTGCTGCGCCACAAGCTGGCGGTGTCGACCCTGGACGAGCTGGCCAACGGCGAGTTCCAGCACCTGATCGGCGATGCCAATGCCGACGCCAAGAAGGTCAAGCGCGTGGTGCTGTGCTCGGGCAAGGTCTACTACGACCTGCTGGAAGACCAGACCAAGCGTGGCCAGGACGACGTGGCGATCATCCGCGTGGAGCAGCTGTATCCGTTCCCGCGTGCCCTGCTGGCTGCCGAACTGAAGAAGTATGGCAAGGCCACCGACGTGGTGTGGACGCAGGAAGAACCGCAGAACCAGGGCGCGTGGTACCAGATCCGCCACCACCTGCAGTTCTGCCTGGCCGAGGGCCAGAACCTGCATTACGCCGGTCGCGCACGTTCGGCGTCGCCGGCTGCCGGTCACATGGCTGACCATGTCCGCGAGCAGCAGCAGCTGATTGCCGACGCACTGGTCAACCCGTTCAACGACCAGGTCGCTGAATAACTCTCCTCCCCCTTATTTAGAAGACAAACCAGGAAGCTCCCGCATGGCCACCGAAGTCAAAGCCCCGGTACTGCCCGAATCCGTCGCCGACGGCACCATCGCCACCTGGCACAAGAAGGTGGGCGACGCCGTCAAGCGCGACGAAAACCTGCTTGACCTGGAAACCGACAAGGTCGTCCTGGAAGTGCCGTCGCCGGTCGATGGCGTGCTGAAGGAGATCAAGTTCGACGTGGGCGCCACCGTGACCTCCAGCCAGGTCGTGGCGATCATCGAGGAAGGCGCCGTGGCGGCTGCCCCGGCTCCGGCCGCTGAAGAGAAGAAGGCCGATGCCCCGGCTCCGGCCGCAGCCGCTGCTCCGGCTCCCGCCGCGGCTCCGGCCCCGGCAGCCAAGTCGGCCGCCGATGCGCTGCCGCCGGGTGCCCGCTTCACCGCCATCACCGAGGGCGTGAACCCGGCCGACGTGGACGGCACCGGCCGTCGCGGCGCGGTGACCAAGGAAGACATCGTCAACTTCGCCCGCAACGGCGGCGCCGGCAAGGCCGGTGGCGCACGTCCGGAAGAACGCGTGCCGATGACCCGCATCCGCAAGCGCATCGCCGAACGCCTGATGGAGTCCAAGAACTCCACCGCCATGCTGACCACCTTCAACGAAGTCGACCTGTCCAAGGTGTCGGCCGCGCGCAAGGAACTGCAGGACGAGTTCGTCAAGGCCCACGGCATCAAGCTGGGCTTCATGAGCTTCTTCGTGAAGGCCGCCGCCAACGCGCTGCAGCGCTTCCCGCTGGTCAACGCGTCGATCGATGGTGACGACATCATCTACCACGGCTACTCGGACATCTCCATCGCCGTGTCGACCGAGAAGGGCCTGGTGACCCCGGTGCTGCGCAACGTCGAGCGCATGTCGTTCGCCGACATCGAGAAGACCATCGCCGACTACGCCAAGAAGGCCCGTGACGGCAAGCTGAGCCTGGAAGAACTGCAGGGCGGCACCTTCACCGTGACCAACGGCGGCACCTTCGGCTCGCTGCTGTCCACGCCGATCATCAACCCGCCGCAGAGCGCCATCCTGGGCATGCACGCCATCAAGGAGCGTCCGATCGCCCAGAACGGCCAGGTCGTGATCGCGCCGATGATGTACCTGGCGCTGTCCTACGACCACCGCATCATCGACGGCAAGGACTCGGTGCAGTTCCTGGTGGACATCAAGAACCAGCTGGAAAACCCGGGCCGCATGCTGTTCGGCCTGTAAGACCTCCCGCCCTCTTCCGCGCCCGCGCGGAAGGGGGTTCCGGTAAAGCATCAAGGACTAATTCAATGGCTGAACAATTCGACGTCGTCGTCATCGGTGCGGGCCCGGCCGGTTACCACGCTGCCATCCGCGCGGCCCAGCTGGGCCTGAAGACCGCCTGCATCGACGCAGCGCTGGGCAAGGATGGCAAGCCGGCGCTGGGCGGCACCTGCCTGCGCGTGGGCTGCATCCCGTCCAAGGCGCTGCTGGATTCCTCGCGCCAGTTCTGGAACATGAGCCACATCTTTGGCGACCACGGCATCAGCTTCAAGGACGCCAAGATGGACGTCGAGGCGATGGTTGGCCGCAAGGACAAGATCGTCAAGCAGTTCACCGGCGGCATCGCCATGCTGTTCAAGGCCAACAAGGTCGCCACCTACTACGGCTTCGGCGAACTGCAGCCGGGCAACGTGGTCAAGGTGAAGCAGCACGACGGCTCGGAAGTCGAGCTGAAGGGCACCAACGTCATCATCGCCGCCGGTTCGGATTCGATCGAACTGCCGTTCGCCAAGTTCGACGGCGAGACCATCGTCGACAACGTCGGCGGCCTGGACTTCACCGAAGTGCCGAACCGCCTGGCGGTGATCGGCGCCGGCGTGATCGGCCTGGAGCTGGGCAGCGTGTGGAAGCGCCTGGGCGCTGAAGTCACCATCCTCGAGGCGCTGCCGGAGTTCCTGGCCGTCGCCGACGCCGAAGTCGCCAAGACCGCGGCCAAGGAATTCAAGAAGCAGGGCCTGGACATCCGCCTGGGCGCCAAGGTCTCCAAGACCGAGATCACCGGCAAGGGCAAGAAGAAGGAAGTCGTTGTCACCTACACCGACAGCGAAGGCGAGAAGACCCTGACCGTGGACAAGCTGCTGGTGGCCGTCGGCCGTCGCGCTGCCACCAAGGGCCTGCTGGCCGAAGGCACCGGCGTGAAGGTCAACGAGCGTGGCCAGATCGAAGTCGATGCGCATTGCCACACCGGCGTCGATGGCGTCTGGGCGGTGGGCGACTGCGTGCGCGGCCCGATGCTGGCGCACAAGGGCTTCGAGGAAGGCATCGCCGTGGCCGAACTGATCGCCGGCCTGCCGGGTCACGTCAACTTCGACACGATTCCGTGGGTCATCTACACCGAGCCGGAACTGGCCTGGGTCGGCAAGACCGAAGCACAGCTGAAGGCCGAAGGCATCCCGTACAAGGCCGGCAGCTTCCCGTTCGCCGCCAATGGCCGTGCCGTGGCGATGATCGAGCCGGCAGGTTTCGTGAAGATCCTGGCCCATGCCGAGACCGATCGCATCCTCGGCATGCACCTGGTCGGCGCCAACGTGTCCGAGCTGGTGCACGAAGGCGTGCTGACCATGGAGTTCAGCGGTTCGGCCGATGACCTGGCCCGCATCTGCCACGCCCACCCGTCGCTGTCGGAAGTGGTCCACGACGCGGCGATGGCGGTCAGCAAGCGCGCCATCCACAAGGCCAATTGATCGGCCCGGTGGCATGACAGGAAAACCCCGCCTCGGCGGGGTTTTTTTGTTTGGCCTTCTGATGTGGAGCCGAGCATGGGCCCGGCGCTACACCTTTCCAGCAGGCGGCTCCGGTGCATCGTCACAGATGCGATGCTGCACCACGGTTTCACCCACCTTCCATTCCTTTACCACCCTGCAGCGTTCCTTGGGCCTGTCAGGCTTGGCGAGCTTGGCCGCCGCAGCATCCGCTTCGTCGGCAGCGGCGGTCTGCTGGCGTTCCAGCCAGGCGGACGGTGGTGTCGCGGGCGTGGCAGGGGCCGGCGCCGCGAGCGCCAATACCAGTACCGCGATGGCCGGCGTCATCACGCAGCCACCGGACCGCGGCCGCCACCCAGCAGGCGTGCCGGCAGCATGAACAGCGCGCGCAGGAACGCGAACAGCGCCGAGAACGTGATGCCGACCAGGCGGAACGGCAGGCTCAGCAGCCACACGAACGGCCAGGCGATCAGGGCAAGGATCGCCAACGGCCAGCACAGCACGAACAGCAGGCACCACACGCCCAGCGCGAACAGGGTCTTCATCACGGTCTCCTTGCAGCGGCCCCTTGCCGCCTGCGACCACAGTGCCGCCCTGCCCCGGAGGGAGCAAACGGTTTGCGACGAAACCCGGCAGGGCGCGATGAAACCCGGAACGCAGCCGCTATACCTGCACCGCCCCCGGGCGGCCGTGGGCGACCTGGAAACGCGCGGCGGTCCGCACCGCGGCATCGGTACGCAGCACGCTGTCGGCCAAGCGCAGTTCCGCATCCACGGCCTGCCGGTTGAGCTGCAGCCTCCACCAGCCACGGCGATCGCCGTCGAAATAGCGGATGTGCGGATTCAGGGGAATCGACGGTCCGTAGTAAGGGCCATACGGTGTGTCGTCTCCGCCACTGCTGATGGCGGGGGCGATGAACTCGGTGGCCACCACGGGAGCATCAGCCGCATCGAAGTCCAGCTTCAGATCGTTGACGAAGGTGGAATGCCAGTCGCCTCCCAGCACGATCGCATTGCCCTGCCCGCCCGCCTGCAGCGCCTGCAGCAACCGGTTGCGCGCGGCAGGATACCCATCCCAGGCATCGTTCCAGAACCGCTCGCGCGGGGTGCCGCCGTCCAGCCGCAGCTGCGCCATCAGCAGCTGCTGCACCACCACATTCCAGCGCGTGCCCCGCGCGGCCGCCATCGACTGTGCGAACCACGCCTCCTGGCCGGACCCGAGCATGCTCATGCGCGGGTCCAGTGCCGCCTCGCAGCGCGGTGACTCGCCCACGCCGCAGGGGTTGGCCGGACGGAACTGGCGGCAATCGAGCAGGCTCAGCTGCGCGAGGTCGCCGTAGCGCAGGCGCCGGTGCACCCGCAGGCCACCATTGCCGGCCGGAGCGCTGCGCATGGGCAGGTGCTCGTAGAAGGCGCGATAGGCAGCGGCCCGCCGGACGATGAAGTCCTCCACCGGCACGCTGTCCTTTTCAGGATGGACGCCGGAATAGTCGTTCTGCACCTCATGGTCATCCCAGATCACCGCAAAGGCGTGCGCGGCGTGCGCTGCCTGAAGGTCCGGATCGAGCTTGTACAGCGCGTACTGGTCGCGATAACGCTGCAGACTGACGGTCTCGCCGCTGAATCGCTCCGCATCCAGTGTGCGGCCGCGTACGTTCTGCAGTGGACTGTACTCGTACAGATAGTCGCCGGCATGCAGCACCAGGTCGACATCGCTCCGCGCGATATCACGCAGTACCGGGTAGTAGCCGCTGTTCCAGGCCTGGCAGGTGCACAGGGCCAGGCGCAGCTGCTGCAGCTGCGCGTCCGGCAGCGGCGCGGTGCGGAAGTGGCCGACCGTGCTTTCCTCATCAGCGTCGCAGGCAAAACGGTAGTAATAGTCACGGCCGGGACGAAGGCCATTGATCTCCACGTGCACCGAATGCGCCAGCTCGGGCACCGCTGCGGCGACGCCACGCTGCACCGGACGGCGCATGCCGGGATCTTCAGCCACGAACCAGCGCACCGGCACCGCCCGCGACGGCATGCCACCGCCGTTGAGCGGATCGGGGGCGAGCCGTGTCCACAGCACCGCCCCCTGCGGATCCGGATCGCCGGCGGCGACGCCGAGGGTGAACGGATCGCGGCCCAGACGTGGCCGTGGGCCTGCCGCAGCCAGCCCCGGCATCGCCGCCAGTGCGATCGCCGCCCCCGTACCCTGCCACGCCATGCGCAGCAGGCGACGACGGTGCTCCGGATCCATGGGCCGCTGCATCAGAAGCGCACGGTCGCCGTCGCCATCACCTGCCGCGGCGCACCCACCTGCATGGTCGCCAGGCTGCGCGTGGGATCTGCGGCATAGGTGCCGTTGGTGTTGATCGAAGACAGGTAACGCTTGTCCGCCAGGTTGGTCAGGTTCACTGCCACTGTCAGGTTCTGCGCGGGCCCCAGGGAGCCGAAATCGTAAGCCACCGAGGCGTTGACCAGCCAGTAACTGGGAACCGACAGGTCATTGGTATAGGTCACGTAACGCTTGCCGACATGGTTGGCGGACAGGCGCATGTCCCACGGGCCCGGCGTCCAGGCCAGGGTGCTGGCGAACATCCATTCCGGCGTATCCACGGTCTTCCTGCCGCGGGTCGGTACCACCCCGTTGTTGACGTAGTCGTCGTCGTAGGTGCTGTCGTTCCACGACAGCGCGTTGGACCAGGTCACGTCCTGCACCGGCTTCAGCTGCAGGGTCGCCTCGGCACCGCGGCTGGTCACCGAGCCGACGTTGGAGAACAACGCAGGGCAGCCGAGGATGCCCACGCACTGGGCGATCGCAAGCAGGCGGTTGTCGAACTTCACGTCGTACACGGCGACCGACGCCTCATACCCCTGCCCGTACCCGCGCCAGCCCAGTTCGATCGTGCGCGACTGCTCCGGCTTGAGGTTGCGTGCACTGGCATCGAAGGCCTGCTGCGGCACGTTGAACGGACTGCCCACGCCCAGCGCATAGGCGGCGATGTTCCTGGCGAACGAACCGAAGATTTCATTGCCTTCGTTGAGCTTGAAGTTGAAGCCGGCCTGCGGCAGCAGTCCCTTGCTGGAGGTCAGGCTGCTGTTGTTGGCATAGCTGCCCAGCGGCGTGCGGACGCGGGTGCGGGTGTGCGGCGACTTCGCGCCGATGTCCACCGTCAGGCGGTCGTCGAACAGGCGGAAGCGGTCCTGCACATAGAACTGGCGGGTGATGGTGGTGTAGAGCTGGCGCCACACGCGCTGGTCCGGATTGCGCAGGAAGAAGTCATCGGTGATCGGGCCATCGATGTAGTAGAAGTTGCGCTGCACGCTGTGGCCGTTGTCCTCGTACCACAGGCCGGCTTCCAGCTCGTGCCCGCCGACGTTCCAGGTGAACGCGGAGGTCACGCCGGTACGGTCGATCGCGTACTCGGTGGTGCGGATCGAGATCGGGATCTCGCGCGCGGTGCCCGGATTGGAAGGATTGGACGGACTGAACCAGTGGCCCTGCCCGCGGTTGCTGTGATTGTAGACATTGACCTTCAGGCGCATCGCTTCGTTGAGGCCGAAGTCGCCGGCGACGCTGGAGATATCGTCGTTGCGCAGGCCATGACCGGAGTAGTACGCATCCCAGGGGCTGTTGACGCCGCCACTGAACTGCCCGCGTGCCGCGGCCAGCGCGCGGTCCCAGTCCGGCGCGTAGTTGTCCCAGTTCCAGCCCAGGCGGTCGATCATCTCCAGCGACAGATCCTGGTAGTCCGCCTCGACGCGGCGTGATGCGTTGAACAGCGCGGTGATCCTGCTGTCCACGCCGAAGTTGTAAACCGCCTTGCCGTTGAACTGCTTGAGCTCCTGCGAGCCCTTCCCCTTCCACTTGTCGCCTTCGGAGTACACGCCGGACAGGTACGCGGCGAACCCTTGGTGCTCGCCGGTCTCCAGGCGCGCATAGCTGCGCCGCGCGTTGTCGCTGCCGAAGCCCTGCGCCAGCACCACGCCGTACTCGGTGGAAGGATCGATCGAATAGAACTGGAACACGCCCCCCAGGTTGCTGGTGGACGGCGTCCCCAGCGCGCCGATGCCGGTGGAGACTTCCGCACCGCCCAGGTTCTCGCTGATGACCGCGCGGCTGACATGAAGGCCGTTGCTGTTGCCGTAGCTCATGTTGCCCAGCGGAATGCCGTCCAGCGTGTAGCCAAGCCGGTTCTGGTTGAAGCCGCGCAGGCTGATGCTGGTTGACCACTCGTAGGCACCGGTGGCGTCACCCGACTCGAAATGCACGCCCGGCTTGCTGGCCAGCAGCTTGAGCGGATTCGCGCCCGGCGGCAGCACCTTCATGTCCTCGGCGGTGACACGCTGCACCTGGCGCGCTTCGCCGCGGCCGATCACCGAGATCGAATCGAGGGTGGTCGCCGACTGTGTATCGGAGGTGGGGGCGGTTTCAGCGGCCGCCAGCGACGGCAGCGAGGCACAGACCAGCAGAGCCAGCAGATTGCGGCGGAGCGGAGCGTGGGACGGCATGGGAGGCGGATTCCTTGGACGCGCTGGACGCCAGCGACGGGCGTCGGAAGTGGGAGGACAGCGGCGGCATGGTAGGAAGGCCCAGTTACATGTCAGTTACACGTCATGTGACCATCGCCCGGCAAGGTACGCGCCTTGCGCGCGCACCAACGCAAAGAGCCGGGCACGCGCCCGGCTCTTGCAGAACAGAAGGAGATCGCCGGCCCGCGGCCGGCAGCCCTACTCGAACGAACCGACCGAATCGTGGGCCAGATTGTCGAAACGCGTGTACTCGCCGAAGAACTTCAGTTTGCACGAACCGGTCGGGCCACCACGGTGCTTGCCGATGATGATTTCGGCCAGGCCCTTGTCCGGTGAGTTTTCCTTGTTGTAGTAGTCGTCGCGGTAGATGAACACGATCATGTCCGCGTCCTGCTCGATGGCGCCCGATTCGCGCAGGTCAGCCATCACCGGGCGCTTGTCGGTACGCGTTTCCAGCGAGCGGTTGAGCTGGGAAAGTGCGATCACCGGCACGTTCAGCTCCTTGGCCAAGCCCTTCAGCGAACGCGAGATCTCCGAGATTTCTGTCGCGCGGTTCTCGCTGTTGCCGGGCACGCTCATCAGCTGCAGGTAATCGATCACGATCAGGCCCAGGTCGTGCTCGCGCTTGAGGCGGCGGCACTTGGAGCGCAGCACTTCCGGCGATACGCCCGGCGTGTCGTCGATGAAGATCTTGGTTTCCTTCAGCATCTTGATCGCGCTGGTGACGCGGCTCCAGTCCTCATCTTCCAGCTGGCCCGTACGCAGGCGCTGCGCGTTGATCCGGCCATTGGAGGAGATCAGTCGCATCGCCAGCTGTGATGCGGACATTTCCATCGAGAACACCGCCACGCCCTTCTTCGACTTGATCGCCGCATACTCGGCGATGTTCAGCGCGAAGGTGGTCTTGCCCATCGCCGGGCGCGCGGCCAGGATGATCAGGTCGGTCGGCTGCAGGCCGGCCGTCATCGCGTCGAAATCGTTGTAGCCGGTTGGCAGGCCGGTGATGTTGCCGCCGTTCTCGAAGCGGTTGCGCAGTTCCTCGAAGGCATCCTTCAGCGCGCCGGGCATGGCGACGAAATCCGTACGCCCGCGTGCGCCCTGCTCGGCAATGGCGAACACGCTCTTTTCCGCCGACGCCAGCAGCTCGCTGCTGTCGCGGCCTTCCGGCTGGAAACCATCGTTGACGATGTCGGTACCGACCTGGATCAGCTGCCGCAGCACCGCCTTGTCACGTACGATCTCGGCGTAGGCAGCGATGTTCGCCGCCGACGGCGTGGTGCTGGCCAGTTCGATCAGATAAGCGCCATCCCCTACCAGCTCCAGCTTGCCCTGCGATTCGAACCATTCGCCCAGCGTCACCGCATCGAAGGGTCGGTCACGCTCGGACAACTCGCGGATCGCGCGGTAGATCATCTGATGATCGCGGCGATAGAAGTCGGTCTCGGTCAGCTGGTCGTTGACCCGGTCGAACGCTTCGGGTGCCAGCATCAGGCCACCCAGCACCGCCTGCTCGGCCTCCACCGAATGCGGTGGCACCCGCAGCTGGTCGATGCGCGAATCATCGCGTTCGAAGCCATCACCGCGGTCTCTGCGGTTGGAACGGAAGCCGGGACGGGCGGACATGCGGCGGTGTTTCCTGCAAAAGTGGGGCCAGACGAGTGTAGGCATGCGCCGACCCTGGCGGCCATGGACAAGCCTGTGGATAAGCCGTGGAAGAACGGGGGATATCCGCCGGAGCCTGGCCAGAATGGCGCGGAGGCGTCGCACTGCCTGCGACGGGCGCCCGTGCGACGCCCGAGTGCGTCATTATCGCAGATCAGCCGGCCAGGATCGGATTCCGTGCAGCGTACGGGCTCTGGCCCGCTCAGCTGCAAGTGGGGTCAGAGCCCGCCGCTGCGCGCCGGGATCCGACCCCGGATGTGGCTGGGGTCGGATCCCTCTGCAACGCAGAGGGCTCTGACCCCATACGTCTCAATCGCCCTTCACGTGCACCGCGATCAGCGCCAGGAACCGGTCCACATACCCCTGCAGGAATTCCCGCGTGGCGTCGTTGTGGATCGTACCGTCGGCGTCGATCAGGCCGTCCTTGAAATGAATGAACGCCTCCGGCTGGCCGAGCACATGCATGTCGAGGAAGGCCAGGCTGTTGCGCAGGTGCTGCTGGGCCACCGCGGTGCCGATCTGGCCGATGGACGCACCGATCACCGCAGCCGGCTTGCCTGCGAATGCGCTGTCGCCATAGGGGCGCGAGCCGATGTCGATGGCGTTCTTCAGCACGCCCGGCACCGAACGGTTGTATTCGGGTGTCACGAACAGCACGGCGTCGGCGGCACGCACCTGCTCCTTCAGGCGGACACACGATGGCGGGTAATCGGCGTCGAAATCCTGGTCATACAGGGGAAGGTCGCGGATCTGCACGTACTGGAACCGGGCCCGGTCGCCGGCAAGCTTTTCAAGTGCATGGGCCAGCCGGCGGTTGCATGACTCGCGGCGCAGGCTTCCGACGAACACGGCGATGGTGGGAACGGACATCGGACGGACTCCTCATGGTGCGGGAAACCCATCCTATTCACCGTCCCCTTTCCAGGCAGTGAAGGTCAGCCGCTGATGCTGGCCCGGACCTGGCGCCAGTGGGCCTGCCATGCCTGGAACATCAGCACGTTCCACAGATGCGTGTGCCACTTGCGCTGGCCGCCAAGGAACTGCTGCCACAGCGGCTGCACCGCGGCCGCCGACAGCACGCCTTCGCGTTCCAGCCGCGAAGGCTGCAGCAGATCGTCGGCCCACGGCCGCAGGTCGCCCTTCAGCCAGTCGCTGACAGGCGCACCGAAACCACGCTTGGGCCGGTGCACCATCGCGTGCGGGACGTATCGGCCCAGCACGCGCTTGAGCAGGACCTTGCTGGTCGTTTCACTGCGCTTGAAGCCCAGCGGCAGCGACCAGGCGAACTCGGCCACCCGCCAGTCCAGCAACGGCGCACGCGCCTCCAAGCTGACCGCCATCGAAGTGCGGTCGACCTTGCACAGCAGGTCATCAGGCAGGTAGGTCACGAAATCGGCCAGCATCATCGCGTCTGCCGGCGTGCCCGCGCCGTGCAGCGGATCGGCCAGGTCATAGAAGCTGCCAGCCGGCTGCGCACCGGGCACCACCGCCGCCGGGTCACGCCAGCGCGAAATGCGGTTGCGGTATACATCGCCGATGCCGCGGGCGCCGGTTTCGGCCAGCAGCGCCGCCAGGC
Source organism: Stenotrophomonas sp. STEN225 (assembly GCF_056756445.1). Classification (NCBI taxonomy): domain Bacteria; kingdom Pseudomonadati; phylum Pseudomonadota; class Gammaproteobacteria; order Lysobacterales; family Lysobacteraceae; genus Stenotrophomonas; species Stenotrophomonas sp. STEN225. The sequence goes on along the minus strand of NZ_JBRRBV010000001.1, from coordinate 329,641 downwards.
CTCCCGTGCGCGATGCCTCGCCCTGCTGCTGCGCGCGGGCACCCATCCAGCGCCGCAGCGGGCCCGGCACGCGACCCAGCATCTGCCAGTTGCGCAGCGCGCGCACGTAGCGGGTGTAGCCGAAGAACAGCTCATCGCCACCATCGCCGGACAAGGCCACGGTCACCCCCTGCCTTGCCAGCCGGGCCACCAGCGCGGTCGGCACCTGCGAGGCATCGGCAAAAGGCTCGTCGAACATCGTCGGCAACTGCGGCACCACCGCCAGTGCGTCGGCCCCGCTGACGTAGAGCTCGGTGTGGTCGCAGCCCAGATGCGCGGCCAGTTCCCTGGCCAGCGGTGCCTCATCGTGGCTTGAATCCTGGAAGCCGATGCTGAAGCTGTGCACCGGCTGCCTGCTCTGCGCCTGCATCAGCGCCGCCACCAGCGACGAATCGGTCCCCCCGGACAGGAACACGCCGACGGGCACGTCCGCGACCATGCGCAACGCCACGGCGTCGCGCAGCAGGGCATCAAGCTGCTCCTCGGCCTCCTCGATGCGGCCCTGGAAGGGTGCGGCCAGTGCGGCCTGCATGCGCGCACGCGCGTCCCAGTACGGACGCTGCGCCTGCTCCGGCCGGTGCGCGCCGGCTCCGGCGGCAACCATCGCCGCATCCACCCGCAGCACCCGGCCGGGCATCAGCTTGTAGCAGCGCTGATGGATGCTGTGCGGCGCCGGGATGTAATCCAGCCGCAACAGCAGCGTCAACGCATCCCGATCGATATCGTTGTCGAACGCTGGATGCTGCCACAGTGCCTTCAGCTCGGAACCGAACACCAGCGCGTCACCGGCCCAGCCGTAGTACAGCGGCTTCTTGCCGACCCGGTCGCGGGCCAGCCAGAGGCACTGCTCGCTGCGGTCCCACAGAGCGATGGCGAACATGCCGTTGCAGCGCTGCAGGGTGTCTTCCAGGCCCCACTGCAGGATCGCAGCCAGCAGCACCTCGGTATCGGAGTGGCCACGGAACGCATGGCCCAGCGGCTCCAGTTCGGCGCGCAGGGCCGCGAAGTTGTAGACCTCGCCGTTGTAGGCCATCACATAGCGGCCGTCGGACGATGCCATCGGCTGGTGGCCCAGCGGGGACAGATCGAGGATGCTCAGCCGGCGGTGCGCCAGTGCGATCCCGGCAGCGGCATCGACCCAGGTGCCACCATCATCCGGCCCGCGATGGTGCAGCGCCTGGCCCATGGCCAGGGCCTGTGCCTGCAGTTCCTCGGCCGGCACCATCGGTGCCGGCAACAGCATTCCCGCCAATCCACACATGCATCAGGGTTCCTGCGCCAGGTCGAGGGCGGCGCCAATCACCGCATTGTCGCTTGGAAGGCCGAACATTGCTGCCCCCGCCAGCGGCGTATAGGTATCGGCGCCGCAGACCCGACGCAGCGGCAGGTGACCGAAGCCGGCCTCGACCAGGGCCGTGACCACCCCCTCGCCCACGCCACCGCTGTGACGCCCCTCGTCCAGCACCAGCACGCGCCGCGCCGTGGCCGCCTGGGTGGCAATGAATCCGCCGTCCAGCGGCACCAGCCAGCGCAGATCGACCACCCTCACCTGCCACCCGAGCTGCTGGTCGATCACCCGCGCGGCACGCAGCGCCATCGGCACGCCATTGCCATAGGTGTAGATCACCAGATCCTGCGCCTCGGGGGCATACACCCGGCCCTCCCCCGGCAGCAGCGCCTGGCCCTGTTGCGGGTAGTCGAACAGCCACTGGCCGTCACCCGGCTCGTGCAGGTCCTTGCTCATGTACAGCGCGATCGGCTCCAGGAACACCGCCACGCGGCCATCCACCCGGGCCAGCGCCGCCAACGTGCGCAGCATCATCACGGCATCGTCGCCACGCGAGGGACAGCCCACCACCAGGCCGGGAATGTCGCGCAGGGCGGTGATCGAATTGTCGTTGTGGAAATGGCCACCGAATCCCTTCTGGTAGCCCAGCCCTGCCACCCGCACCAGCATCGGGTTGCGGAACTGGTCATTGGAGAAGAACTGCAGCGAACACGCCTCGCCACGTATCTGGTCGATGGCATTGTGCAGGTAGGCCAGGTACTGGATCTCGGGGATCGGCAGCATGCCCATGTTGGCCAGCCCCTGCGCCATGCCCAGGATCATGGTCTCGTCCAGCAGCGTGTTGAACACCCGACGCGGGCCGAAACGACGCAGCAGGTCGCGGGTCAAGGTGTACACGCCTCCCTTCTGCGCCACATCCTCGCCGAACAACAGGCTTTGCGGATACTTGCACAGCAGTTCCTGCAGTCCGTGATTGATCTGGATGGCCAGATGACGCGGCGGTTGTCGCTCCGGCAATGCGTCGGCGCCGCCATACAGCGACAGTCGCGCCTCGTCCGCGACCGCGCGCCGGGCCTCGGCGTGCACCGCTGCAGGTGTATAGGGCGCCAGCGGTGCCATCACCTGCTCAAGGGACTGCAGCTTCGGCTGGCGCTCGGCGTCGGCGGCGGCCGCCATGCAGCGCACACGCATCGCTTCATAGGCCGCCTCGACGGCCGCGGCATCCATCCAGCCCGACTCCATCGCGATCTGCGCCGAGCGCAGCAGCGGATCCTGCGCCTCCGCCGCACACAACTCCGGCAACGCGCGCCACTCCACCTCGAAATCGGTACCGGCATGCCCCATCAGCCGCGTGGTACGCAGGTGCAGGAAGGTCGGCCTGCGGGTTGTCCGGCAATGCTCGACCGCGGCCTGCACCTGCGCATGGCCGCTGGCCAGATCCAGCCCGTCAGCGAAGAAGTAGTCCAGTCCCGGCTGGCCGCCAAAGCGCTCGGCGATCCATCCTTCTGGTGTTTTCACCGAAATGCCCAGGCCATTGTCCTCGCAGACGAACAGGATGGGCGCCGGCAGTTTCTGGTAGGCCGACCACATGGCGGTGTTGAACGCCGTCTGTGCGGTGGCGTGATTGGCCGAGGCGTCGCCGAAGGAACAGACCACGATGCTGTCGGCCGGAATCGGCAACGGCTGGCCCAGGCGCTTGCCGCTCTCGATGGCCAACGCAGTGCCCAGCGCCTTGGGCAGGTGCGAGGCGATCGTCGAGGTCTGTGGCAACACCCACAACGGCCGGCTGCCCCACACCTTGTGCCGGCCTCCGCTGGCAGGATCGTCGGCGCTGGCGGCGAACGACAGTGCCGCGTCGCGCACTGGATCCATGCCCGGCACCTGCCGCGCGCGCTCGGCCATGAAGGCGCCGGAGCGGTAGTGCAGGAACGCAGGATCGGTGTGCCGGCAGGCCCGCGCCAACAGCGCATTGCCCTCGTGTCCGGACGAGCCGATGGTGTAGAAGACCTTGTTCTGCACGCGCAGCACGCGTGCCATCAGGTCCAGCTGGCGGCTGGCCAGCTGCGAATCGAACAGGTCGGCAAAGGCCGCCGCGCTGAGCGTGCTGCCTGGCAGGATCGGCGCGTGCGGCGCGGGCCGTGGCCGTGGCGTGCCCCGCCAGCCGCGCACCGCCTCCAGGAAATTGACGTCGCACACTTCGGCGCGGTTGAGCCCGCGCATGCGCGCGGGAATGGGATCTGGAACCACAGCGAACATCGAACACCCTCCGTGTCGTTGTTGCGTAGCGTGGCGCGGGGCCCGCCCGGCTTCCTCGCAGCCGGCCTGCCCGACGCTCCCCCCGGAATCAGGCCACCGCGTTGAATCGCGCCAGCACCTCCGCGCCCACGGCCGGCATCGGCACGAACCGCGGCTGTGCCCGGACCCGCTGCAGCCAGGCCTGCACCTGCGGGAACGGATCAAGGCGGATGCCACCATCGCTGGCAACGTCGGTGTAGGCAAACAGCGCGATATCGGCGATGCCATAACTGCGGCCGGTGAACCAGGGCGACTGCCGCAGGTGCTGTTCCATCACCGCCAGTGCGGTGCTGGCGCGCTCCTGCAGGCGCGGCAGTTCGGCGCGCCGCGGGGAGTCGGCCGGCGTCCAGCCACGGATGAAACGGGCCACCGCCACGCAGGGTTCATGCGTGTACTGCTCGAAGAACATCCAGCTCAACGCCTGCGCCCGCTCCCAGCCATCGCCGGGCAGGTAGGGCGTGCCCTCGGCCAGCCAGAACAGGATCGCGTTCGATTCGGTCAACACGCGGCCGTCCTCGCGCACGATCAACGGCACCTTCGCATTGGGATTCAATGCCAGGAACTCCGGCGTGTGGGTCTGGCCATGGGCGCTGTCCACCTCCACCCAGCGATAGCGGCTGCCGAGGTGTTCCAGCAGCATGCGCACCTTGTGGCAATTGCCTGAAACGGACATGCCATGCACCGTCAACGGAACGCGTTCTTCCACCATTGCCTGCTCCAGGAGACCCGGCCAACGACCGGTTGCGCGCAGTCTGGCAAGCGCGCCCGCCGATGCCAAGCGCGGGTGCAGCATGCCCACCGCGCAGCCCGCCGCTGGATGCAGCCCGTCGGGCCCCTCAGCGCACGCGCTGCTGCCACTGCTGGCGCGACTGCCCCCAGATCTGCATCGGTTTGCCCTGGTACGGCGGCGGCAGCTCGCCCATGCGCAGCAGCGTACTGCCCAGCTTGCGGGCCACGACACGGGAATTCTCGTTGTCCTCGGCAATGGTATGGATCACCTCCTCCCACCCGAGTGCGTTGAAGGCCCAGTCGATCGCAGCGGTCGCCGCCTCCGGCGCGTAGCCCTTGCCCCAGCTGGCACGCCGGATGCTCCAGCCGACCTCGGTGCCCGGCCAGTCCTGTGGCTGCCAGGGCCCCATGCGACCGACCCACTCACCACTGGATTTCTCGATCACGCTGAACATCGAAAAGCCGAACAACTGCCACGCGCCAGCCAGGCTGCAGAATCCACGCCATGCCACTGACGGTGGCTGTACTCCGCCCAGCGTGCGCATCACCTCTTCATCCGCGCAGAACGCCAGATAGGGCTCGAAATCCTCGCGATGCGGTGGGCGCAGGATCAGGCGCTCGGTTTCCAGGCGCAGGTCGAAGATGCTCATGCCGACTCCAGGGCGATGACGGAGCGCCATCATTGCAAATGTCACCCGGCCACAAAAACATACAGGCCGGCAGAAGCCGGCCTGTCGCCTGTCCGCTGCAGCGGCAGGATTACTGGCGGGTCGGTGCCGTGGCGCCGGCTGCCGCTGTCTGCGTGACCAGCTGGCCATCGACCACCGGCAGGCGATCGCTGGCTGGCTTGTTGTCCATGCGCACGGTCTTCTCGGCACCATCATAGCGGTAGGTCACGTTGTAACCCTTGACCACGTCGTTGGTGCCCATGGCGATGCGGTTGCCGGGCTTGCTGGCCATGCGCATGGTGCCGGTGGTGCCGTCCTCGTTGCGATAGGTGACGTTGTAGCCGGTGACACGGCTCGACTCGGAGGTGGCGGTCTCGGTGTGGCACTGGCGCTCGGTGCGGTTGACCACACGGCCACCGACGTGGCGCTTGTCCACCTGGTTGCCGATCAGGCCGCCGGCCACGGCACCGGCTGCGGTCGCCGCCTTCCTGCCATTGCCGCCGCCAACCTGATTACCCAGCAGGCCACCGATCACCGCGCCGGCGACGGTGCCACCGACGTTGCCATCACGCTCGGGCAGGCGTTCCTGCACGACCACATCCTGGCAGACCTCGTGCGGCGTCTGGGTGGTGGAGGTCTCGCGCACCGCGTCGGTGCCGATGACCGTGGCGTACGCCTTCTGCTTTTCGGTGATCGGGTCGACCTTCAGCACATCGGCATACTCCAGGCCGCGCGGCGCGGTGGCATCGAGCTGGTTGCCACGCGCACCATCGTCGGTGCCGCTGCCATCGGCCAGGCGCGATTCGCCGTTGGGGGCGCCGGCGCTGATGGAATCCGGCGAAGGGTTGCCGCTCTTCATGAAGGCGGCCGTGGCGATACCACCCACCAGCAGCGCGCCCGCTGCGACCAGGACAGTTGTAGTTGTGCTTTTCATGACCTGCTCCTTGCGGACCGTCCGCAACGTTCTCGGCACAGATTGCAGCACGGCCTCCCTGAACGGAATCTCCACATTTCCTGCTCGTCGCCGTAACCCATTCAGCATCGGGAAATGCTGGGCCCGTGGTAGCGTTTGCATATTCACCAGGAGGATCCCGCCATGGCCAACCCGATGCTGCTGCCGGTACTGCAATGGGCGCGCCGGCTGCGCTACCCCACGCTGTTCAAGCTCACGGCAGGGCTGTTCGCGCTGACCCTGTTCATTCCCGATCCGCTTCCCTTCGTCGATGAGCTGGTGCTGGGCCTGGGCACACTGCTGCTGGCCAACTGGAAGAGCCGCGGCACCCGCACGCCGCCACCGCTGGAGCAGCGCTGAGCGTGCTGGTCGACAGCCATTGCCATCTCGATGCAGGCGAGTTCGACCCCGACCGTGCCGCCGTGATCGAGCGCGCGCGCGCGGCCGGGGTGCAGTTCCAGGTCGTGCCGGCCGTCACCGCCGCCAGCTGGCCGAAGCTGCGCGAGGTCTGCCAGCAGGCACCCGGCCTGTACCCCGCGTACGGGCTGCATCCGATGTTTCTTGCCGAGCATCGCGCCGGGCACCTTCCGCTGCTGCGGGAATGGATCGAGCGTGAGCGTCCGCGGGCGATCGGCGAATGCGGCCTGGATTATTTCGTGGAAGGCCTGGATGCGGAGGCGCAGCAGACCTATTTCACCGGCCAGCTGCGCTTGGCGCGCGACTTCGACCTGCCGGTGATCGTGCATGCGCGTCGGGCCGTGGATGCGGTGATCGCAGCGATCCGCCGCATCGGTGGCCTGCGCGGCGTGGTGCACAGTTTCTCCGGCAGCCCGGAGCAGGCGGCACAGCTGCATCGGCAGGGCTTCCTGCTGGGTCTGGGCGGCCCCCTGACCTACGAACGGGCACAGCGCCTGCAACGGCTGGTCCGGGAGATGCCGCTGGAGCAGCTGCTGCTGGAAACGGACGCGCCCGATCAGCCCGACGCGGCCATCCGTGGGCAGCGCAATGAGCCGGCACGCCTCTCGATCATCGCGCGCCACGTCGCGGCGTTGCGGCAGACCGACCTGGAGACGGTAGCGAGGACCACGACCGACAACGCGCGGCGGCTGTTCGCGCTGCCGGCCGCCTGATCGCCGTTTCGCCGGGCATGGCCCGGCGCTACCGGTCAAGCCTCAACGGATTCGGACTTGACCCTCTTCGGCTCCAGCAGCATTTCCAGCGCCTTGCCGACGGCGGCAAAGGCGAAGGCACCGGTGATATGGGTGGCTGCCCCCAGCCCTGCGCCGCAATCAAGCTTGAGCGCAGCGTCCGCCCCCAGGTTGGGACGGAGGCCGCAGACACTGCCATCGGCCTGCGGATACTTCACATTCTCCAGCGAGTACACCGCCGGCACGCCGAAGTAACGCTTGGCGTTCTTGGGGAAGTTGAACTCGCTGCGCAGCTTCTTGCGGATCAGCGCCAGCATCGCGTCGTGCTCGGTGCGCGAGACATCGCGGATGCGTACCAGGGTCGGATCGGTGCGGCCACCCGCGGCGCCGACCGTCAGCAGTGGCAGCTTGCGGCGGCGGCACCAGGCGATGGTCTCCACCTTGACCCGGAAGCTGTCGCAGGCATCGATCACCAGATCGAAGCGACGATCAAGCAGTTCCGCCATGTTGGCGGTGGTCAGGAACGCCTGCACCGCGTCGACATCGAGTTCCGGGTTGATCGCCCGGCAGCGCTCGGCCATGGCGTCGGCCTTGTTGCGCCCGTAATTGCCCTCCATCGCCGGCAGCTGCCGGTTGGTGTTGGACACGCAGATGTCGTCCGCATCGATCAGGGTGAGATGGCCGACCGCCGAGCGCGCCAGCGCCTCGACCACCCACGAGCCGACCCCGCCCATGCCGACCACCGCTACGCGGCTGCCCTGCAGGCGCTCGAGCGCACCCACGCCATACAGCCGTTCGATGCCGGCGAAGCGTTGTTTGACCTGTTCGTTCATCGGTCTATTTTAACGTGCAGCGGCCGGCGTCCACAGCACGCCGGGTCGAACCTACCGTTGCACACCCGGAGAGCCCGCCATGAACGCCAGCCCCCCTCGCCCGCCGTCTTCCGCCTATCGCTACCTGTTCGTGCTCGCGCTGGGTCTGCTGATCGGCCTGATCGCCACGGTGATGGTCGGCCGCGCCCTGCAGGCCCGCCGTGACCCCTTCCCGGACAGCCTGATGCAGGTGATGCAGCGGCAATCCCAGTTGCTGCAGCAGGCTCAACAGCAGAACCGCTGCAGCCTGGCCGACAGCGTGCCGCGCCTGCAGACGCTGCGCCTGCTCTCCAACGACCTGGACCTGGCCTTCCCCGGCCTGAAGGACAGCGCGCAGTTCCAGCAGCATGCCAGCCAGTACCGGGCCGGCCTCAATGCCGCCCTGGCGACGCCACCGGCAGACTGCACCGCGCTGGCCCAGGTGGTGCAGACGCTGCAGGCGGACTGCCGCGCCTGCCATCAGGATTTCCGTTGAACAGCGTTCATCCCGCAGCCGGTCATGGCGGCGTTGATTGGCGTCTTGTTCACGTTGGAAAGGAGACGATTCGCGCACCCTGCTGCATGACGCAGTACCACCCAACACATCCGCCTTCACGGCCAGGAGACGCCCCATGAAGATCCAGCTCATCGCCGCCAGTGCCATCGCCACCCTCGCCCTGGCCGGCTGCGCCACCTCGCCGGGTTACGGCGGCGGCGGCTACAACAATGGGTACAACAACGGCGGCTACGGCAACAACTCCGGCTACAACCAGGGCCGTTGCGCCGACTGCGGCATCGTCACCCGCATCAACACCGTGCAGTCCGGCCGCACTGCGCCCAGCGCGACCGGCGCGATCCTCGGCGGCATTGTGGGTGCGGTTGCCGGCCATGAGATCTCCGACCACACCGGCGGCAGCCGCGGCAACAAGAACATCGCCGCAGCGGCGGGTGCCGTGGGTGGCGCGCTGGCCGGCAACCAGATCCAGAAGAACGTGACCAGCGATACGTATGACATCAGCGTGCGCATGGATGACGGACGCACCATCGTCGTCAACCAGCGTGATCTGGGCGGCATCCGCGAAAACACCTACGTTCGCGTGGTCAACGGCCGGGTGATCCTGCGCTGATCCGCTGCCGGCCCCGGACAAAGAAAAAGGCCCGCTTGCGCGGGCCTTTTTCATGTGACGGCTGCAGACCGGTCAGATCGGCTGCACGGCGTCGGCCTGCAGGCCCTTCTGGCCCTGCACGACGGTGAAGGTGACCTTCTGGCCTTCCTTCAGGCTCTTGAAGCCTTGGGTCTGGATGGCGCGGAAGTGCACGAACACGTCTTCGCCGTTTTCACGGCTGATGAAGCCGAAGCCCTTTGCATCGTTGAACCACTTGACAGTACCGTTCTCGCGTTCGGACATCTCACTAACTCCCTGATGACTCTCTCTTGTTGTTGGAAACGCCTTGTGGGCGGCTGACAAGCAAGGGGGAAGCGAGGTGCATCGATGCAGCGGATCGGGAAGATCTTGCTTCATCAGGCCACGATCCACGGTGACCTTGCCAAGCTCAGCGACTGCAACTTAACCCGGCCAAAACGAAAAAGCAACTGGCAAAATCTTTCACTGTCAACCCCAAAAAGACAACCATACGGGACAGCATGGGCCTCTCATTCATCTTGTATCTGCTAGCGGTCATTTTTGTCCTCGTTGGTATTGCCGGCATCGTCCTGCCGGCACTTCCCGGCGTCCCGCTGGTGTTCGTCGGCCTGCTGCTGGCAGCGTGGGCCGACGGCTTCACCCATGTCGGCTGGCCAACCCTGCTGGTACTGGGCGTGCTGACCCTGCTTTCGCTGCTGGCCGATGTACTGGCCACGGTGGTCGGGGCCCAGCGTGTCGGGGCCAGCCGCAAGGCGCTGTGGGGCACCTTCATCGGCAGCATCGCCGGTCTGTTCTTCATGCCCATCGGCCTGTTCGCCGGCCCGCTGGTCGGCGCTCTGCTGGGCGAGTACTGGCACACGCGCGAGCTGGGCCGCTCGACCAAGGTTGGCCTCGCCACCTGGCTGGGCATCCTGCTGGGCCTGGCGCTGAAACTGGCGATGGTCATCGCGATGCTGGGCCTGTTCGCGTTCGCCTGGTTCCTGTAACGCACGATCTTCACGCCACGCGCACACCTGCGCCGGGCATAACTCCATGGGGCTGGCCGTTGCTGCGGGCAGCCGCCACACTGTGCGTCTTCCCGTAGTCATCCCGAAGGGCCTGCTGCAATGACCCTCCCGCCGTTGTTCCCCCGTCTGGCGCCGTTGGCGCTTGCCCTGGCCAGCGCGCCGCTGGCCGCGCAGGAAATCGCGCCTGCCACGACCACCACGCCGGCCGGTTGCGCGGCCATTGAAACCGACGCCGCCCGGCTGTCGTGCTACGACCGCCTGTTCGGCCGTAACGCTCCGGCCACTGCCGAAGCCGATGCCGCCGCGCAGCAGGCTGCGCAGGCGCTGCGCGAACAGCGTCGCGCCGCCCGCCTGAGCCAGGGCGAAGAGAACCTGCGGGCGCGGGTCGGCGATGTGCTGCGCCCCGCCCCCGACGACAGCGCCCTGGCCAATGCAGGCCGCGGTTCCCTGCTGGACAGCCGCTGGGAACTGGCGGAAGACTCGAAGCTGGGACCGTTCCAGCTGCGGGCCTACAAGCCGGTGTACCTGCTGCCGGCGTTCTGGACCAGCGACAAGAACCAGATGCCGCAGTCGCCGAATCCGGCCAACAGCGTGACCGAGCCGCAGGCGCTGGACAGTGCCGAGCTGAAGTTCCAGATCAGCTTCAAGACCAAGATCGCCGAGAACCTGTTCGGCGACAACGGCGACATCTGGGCCGGCTATACCCAGAGCTCGCGCTGGCAGGCCTACAACGCCGAGAATTCGCGCCCGTTCCGCGAGACCAATTACGAGCCGGAAGTGATGATGGTGTTCCGCAACGGCTACTCGATTGGTGGCTGGCGCGGACGCATGACCGGCATCAGCCTCAACCATCAGTCCAACGGCCGTGCCGATCCCCTTTCGCGCAGCTGGAACCGGGTGATGCTCAACGTCGGGCTGGACCGCGAGAACTGGGCGCTGGTGCTGCGGCCCTGGTACCGCATTCCCGAAACGCGCAGCGATGACAACAACCCGGACATCGAGGATTACATGGGCCGCGGCGACGCGACCCTGATCTGGAACCGCAATGGCCACGAAGTGTCCCTGATGGCGCGCCATTCGCTGCGTACCGGCGACCGTTCGCATGGCGCCCTGCAGCTCGACTACGGTTTCCCGATCAGCAACCTGCTGCGCGGCCACATCCAGGTCTTCGACGGATACGGCGAAAGCCTGATCGACTACAACCACAAGGCCACCTACGTGGGCGTGGGCGTGTCGCTGCTGGAATGGTTCTGATGGGCGTGACGATCTGGCACAACCCGGCGTGCAGCAATTCGCGCGGCGCACTGAAGCTCATCCGCGACGCCGGCATCGAGCCGGAGGTGATCGAGTACCTGCAGGCACCGCCCGACGTGGCGACCCTGCGCCAGCTGCTTGCCGAATCCGGGCTGGCCGCCGCCGACCTGGTGCGCAGCAAGGAACCGGAGTTTGCCGGTCTTGCGCTGGCCGGGGCCGATGAGGCGACCCTGCTGGCGGCGATGGCGACGCACCCGCGCCTGATCAACCGGCCCGTGGTGCGCACGGCCAAGGGCACGCGCCTGTGCCGCCCGCCGGAAACGGTGCTGGAGATCCTGTAGCCCGGACGCACCACCCGGCAGCGCCGGGCCATGCCCGGCGGCACGCGCTCGGCTCAACGCCGGCGATCACCGCCAGTCGCTGATGCCTTCGCGTCGATAGACTTCCGCGAAGGCGGGGCGCGCCTTCAGCGCGGTTGCGTGCGCCTTCAGCACCGGCCAGGTGTCAGTGGGTCGGGGCATGTTGCGCGACCAGCGCATCAGCATCACCAGCATGAAATCGACCACGCTGGGCGCGTCGCCCAGCAGGTAAGGCCCGTGCGCCTGCAGGTGCGCCGCCACATGCTGCCAGGCCGCCTCCAGCTGCTGCCGGGCCATCGCACGCGTTGCCTCCACGCAGGCCTCGCCCGCCGCTTCGTGCGGATAGAACCATGCACGATAGGCAGGCTGCAGGGTGTTGGCGCACCAGAACATCCAGCGATAGGCCTCGCCCCGCGCGGGCGTGCCCACGGCCGGCAGCAACCCCGCTTCGGGATGGCGGTCGGCCAGGTACAGTGCGATGGCCGCCGCCTCGGTCAACAGCAGGCCATCGATCCTCAGGGTCGGCACCCTCCCGGCCGGATTCAACGCCAGGTAGTCCGCCGCCTTGTGCTCGCGCCTGTCGAAATCCAGCAGCACCAGTTCGTGCTCGATGCCCAGTTCGATCAGCAGCCAGTGCACGACCAGCGAAGCGGTACTCGACGAACCATACAGGGTGGTGCTCATGCGCGGGATCCGTTGCGGGTGGAGCCAGCGATTATGCGCCCGCCCGGCGGCCACTGCTCAACCGCAGCTGCTCATGCAGGTGTCGCGACGTTCGCCGCAGCTCATCATCGGCTGCCGCAGCGTGCAGTCATGCGCCTTCAGTTCGCACGAGCGGCGCAGATCGGCATTGGCGATGTCCTTGCAGCGCTTGTCGGCAGCCGGAGCCATCTGCTGTTCGCAGCTGCTCTGCCGACTGCCCAGGCTGTCCGCCTGCGCCATGCAGCTGCGATGGCTGGCCTGGCACTGCATGCGGCATTGCGCCGATGCGCTGAAATCCGCTCCTTCATACGAGGAGGAGGTGCTGCTGCAGCCGACCAGTGCGAACAGCCCGGCAAGCGCGAAGTTCCGTAACAGCGGCATGAACGTTCCCGGTTCGAGTCGCATGGAAACTAGCAGATGTTCCGTGCCGGCTCGTTAAACGACAAACGGCGCCAACAGGCGCCGTTTGCCACCAAACGTGTGCCGCGCTTACTCCACCACCACCGGAATCTTGCCGATGCGGGCCTGCCATTCGCGCGGGCCGGTCTTGTGCACCGATTCGCCGGTGGAGTCGACCGCCACTGTCACCGGCATGTCCTGCACGGTGAACTCGTAGATCGCTTCCATGCCGAGATCGGCGAACCCGACCACCTTGGCCGCCTTGATCGCCTTGGACACCAGGTAGGCCGAGCCACCGACCGCCATCAGGTACGCCGACTTGTTGTCACGGATCGCCTCGATCGCAGCCGGGCCGCGCTCGGCCTTGCCGACCATGCCCAGCAGACCGGTCTGTTCCAGCACCTGGCGGGTGAACTTGTCCATGCGCGTTGCCGTGGTCGGCCCGGCCGGACCGACCACTTCATCGCGCACCGGATCGACCGGGCCGACGTAGTAGATGAAGCGTCCCTTCAGATCGACCGGCAGTTCCTCGCCCTTGTTGAGCATGTCAACCATGCGCTTGTGCGCGGCGTCGCGGCCGGTCAGCAGCTTGCCGTTGAGCAGAAGCGTCTGGCCCGGCTTCCAGCTGGCCACCTCCTCCGGGGTGATCGTATCCAGGTCCACCCGGGTGCCCTTGGAGGCGTCGTAGGTCAGCTTCGGCCAGTCCTCCAGCGACGGCGGATCCAGCATCACCGGACCGCTGCCATCCAGGGTGAAGTGCGCGTGGCGGGTCGCGGCGCAGTTCGGGATCATCGCCACCGGCAGGTTGGCCGCGTGGGTCGGGTAATCGTTGATCTTGATGTCCAGCACCGTGGTCAGGCCACCCAGGCCCTGGGCGCCGATGCCCAGCGCATTGACCTTCTCGTACAGCTCCAGGCGCAGCTCTTCGATCCGGTTGGACGCTCCACGGGCCTGCAGCTCGGTGATGTCGATCGGCTCCATCAGCGCTTCCTTGGCCAGCAGCATGGCCTTCTCCGCAGTGCCGCCGATGCCGATGCCCAGCATGCCCGGCGGGCACCAGCCGGCCCCCATGGTCGGCACGGTCTTGAGCACCCAGTCGACGATGGAGTCGGACGGATTGAGCATGGCGAACTTGGTCTTGGCTTCCGAGCCGCCACCCTTTGCGGCCACGATCACATCCACCTTGTTGCCCGGCACGACCTTGACGTTGACCACGCCCGGGGTGTTGTCCTTCGTGTTGATGCGCTTGCCGGCCGGATCCGCCAGCACCGAAGCACGCAGCTTGTTGTCCGGATGCAGATAGGCGCGGCGCACGCCTTCATTGGCCATGTCTTCCACGCCCATGGTGGCGTCGTCCCAGCGCACATCCATGCCGATTTCCAGGAACACGGTGACGATGCCGGTGTCCTGGCAGATCGGACGATGGCCTTCGGCGCACATCCGCGAATTGATCAGGATCTGGGCCATCGCCTCCTTCGCGGCCGGCGACTCCTCGCGCTCGTAGGCAGCGGCGAGATTCTTGATGTAGTCGACCGGGTGGTAGTACGAGATGTACTGCAGCGCGTCGGCGATGGACTGGATGAGGTCTTCCTGCTTGATCGATGTCACGGCTTGCTCGCTTGCTCGAGGCTGGCGGGGGTAATCCGCCCATTTTACCCCCTCCCCGGCTGCGGGTAGAGTCTATGGGGTCAGAACCCTTTCCCGGGGAAAGGGTTCTGACCCCAAGCCCTTGTCACGCCCCTGCCCGCTGCGGCGTCCTTGCCCGCATGAACGCCGAAACCGCCTTCCAGACCCACCGTCCGCGCCTGATGGCCCTCGCCTACCGCCTGCTGGGCAGCCGCGCCGACGCCGAGGACGTCGTCCAGGACGCCTGGCTGCGCTGGTCCGGCGCCGACCCGGCCAGCGTCCGCGATGCCGAGGCATGGCTGGTCACCACCACCACGCGCCTGGGACTGGACCGTCTGCGTGCGGCCAAGCGCGAGCGCGCGCATTACGTGGGCCCGTGGCTGGCTGAACCGATGGCGGTCACCCTGGAGCCGGACCCGGCGCCCGGCCCGGCCCAGTTGCATGCCCTGGCTGATGATGTATCGGTGGCTTTCCTGACCCTGCTTGAACAGCTCGGCCCGGAGGAACGCGCCGCGTTCCTGCTGAAGGAAGCGTTCGACCACGACTATCGCGAGATCGCCGACCTGATCGGCCACAGCGAGGCCAACTGCCGGCAACTGGTGCACCGGGCCCGGCAGCGGCTGCAAGCCGGCCGGCCGCGCTTCAATGCCGACGCCGGCCAGCACCGGCAGTTGCTGGCACGCTTCATGGATGCGTCGCAGCGTGGCGACAGCGAGGCGATCCAGGCCCTGCTGCATGCCAACGCGCTGATGGTCTCCGATGGAGGCGGCGTGGTCACCGCAGCGGTGCGCCCGCTGCGGGGTGCCGAACGCATCGGCCGCCTGTTCTGGGCCATTGCCCGCCGCGGCGGCACGCACCCGGCCCGGCTGGGCTACGTCAACGGCGAGCCGGCGATCCTGGGCTTCGACGGCGATCGCCTGCATTCGGTCACCACCATCGAGGTGATCGATGGCCGCATCGCGCGCCTGTACAGCGTGCTCAATCCGGAAAAACTGCCAGCGGTTGTCACGCACGCAGACGCGGCGGCGTCCTGGTAAGGGAAGGCGGCCATCGGGGCCGCCGTGGAGCCCACGATGTCCAACCCCGCCTCACCCCGCGTTCCCTATACCCGCTTGGCCGCCAAGGCTTTCAAGGGCCTGCTCGATACCAGCCAGGCAGTGCATGACAGTTCGATCGATCCGACCCTGATGGAACTGGTGTTCCTGCGCGTGTCGCAGCTCAACGGCTGCGGCTACTGCATGGACATGCACGGGACGGCGCTGCGCAAGAGTGGCATCGAGCCGCGCAAGCTGGACACCCTGCCCGCCTGGCACGAAAGCCGCTTCTTCGATGCGCGTGAGCGCGCAGCGCTGGGCTGGGCCGAGGCCCTGACCCGGCTCACCGACGCCGCGCCATCGCAGGCAGCGTTCGATGCGCTGGCACCGCACTTCGATGAGAAGGGCATCAGCGACCTGAGCATGGGCATCGCGGTGATCAACGCCTGGAACCGCCTCGGCGCCGGCCTGCTGCCGCCGCTGCCCTGATCCACAAGAGTGCGGGGCCTCGCCCAGCGCGGCTCCGCACCGGTGGCGCGCTGACGCGCGCTCCCTGCGGGCGTCGCATTCATGCCTTCGCCACGGCTCCGGCGCGCACAATGGCGACATGCCTTCAGCCGAAAAGAAACCCAGCCTGCGCCAGCGCTTCAATGCGATGCGCAACGTGCCACCGTTCCTGCGGCTGGTGTGGAAGACCAGCCCCGCACTGACCCTGGTCAGCCTGGGGCTGCGCCTGATCCGTGCCCTGCTGCCGGTCGCCATGCTGTATGTGGGCAAGCTGATCATCGACAGCGCGCTGCAGCTGAGCCGGCACGACGCCGGCTTTCCGCCGCTGGGCGAGGCCCTGGCCAGCGGCCTGCTCAATCCGCTGCTCGGGTTGCTGGCCCTGGAGCTGGGCCTGGCCATCGTCTCCGACCTGCTGGGCCGGATGGTGGCCTACGCCGATGCCCTGCTGTCGGAGCTGTTCGCCAACGCCACCAGCATCCGGCTGATGGAGCACGCCGCAACGCTGGATCTGGAGGACTTCGAGGATCCGGACCTGCAGGACAAGCTGGACCGCGCACGACGCCAGACGATGGGCCGGATGAACCTGATGAGCCAGCTGTTCGGCCAGGTGCAGGACGCCATCACGGTGGTCAGCCTGGCGGTGGGCCTGCTGGTCTACGCGCCGTGGCTGATCCTGCTGCTGGCGCTGGCCCTGGTGCCTGCCTTCATCGGCGAATCGCACTTCAACGCCGCCGGCTACAGCCTGAATTTCCAATGGACGCCCGAGCGCCGCCAGCTCGACTACCTGCGCCAGCTCGGCGCCAGCGTGGAGACGGCCAAGGAAGTGAAGATCTACAACCTGCACCGCTTCCTGGTGGAGCGTTACAGGAGCCTGTCGGTGGCGCTGTTCAGGGCCAACCGGGCGTTGGCCCGGCGCCGTGCCTTGTGGGGCACCCTGCTGGCCGCGCTGGGCACGCTGGGTTATTACACCGCCTACGCCTACATCGCCTGGCGCACGGTGCGCGGCGATTTCTCGATCGGCGACCTGACCTTCCTCGCCGGCAGCTTCCTGCGCCTGCGCCAGCTGCTGGAGGGCCTGCTGATCGGCTTCTCGCAGGTGGCCAGCCAGGCCCTGTACCTGGACGATCTGTTCTCGTTTTTCCAGATCCAGCCGGAGATCCATTCGCGCGAGGGCGCCGCAGCCGTGCCGCAGCCCATCCGCCAGGGCTTCGTGTTCGAGAACGTCGGCTTCCGCTATCCCGATGCCGAGCAATGGGCCGTCCGCCACCTCGATTTCCAGCTGCATGCCGGCGAAGTGCTGGCACTGGTCGGCGAGAACGGTGCCGGCAAGACCACGCTGGTCAAACTGCTGGCACGGCTGTACGAGCCCGACGAGGGGCGCATCCTGCTCGACGGCCGGGACCTGCGCGACTATGACCTGGATGACCTGCGCGCCAATCTCGGGGTGATCTTCCAGGACTTCGTGCGCTACAACCTGAGCGCCGGCGAGAACATCGGCGTTGGCCAGGTCGAGGCGATGGCGGACCGGGAACGGGTTGCCGATGCCGCGCGCCGGGGCATGGCCCAGGAAGTGATCGAGTCGCTGCCACGCGGCTACGACCAGCTGATCGGGCGTCGCTTCAAGGAGGGCGTGGACCTCTCCGGCGGGCAGTGGCAGAAGATCGCCATCGCCCGCGCGTGGATGCGCAATGCGCAGGTGATGATCCTGGACGAGCCGACCGCAGCGCTGGATGCGCGCAGCGAGTTCGAGGTATTCCAGCGGTTCAGGGAACTGGCGGACAATCGCACTGCCGTACTCATCTCCCATCGCTTCTCGTCGGTGCGCATGGCCGACCGCATCCTGGTGCTGGCCGATGGCCGGATCGAGGCCAGCGGCACCCACGAGCAGCTGATGGCCCAGGGCGGCCGCTACGCCGAGCTGTTCGAGCTGCAGGCCGCCGGCTACCGCTGAGAACGCCTCTCGTTCCGCCTAATGAGAACCTGTCTCATTTGAGATAGAATTACCCCGACGACTTCCAACAGATACGCCCATGTCTTCCGCTTTCGGCGCCGAAACGGTGCTTGAGGTCCGCCACTGGACCGATGCCTACTTCAGCTTCACCCTCACCCGCGACAGCGGTTTCCGCTTCGAGAACGGCCAGTTCGTGATGATCGGCCTGGAAACCGACGCCCGGCCGCTGCTGCGCGCCTACTCCATCGCCAGCGCGAACTGGGAAGAGCAGCTGGAGTTCTTCAGCATCAAGGTGCAGGACGGCCCCCTGACCTCGCGCCTGCAGCACATCAAGCCCGGCGACAAGGTTCTGGTAGGCAAGAAGCCCACCGGCACCCTGCTGATCAGCGATCTGCATCCCGGCAGGAACCTGTACCTGCTGGGCACGGGCACCGGCCTGGCGCCCTGGCTGTCGATCATCAAGGACCCGGAGACCTACGAGCGTTTCGAGAAGGTGATCCTGTGCCACGGCGTGCGCTACGAGAAGGACCTGGCGTACCGCGACTATTTCGAGAAGGACCTGCGTGAGCACGAGTTCCTCGGCGAGATGATCGGCGACAAGCTGTTGTACTACCCGGCCGTCACCCGCGAACCGTTCGCCAACCAGGGGCGCCTGACCTCGCTGATGGAAAGCGGGGAAATGCAGCGCACCCTGGGCCTGCCGGAACTGAGCCCGGAGAATGACCGCGCGATGATCTGCGGCAGCCCGCAGATGCTGGCCGACCTGCGCACGGTGCTCGACGCCCGTGGCTTCCAGGTCTCCCCGCGCATCGGCCAGCCGGGTCACTACGTGTTCGAGCGCGCCTTCGTCGAGAAGTGACCCGTAGCGCCGGGCCTGCGTCCGGCGCTGCTGCGGGAAGCGGCAGCCCTTACTGCCGGGACTGCAACGCTTTCTCGATGTCCCCGCGAAGGCTTTCCGGCTTGTCGGTCGGCGCGTAGCGTTTCAGCACCTGCCCGTCGCGTCCGACCAGGAACTTGCTGAAGTTCCATTTGATCGCGCTCAGCCCCAGCAGGCCGGTCTTCTCGGACTTCAGCCACTTCCACAGCGGGTGTGCACCGTCGCCGTTGACCTGGATCTTCTCCGACAGCGGGAAGTCCACTGCATAGGTCAGCGCACAGAAGCTGCGGATCTCCTCGGCATTGCCCGGTTCCTGGTGGCCGAACTGGTCGCAGGGGAAGCCGATCACCACCAGGCCCTTCGGGCCGTACTCGCGCCACAGCGCCTCCAGTCCCTCGTACTGCGGGGTGAAACCGCACTTGCTGGCCACGTTGACCAGCAGCAGCGCCTTGCCGCGGTACTGCTCCAGGGCCTGCGGCTGGCCGTCCAGGTCGGTGAAACCGAAATCGAACGCAGTGGTCATGGCAGATCTCCGCAATGGGGGGTTCCGATGGTATCCCCGCCCATGCCTTTCGACACAAGCCCGATCCCATTACCCCGGGTTAACCTCGGGCACTTGTCTGCCTTACCGGAGTACCGCCTTGACCACCCGCCTTGCCCTTGCCGTGGCCATGACCCTCGGCCTTGCCCTGCCCGCCTATTCCGCCGGCGCCGCCACCCCGGCTGCCAGCACCACCGCACAGCAGGCCAACCCGTTCTTCGCCGAAAGCCCGCTGGCACTGCACTATCCGCAGTTCGACAAGATCAAGGACAGCGACTTCGCTCCGGCCTTCGATGCCGGCATGGCGCAGCAGCTGAAGGAAATCGAGGCCATCGCCAACAACAAGGCCAAGCCGACCTTCGACAACACCATCATCGCCCTGGAAAAGAGCGGTGACATCCTTGACCGCGCGACCACCGTGTTCTTCGCCCTGGTCGGCGCGGACACCAACGACACCCGCAAGAAGCTGCAGGCCGACTACTCGGCCAGGTTCGCCGCGCACAGCGATGCGATCGCCCTGAACAGCAAGCTGTTCGCGCGCATCCAGGCGCTGTATGACACCCGCACGCAGCTGGGTCTGGACGCCGAAGGCGTGCGCCTGGTCGAGAAGTACTATGACAACTACGTGCGCGCCGGCGCCAAGCTGTCTGACGCGGACAAGGCGAAGCTGAAGGAAATGAACGCCGAGCTGGCCAACCTCGGTACCCGCTTCAGCCAGAACGTGCAGTCGGAAGTGAACGCTTCGGCGATCACCGTTGATGACGTGAAGGAACTGGATGGTCTGTCCAGGGAGCAGATCGCCGCCGCCGCCGAAGCCGCCAAGGCCCGTGGCCTGGATGGCAAGTATGTGATCACCCTGCTCAACACCACCGGCCAGCCGCCCCTGACCAACCTGGCCAACCGCGCCCTGCGCCAGAAGATCTATGAAGCGTCGGTCAGCCGTGGCAGCCGCGGCGGCGAGTTCGACAACACCGCCATTGTCTCGCGCATCATGCAGCTGCGTGCCGACAAGGCCAAGCTGATGGGCTTTGCCAACTTCGCCGCGTACAACCTGACCAACCAGACCGCCAAGACCCCTGAGGCGGTCAACGCAATGCTGGGCAAGCTGGCCCCGGCCGCAGTGGCCAACGCCAAGCGCGAAGCGGCCGACCTGCAGGCAATGATCGACCAGGAGCAGAAGGCCGCGGGCAAGCCGACGTTCGCGCTGGAGCCGTGGGACTGGGCCTTCTACAGCGAGAAGGTGCGCCAGGCCAAGTACAACTTCGACGAGTCGCAGCTGAAGCCGTACTTCGAACTGAAGAACGTGCTGGAGAACGGCGTGTTCTTCGCCGCCAACCAGGAATTCGGCCTGACCTTCAAGCAGCGCACCGACCTGCCGGTCTATCACGATGATGTCACCGTCTACGACGTGTTCGACGCCGACGGCAGCCAGCTGGCGATTTTCCTGTTCGACCCGTACGCCCGTGCCTCCAAGCGCGGCGGCGCATGGATGAACTCGTATGTCTCGCAGTCGAAGCTGACCGGCTTCAAGCCGGTGGTGGCCAACCACCTCAACATCCCCAAGCCGCCGGCCGGCCAGCCGACCCTGCTGACCTGGGATGAGGTGACGACCACCTTCCACGAATTCGGCCACGCCCTGCACGGCATGTTCTCGAACGTGAAGTACCCGTACTTCTCGGGCACCTCGGTGCCGCGTGACTTCGTCGAGTTCCCCTCGCAGGTCAACGAGATGTGGGCCGATGACAGCGCCATCCTGAAGAACTACGCCAAGCACTACCAGAACGGCACGGCGATGCCGCAGGCACTGCTGGACAAGGTGATCGCCGCGGCCAAGTTCAACCAGGGCTTCGCCACCACCGAGTACCTGGGTGCGGCCATGCTGGACCAGCGCTGGCACCAGATCGGCCCGGACCAGGTGCCGGCCGCCAAGGACGTGATGGCCTTCGAGCGCGCCGCGCTGGAGAAGGACGGCATCTACTACGCACCGGTTCCGCCGCGTTACAAGACCCCGTACTTCAGCCACATCATGGGCGGCTACTCGGCCGGCTACTACGCCTACATCTGGTCGGAAGTGCTGGACGCCAACACCCAGAAGTGGTTCCGCGAGAACGGTGGCCTGAGCCGCAAGAACGGCGACCACTTCCGCGCTACCCTGCTGTCGCGTGGCGGCAGCGTCGACGCGATGCAGCTGTTCCGCGATTTCGCCGGCCACGAGCCGCAGATCGAACCGCTGCTGGAGAAGCGTGGCCTGACCGGCACCGGCAACTGATCGCCGGTACGCTGAGCTGAAAACAGAACCGCCCGGGAAACCGGGCGGTTTTTTCGTTGTGGTTGGGGTCAGAGCCCTTTTCTGCGAAAGGGATCTGACCCCGCTCTGGCTTCATCGCGGCGCCACATAGCCTCCCGGCACACCTTCCGGCGAAAGCACCAGCTGCCACAACTGCGCGTGCCGGCAACGGAAGGTCGCCATCGAACCGGCCAGATAGAAGCGCCACATCCGCCGGAAATGCTCGTCATAGCGCGCATCCAGCCGGGGCCACGCCGCTTCCACGTTGCGCCGCCACGCCTGCAGGGTCAGGTCGTAGTCGGTGCCGAAATTGTGCCAGTCCTCCAACACGAACCGCCCCTCGAACGCCCTGCTGATCTGCGCCGCGGAGGGCAGCATCGAGTTGGGAAAGATGTAGCGCGCGATCCACGGATCGGTACGATGCCGCGACACGTTGGTCCCGATGCTGTGCAGCAGCAGCAGGCCACGTGGCGACAGGCAGCGCCGCGCCACCTCGAAGAAACTGCGGTAGTTCTTGTCACCGACGTGCTCGAACATGCCGATCGAGAAGATCGCATCGAAGGGTTCGTCCAGCGCGCGGTAGTCCTGCAGGCGGATCTCGATCGGCAGACCGGCGCACAGCTCGCGCGCGAATTCCGCCTGCTCCTGCGAGATCGTTACACCGACCCCGCTGACTCCATAGCGTTCGGCAGCGAACTTCAGGGCCTCGCCCCAGCCACAGCCGATATCCAGCACCCGCTGGCCCGGGCGCAATCCCAGCTTGCGGCAGACCAGGTCCAGCTTGGCTTCCTGTGCGGCGTCCAGATCATCGGCCTGCCGCCAGTAGCCACAGCTGTACACCAGGCGCCGGCCCAGCATCGCCTGGTACAGATCGTTGCCCAGATCGTAGTGGCGACGGCCGACTTCGTAGCTTCCCTGCCCGGCCTGCAGGTTGAACAGGCGCGCCTTCAGCGCGTCGGCCACTTCCCGCCAGCCGTGCACCCGTTCGTCCAGATGCGCCTGCATGAGGTGGACCAGGAATTCGTCCAGGACGTTGGCGTCCCACCAGCCATCCATGTAGCTCTCGCCCAGGCCGAGCGAACCGTGCGCCATGACCCGTGCGAAGAACCTCGGATCATGTACCTGGATGTCCTGTGGCCGGGAGCCGCCAATGCGGACCCCGGCTTCCTGGAGCAGGCCGCTGACCCGCTCCTGCAACCCTGTATCCACGCCCCCTCCTCGTCTGCGCTCAACCGCGTGCGAACAGCTCCACGTAATCCTTGGCCACGTGCGGCAACAGCACCGCCGCCGGCACATCGGCGGTCTGCGTTCCATCCGAGTATGGACCCACCTGGTAGGGCGGGAAAACAAAGCGCAGCGCGGTGATCTGCCCCTTGTCGTCGGTCAGCGGCTGGAACTGGCTGAAATTGTCGGGCTGCGGGCCGGTGCCATCGGCGATCATGCGCGATGCATTGCGCAGCGACTCCTGCAGCTCGGCCGGCTCCATGTCCTCGCCGCTGAGGCGTGTCGCCACGCGCTCGCGCAGCTGGTCCGCGACGAAATCGCTGATCGCCTTCCAGCCCTTGCTGTCGGTCACCAGCTTGTCGGCGCTGAGCATCTGCTGTTGCTCCGGCAGCCAGACGAAACGTGCCACCAGGGGTTCGCCGTGGGCGCCGCCGGTGTAACGGCTGCCATCGGCACTCAACACCACCAGCTGCGGCGTCTCCAGCACCTTCTCGAAGCTCAGCGAGAGTTCGTAGGGCATGGTCGGCTTGTCGTTGCCCAGCCCATCGAGCGCCTGCTGCAGCTCGCTGCGGGCCGTGGTGGCGTAGTCCTGCAGCGCACGCGCCAGGCCCGGATAACGGTCGATGCCTGCCGGATAGCTGATGCCCACCACCTCGCGTTCGTTGTTCTCGATCACGTCGCGCAGGTCGAGCGGTGCTTCCGCAGCGGGCGCCTCGCCCGTGGCGGAGGCATCGACCGCCGGCGCCGCGTCGGCCACCGGTGCCGGGGTTTCGGCTTCACGCTGGCAGCCCGCCAGCAACAGCACGCCTGCCACACCGGCCAGCACGCTTCCGCGCAGCAGCCGGTTGTTTCCAATCTTCATCGGGATCCCCTGTTCATGTTCATCCATCATCGCCCGCCCTGGCTTAAGCGTAGCCCGCTGGCGTCATCCCGCCAGAAGGTCGTGATACTCCTCATGCCGCTGCAGGAATGCCTCGGCGTAGGCACACGCCGGCACGACCTTGTACTTCTGCTCCCGCGCGAACCGCAGCGCCACGCGGGTCAACTCGCCGGCGATGCCCCGGCCGGCGATCGGCTCGGGCACCTCGGTGTGGGTGATGACCATGCGTCTGCGCTTGATCTGGTAATCGAGCACCGCCACCTGTCCACGCACACGGGCAGTGAAGCGATGGTTGGCCTGGTCGTGATCGACCTCGTAGGCCAGACCGGGGGGCGTGACCGAAGCCATGGGACTGTCTCCTGCGGCGACTGCGTGGATGGTGCGCAGCCGGGCGCCATGATCGCGTGAAGCCTGAACAGGGGCAAGTCCAGGCCCTCCACGTCAGTTTGCGACCCTAAAGCTGGAGCGCCCGCGGCCGCTATCGCCTGCGGAGGGGTCCGGCCACGCTGGCACGGCCCTTGCGACCGTAGACCGTGCGACTGCCGTGGAGGCCCCCGATGCACCCCAGCGATTCCCATTCCGATACCGACCGCGCCCTGCTGGAGGGCCTGCTCCAGCTCGCCGTGGAAGGCCAGACCGACGAGCAGGCCTTCCAGCGTATCGGCGAGGAAGTCTTCGCCCGCCTGCTGGACACCTACGGCCAGCAGACCCGGGCCTGACCACGAGCGGGGGCCCTGCCCCGGGGTCGGATCCAGCAGATCCGGCCCCAGCCCCTCAACCGCCGCCCAGGCGGAAGGTCGGGTTGGACAGTTCGCGCAGGAAGTGGGTGAAGATGCTCGGCTGCATGGCCAGCATGAAGATCACGCCGAATGCCGCGCCGGCCAGGTGCGCGCTGTGGTTGATGCGGTCGCCGCCGCGCTTGTCCATCCAGATGCTGTAGCCGACATAGAACGCGGCGTACACGATGGCCGGTGCGGGGATGAAGAACACCAGGATGATCGACCACGGCTTGATCAGGATGAAGGCGAACAGCACCGCCGACACCGCACCCGAAGCCCCCAGGCTGAGGTAGTTCGGATTCTTCTGGTTCTTCAGGTAGCTCGGCAGGATCGAGACCACCAGCGCGCCGATGTAGAACGCCGGATAGGTCAGGTAGCTGCCGGTCAGCTGCACCATCACGCTCTCGATGAATCCCCCGAAGAAGAACAGGGTGATCATGTTGAAGATCAGGTGCGACCAGTCCGCGTGGATGAATCCATAGGTCACCAGCCGGTCGTACTGGCGGTGGCGGTCGATGGCCGGTGGCCACAGGATCAGGCGGTCGGCCAGCGCGCGGTGGTTGAACGCCCTCCATGACAGGATGGCGGTGATGGCGATCAACAGCAGATTGACGGGGGTCATGTCAGGCTCAGGCAGCGCGGTAGTTGTCGACCATACGATAGCGTTTCGCGTACCAACCGAAGGCCAACGCCGCGATGAAGGCGAAGCCGGCGAAGAAGAACATCAGGAACGCCGCCTCGCTCAAGCCGGTGCCGGCGATCTGGTGGGTCACCGTTTCGTTGCGTACGGCCGCATTGGACAGCAGCACCCACAGGTTGCCGATGGTGGTGGTCAGGTTCCAGAAGCTCATCACCACCCCCTTCATCGCCTGGGGCGCCTGGCTGTAGGCGAACTCCAGGCCGGTCGCGGACACCAGGACCTCACCGAAGGTCAGCAGCGCGTACGGCAGGATCTGCCAGAAGATCGACATGGCATTGCCGCCATCCATCACCACCTGGATGCTGCCGACGACGATCCAGGCCAGGCCGCTGAAGGCGATGCCGGCGGTCATCCGGCGCAGCGCGGTCGGCTCGAAGCCGAAGCGGCGCAGGGCCGGGTACAGCACCAGGTTGTTGAACGGGATGAGGATCATCACCAGCAGCGGGTTCAGCGCCTGCATCTGCGAGGCGGTGAACCAGCTCGGCATCTGCATCTGCTGTCCCTGCAGCACCCAGGTCGAGGCCTTCTGGTCGAACAGCGAGAAGAACGGCGTGGTCAACGCGAAGATCACCAGCACGCGCAGCACCGAACGCACGCCCTCCACGGCTTCGGCCGGATGCTGCGCGCGGGCGCGGTCCAGCTGCAGCCAGGTGCCGCCACCAACACCGGCCAGAATCGCCACCAGCGCAAGGCACAGGCAGATCACGATGCCCAACGAGCCGACCAGGCCGAACGATGCCACCGCCAGCACCAGGCCGGCCACGGCGATCGCCAGGCCCGGACGGCCCTGGCCCGCCACCCGCGCGGTCAGCGCCGTGCGCGCCACGTTGGCGAACGAATGCGGGTCCTTCGGCGGCAGCGGCACCAGTACGTAGCGCTTGCGGCCAAGCCAGAACACGAAGGTCGCCACGAACATCAGGATGCCCGGAATGCCGAACGCCCACTGCGGGCCCCAGTTCTTCAGCACCAGCGGAATCAGCAGCGACGCAAACAGCGAGCCGAAGTTGATGATCCAGTAGAAGGCATCGAACACCAGCTTGGCCAGGTGCTTGTTGCTCTGGTCGAACTGGTCACCCATGAACGAGGCCACCAGCGGCTTGATGCCACCGGCACCCAGCGCGATCAGGCCCAGGCCGAGGAAGAAGCCCTGGCGGCTGTTCTCGAACAGCGCCAGGCACAGGTGGCCGGCGCAGTAGACCAGGCTGAACCAGAGGATCGTGTGGTACTTGCCGAAGAACCTGTCGGCCAGCCAGCCGCCCAGCAGCGGGAAGAAGTACACGCCGATCATGAAGCTGTGCATGATGTCCTTGGCTTCACCGGCACGGCCTTCCGCAGTGATTTCCTGCAGCAGCAGCGAGGTGATCAGGAACTGCACCAGGATGTTGCGCATCCCGTAGAAGCTGAACCGTTCGCAGGCCTCATTGCCGATGATGTACGGGATCTGGCGCGGCATCTTTCCCTGGCCGGCGATGGGGGCGACTGCGTCGTGGCTCATCCTGTAAGGCATTCCTGCAAAGCGAAAGCCGCAAGGTTACCGGAACCTGCGGGCTGGAAGCACGCTGCGGGGCTGCATGACAGCGCCGCCGATCCATGGCAGGCGGTACCGGTGCCCTGCCGGAAGTCACGGCACCTGCACGACAAAAGCGTAAACTTATCGTTATGCGCGCCCTCGTCCTCGTCCGCCCCCTGCTCGGCTGCTGCCTGTTGCTGCTTGCATTGCCGGCACCGGCGCGGCCGCAGGCCGCGGACACCGCGACCCTCGACGCGCAGGCCCGGCAGCTGACCGTGGCGGCCCTGGAACTGCCCGGGCGGGACGATGCGCAATGGAAGCAACGCCGCGAACAGGTGGCGCAGCTGTTGACCGAGCTGCAGCCGGACGTCATCTCGGTGCAGCAGGTACGGCAGCAGCAGGGGCGCAACCCGGCCTGCTGGCTGGCCAACCGGCTGCGCTACAGCTGCGACTTCGTCACGGCCGACCCGCCCAGCCAGCCGCTGCGGCACGGCAATGCGATGCTGACGCGGCTGCCGGTCAGCGAGGATGGCGTGACCCTGCTGCACCCGCCCGGTACGTTCAGCGCGGCGGGCATGATGCGGCTGCGGCTGGGCGAGGCCCTGGTCAATGTCTACGTGACACGCCTGCGCCCGGAGCCGGATGAAGCGGCGGCCCGCCAGCACCAGACCAGCGATCTCATGGCCTGGATCAGCGCGACCGCCGAAGGCCTGCCCAGTGTGATCGCAGGCGATTTTTCCGCCGGCACGGTGGAACTGGTGCGCGCTACGCCGGGCTTCCAGCCGGCCCGGCGCAGCCCGGGCGGCCGGGCGGAAGCGTCAGCCTCCGGTGCCGGCGGCGCCAGCGGTCACGGTCTGGATGTGCTGTTCCAGGTCAAGCATTTCGGCGGCATCCGCCAGCAGCCCATCCTGCTGCCGGCCGACGGCGAGCTGCCTGGACTGCGCCTGGGGATGATGGCCACCCTGCGCCTGCAGGGCGATACGGCCACCGCGGAATAGGCCCGCCCTCGGCACCCACCAGGTCCCGCCCGACGTCCAGAAGCTGGCAAACAAAAAGGCCGGGGTCTCCCCCGGCCTTCTCATGTCATCCCGTCACCGCCTTCAGGCGATCGCGTCCTGGTAACGGCGCTCGACTTCGTTCCAGTCGATGACGTTGAAGAACGCGCCGATGTATTCCGGACGACGGTTCTGGTACTTCAGGTAGTACGCGTGCTCCCACACGTCCAGACCGAGGATGGGCGTGTTGCCTTCCATCAGCGGGCTGTCCTGGTTGCCGGTGCTTTCCACCACGACCTTCTTGTCGGGGGTGACGCTCAACCATGCCCAGCCGCTGCCGAAGCGGGTCAGCGCCGCCTTGGTGAAGGCGTCCTTGAACTTGTCGAAACCGCCCAGGTCCTTGTCGATGGCCTTGGCCACGTCGCCCACCGGGTTGCCGCCCGCGTTCGGCGCCATCACCGTCCAGAACAGCGAGTGGTTGGCATGGCCACCGCCGTTGTTGCGCACCGGGCCCTGCAGGTTCTCCGGCAGCGACTTCAGCTTCTTCACCAGCTCTTCCACCGGCAGGTCAGCGTACTCGGTACCTTCCAGCGCCGCGTTGACGTTGTTGATGTAGGTCTGGTGATGCTTGGTGTGATGGATCTCCATCGTCGCCGCGTCGATATGCGGCTCCAGCGCGTCGTAGGCGTAGGACAGCTTGGGCAGGGTATAGGCCATGATGCATCTCCTGATTGCGAGGGCACCCGACGGTGTCGGGTGTAGCGCGGTGAATGATGGGGACAGACCACTAGATTACCAAGGGGGATGTAAAGGAAATTGCGTCCTGCCGGTGAGCATGCCGGCAATTGTTACGCAGCGGTGACGCGGCGGTTCCTCATGCAGCGTGCAGCGCACAGGCGCTACAGTGCATGCACCACCCTCACCCGTTCGTGCCCATGCGCAACCCCCGGCTGCTGATCACTGCCATCGCCCTGCTGCTGCTCGGCCTGGTCGTCAACCACGTCATGCAGCGGCCGCCGGCACCGCAGTTCGCGCCGGACCTGCAGGGCGCCCCGACCCGGACTGCCCCCACCCCGGCACACGGCGATGGCGCACGCAGCGGCCTGCCCGCCTTCCTTCCCGCCGAAGCACGCCAGACCATCACCCTGATCCAGCGGGGCGGGCCCTTCCCGCACCGCCAGGATGGCAGCACCTTCGGCAACCGCGAGCAGCGCCTGCCGCAGCGGCCGCGTGGCTACTACCGCGAGTACACGGTCGACACCCCCGGTGCGGGCAACCGGGGGGCACGCCGCATCGTCACGGGCGGCGATCCAGCAGAGGCGTGGTACTACACCGATGACCATTACGGCTCATTCCGCAGCTTCACCGTTCCATCCCCCGGAGACGCTCGATGAGCCACGATGATTTCGGCCTCGGCCTGCACGACATCAACAACGCCGGCGTGTATGCCATCGACAGCGCGGACATCGGCGCGCTTGCCGCGGCCATGCGCAATGCCGGCCTGAAGGTGATCCGCATCGATCTGGAGGGCGTGACCGACAAGCGCACCCTGCTGGCGCGGCTGTCCGCGCAGCTGGACTTCCCGGCCGGTTTCGGCGGCAACTGGGATGCCCTGTCGGACAATCTTCGCGACCTGCAGTGGCTGCCGGCCAGCGGTTATGCGCTGTTCCTGGCGGATGTCGACGCGCTGCGCGCTGGCGCAGCCAAGGATTTCGACACCCTGCTCGACGTGCTGGACGAAGCCAGCCGGGATTGGGTCGGCCGCGACGTGCCGTTCTGGGTGTTCCTGTCACAGAGCGAGTAAAGGGGCGACGCCGACCAAGGCCGGCCGCCCGCAATGGTTCCGGCGAAGAGCCCCCTTGTTGTTCAAAGGGGGCGCGCCAACGGCGCGGGGATAAGGAAACATGCGTGGACAATGGGAGCCGCTAGCGGCTCCCATTGTCTTCCTGCAGTTCCTTCTTGAACGGGATATCCGGCGGCGGCCGGGCCACGGCCGGCTGGTCCTGCATGTTCGGGTCGGTCAGGCCGCAGCCGCCACCCGCCTGCAGAATGGAGATGACGCAGGAAATCCGGGTGCTGGTGCCGGGAAGCGGAATCTCCATCGCCTTGACGCCCTTGCGCACCCACTCGGCCAGCAGCGACTCCTGCGGCACCCAGTATTTGTCGAACGAGGTGGGCGTGTAGTCGTAGGGCGGTCGCTTCAGCCATGTCCCCGACTGGGCGATGCGTTCCTTGCTCCAGCCGTCGTTGTCCCCCCCGGGAGCGCCACGCTCCGCATTGCCGGGGCCGTCCTGCCCCGGTACACGCACGCTGCCGTCGGCGTTGAACAGGCCGTTGCCCCGGCCCGCGCTGCTCGCCTGCGCGGCGCCGCTGCGGGCGCCATCACGAGTGCGATCCGAGGCCCCCCAGTCGTCGCCCCGGGCCGGCGTAGCCCAGTTGCCCGGGGTCGGCGTCGGGCGGGCACCGGCCTGTGCCGGTGTCGTGGCGGCGGCTGATGGGCGCGCCGCGGGACTGCTCACCGCAGCCGCGCTGCCCTGGGCTGCGGGGGCGGAGGTTGCGGCACTGCCACTGGAAGGCGCAGGCGAAGCGACCGGTGCAGACGCCACCTCACGTTCGCGCACCTGCACGTCGCGGCCCGCGGGCGCCCGTACTGCAGGCTCACGGCCTGCGATCGGCGCCATCCGCACCTGCGGATCGACAACCGCCTGCACTTCGCGTTCGCGCACCTGCACATCCTGCTGCGGAACGCGGATCGGTACTTCCGCTGCGCGCACCGCCGGAGCCACGACGGGTGTCTCCACGATGGCCACCTCACGTTCCTGCACCTGCGGCTGGCGGATCTGCGGCACCCTCACCTGCACATCCGGTGTGCGCAGCGCTTGCGGTGTGGGCGGCGCCTCCAGCGGCTGCACGCTGCGCTCGCGTACGCTGGGCGTTGTGTCGCGCGGCACGATGCTCACTTCGGTGCGCGGCACGCTGACCGGCGGCACCACGAAATCGGTCGTGGCCTGCGCCACGTCGGTCGCCTGGACCGGCGAAGGCGGCGGCGTGGCCGGTGGGGCCGGCTCGGTCGGCATGGCTTGCGGAGGCGTACTGGCGGCAGCGGGGGCCGCAGCAGGGGATGGCTGCGGGCGCGCCGCGACCGGTCGCGGCTGCGGCGCAGTTGCCGATCCTGCCGCGTCTCCTGCAGCCGTGCGGCCGGCTGCAGCTGCTGCAGCCGATTCGGCGCCGGGCTGGTCGCCTCCGCCCTCCTGGCTGGCGCGGCCGACAAACTCGATCTGCACGCGCTCACCGTCGGATCCCTGCTCGGCGGGCACCGAGGTGCGGATCACCGCCACCCACAGCAGCAGCAGGAAGAACAGCAGGTGCAGCAATGCACTGGCGACGGCCGACGTCCAGCGCATCCAGCGCTGGTCACGCGGCGCCGGCTCCCAGTCCTGCCACAACAGGCGCCGCAGCGCCTGCCAGCGGGGCAGCGCCGGCAGCGTCCCGGGGCGTCCCGGCAGAGGCCTGGGCAGCAGCACCGCGATCACCTCGCGGGCATGGAACGGGCGTGGCAACGGGCTCAGCGAGCGCAGCCACAGCGCCCAGCCATAAGGCAGGCGCGTGTTCTTCTCCAGGATGATCGGTTGCTGCTGGCGCGCCAGCAGCAGGTCGATGAGTTGCTCGGCTCTGGGCAGCGGCACGCGTCGGCGATCAGGCGGCGTTGCCGCGCGGGATGTACGGTGCGTGGCCGCTGTCGTGGTCGGTCGCGTCGCGCACTGCGGTCACGCCGGGCACCCGGCCCATCAAGGTCTTTTCGATGCCCTGCTTGAGGGTCACATCGGCCATGCCACAGCCCTGGCAGCCACCACCGAAACGCAGCAGCACCACGCCCTCGGCCGAGACTTCCTGCACTGCGACCTTGCCGCCATGGGAGGCGAGCTGTGGATTGATTTCATTTTCCACCACCCAGTGCACACGCTCGACCAGCGAAGCGGCCTCCCCGGGCGCTTCGCCCTTGATGCGCGGCGCCTTGATGGTCAACTGCTGGGCACCTGCCGCGCCAGCCACGATGTCGATCTCCGCGCCATCGAGCCAGCCGACGCTGCCGGCGTCGACATACAGGGTGAACCCGTCGCAGTCCACGGCCCACTCGTCGCCGTGCAGGTCCGAGGGTTCGGCGAATTCCAGCCGCGCATCGGCACGCGGAGTGCCGGGATCGACCGCGCTCAGGCGTACGCCCATGCCGGGCGCGCCCTCGCGTTCGATCAGCTTGCGGAAATGGGTCTGGGCAGTGTCGGAGATCTGGATCATCAGGCTATTCTAGCCAAGTAAGTGTCAACCGCTCATTCGGTTTATACACCGTCCGGCGCATTGTTCAGTCAACACGAGGTGGAGATTCCCATGGCCGACCTGATTCCACTGGCCCAGGCCCGTTGCGTACCGCGCAAAGGCAGCGACCACAAGCTGGGCGAGGCCCGGCTGGCCGAGCTGCTGCCGCAGATTCCCGGCTGGGAACTGGCCGAGGGCGGCCAGGCGCTGCTGCGCACCTTCCGCTTCAAGGACTACTACGCCACCATGGCCTTTGTGAATGCACTGGCCTGGATCGCCCACCACGAGGATCACCACCCGGACCTGGGCGTGCACTACGACCGCGCCGTGGTGCGCTATTCGACCCACGACGTCGGCGGCCTGAGCGAGAACGACTTCATCTGCGCGGCCAAGACATCGGCCCTCACGGAGCAACTGCCATGAATGTGCGAGTGCTGAGCCTGTCCCTGATCGCCGTGACCGGCCTCGCCGGCTGTGGCGCCTCCGAGCCGTCGCCGCCCGTGCCGCCGCCGACCGAGGTGGCTGCGGTGAAGACGCCGCCGCCGCAGTACCCGCTCGAGCTGGCCTGTACCGGTACGGGCGGCACCAGCACCTTCAAGGTGACCATCGGCACCGACGGCAAGCCCAGCGAAGTGACCCTGCTGAGCGGCGCGGGCAACCCGCAGCTGGATGAGCTGGCCAGGAATGCCGTGCAGGGCTGGCAGTTCAAGGCCGCCACCCGCAACGGCCAGGCCGTGCCCGCCACCATCCAGGTGCCGGTCAGCTTCAACCCGCCGCAGCCAAAGCCGGACCAGTGTTTCGCGGTGGAAGAGCGCCTGCGCCGCGGCGGCTGACCGCACACCATGACGAGGCCAGCCGACGCCCGCCTCGCCCTTGCCGCCCCGGCAGTGCCCGGGGCGGTTGTCTGTTGACCAGGACCGCGTCGGTACATGCTGCAGATCCCCCCCGAAAACATCTGGATCGCGCTGGCGGTCACCCTCGCGGCCGGCCTCGCGACCGCCATCGGCAGCCTGCTGGTGCTGTTCTCGCGCCGCCCCAACCCGCGACTGCTGGCGTTCGGCCTGGCCTTCGCCGGCGGCGCGATGGTCTACGTATCGCTGTCGGAGATCCTCAACAAGTCCATTGCGTCGTTCGCCCTGGCCTATGGCGAGCGCACCGGCTTCACCTACGGCACGCTGGCGTTCCTGGCCGGTGTGATCGTGATCGTGCTGATCGATCACTTCATTCCCAATCCGCACGACAGCCTGGACAAGCAGGACCCTGCGTTCCGCGAGAACAGCCGCGAGTACCTGAAGCGGGTCGCGCTGCTGACCTCGGTGGCGATCACCGCACACAATTTCCCGGAAGGGCTGGCGACCTTCTTCGCTACGCTGGAAAGCCCGTCGGTGGGCATGCCGCTGGCCTTCGCCATCGCCATCCACAACATTCCCGAGGGCATCGCAATCGCGGTGCCGGTGTACTTCGCCACCCAGAACAAGTTCTATGCGTTCGGCGCCAGCCTGCTGTCGGGCCTGGCCGAGCCGGTGGGGGCCATGCTGGGCTACTGGCTGCTGTCCGGATCGCTGTCGCACGCCACGTTCGGCTGGGTGTTCGGCCTGATCGCCGGCGTGATGGTGTTCCTGGCCCTGGATGAACTGCTGCCGGCGGCCAAGCGCTACGCCAAGGGTCACGAAACGGTGTACGGCCTGGTTGCAGGCATGGGAACGCTGGCGATCAGCCTGGTGCTGTTCAAGTGGTGAGAGGGTTGCGGCCAACGGGCTGAGCCCCCTCGCGGCTGGCGGAGCGAGATCCCGGGGTTGGGCCGGGCTCTGACAGGCTATAGGCGCGTGCCAGCCGCGCGATGAAAGAATGAAAAAGCGAAGCCCGCGCTGCGCGCGTCAGTCGAGCGTGGCTCGACTCTACAAGGGCTGCGTGCGGGTATGGGTCTACGCTGCGGCTGTCAGGTCCGCCTTGTAGCGAGCCGAGGAGCGCAGGGCACCGGCGCGCAGCGCCGGCGCGGATGGCGGCGTGTTTCTTTGGCTACTTTCTTTGCACGAGCAAAGAAAGTGACAAGCCCACTCATCGCAGGGAAGCGACGGTGCCGACCAAGCGCCCGGCGCCGCCGAACCGCCGTCAGCGCAGGCGGTCCAGCGCCTCGACCAACTCATCCGCCAGCGGAGCGTTCAGCACGTAGGGGGTCTTGCCGTCGTCCAGCGCGAACTCCAGCGAGGCCGCGTGCAGGAACAACCGCTTCAGGCCGATCTGCTCACGAAGCCGCTTGTTCACCGCAGGATCGCCGTACTTGTCGTCACCGGCCACCGGATGCCCCAGATGCTGGGCGTGCACCCGGATCTGATGGGTCCGGCCGGTCTCGATGCGCACCTCGCAATAGGAATGGCCCCCACGCCGCTCCAGCACGCGGAAATGACTGATCGATTCCTTGCCGATCGCATTGACCTGGACATGTCGCTCACCGCCCTGGCGCAGGCCCACGTGCAGCGGCGCGTCCACCGTCATCACCCCGTCGGGCATGCGTCCGGTCAGCAGGGTCAGGTAACGCTTGCGGATGCCGGCGCCATGGTCTTCACGCAGCAGCGCCTGCAGCTCGCTCAGCGCCGAGCGCTTCTTGGCCACCACCAGCAGGCCCGACGTATCGCGGTCGAGACGGTGCACCAGTTCCAGCGTCTGGCCCGGGCGCAGGGCGCGCAGGGTCTCGATGGCGCCGAAGCTGATCCCGCTGCCGCCATGACTGGCCACGCCCGAGGGTTTGTTCAGCGCCAGCAGCCGTGCGTCCTCGAAGACGATGGCCTGTTCCAGACGACGCATGAACGACTCGGGAGGGCCAGCCTTGTCTCCCTCCTCGGTGAGACGAACCGGCGGCACCCGCACCTCGTCGCCCGCCTCCAGCTTGCGCTCGGCCTTGGCGCGGCCGCCATTGACCCGCACCTGCCCGCTGCGCACCAGCTTGTAGACCAGGCTGCGCGGGGCCCCTTTCAGCTGGCCGAGCAGGAAATTATCCAGGCGCTGGCCGGCGCGGTCGGCGGGAACGGTGATCATGCGCACGGATGGCTTGTCGCCAGCTGGCTTGGTGGGGTCTTGGGCGGTCATCAGGCTGTTTATTCTGTTACACTCGGGGGGCGAGATAAGGGATTGATTTCGTTGGAAGTTACTCAGGGCCAGAAGCCCAGCTTCCGACGAATCCGGCACAGTGCGCGACCACCGCCCGCGGGGCGGCCATGTTAGCGGCTCACCGGCCTTCCCGGCCATCGCCGGATGCCTGACACGCAACCGTGCTGAACATGTCCCGCGTGGCGCTCCAGCCTGGCTGACAGCTGCCTGCGGCCCTGCAACACCCCAAAAACCATATGAGTGAAGCGCTCCCGCGGCCTGCCGTGGTGTCGTAGCGCTGGAAACCCAAGCCCCCCTCCCCGCGCTTGCGCGAATGGGGGGCGAGCCGTATCCAGAGGCGAAACCCCATGGCGTTCCGCGCGGTAGCCGCTTGCGAGGAACGCAACAATGAAGCGAATGCTGATCAACGCCACGCAGGCTGAAGAGCTGCGTGTTGCCATCGTGGATGGCCAGTCGTTGTATGACATCGACATCGAGCAGCCGTCGAAGGAACAGAAGAAGTCCAACATCTACAAGGGCCGGATCTTCCGCATCGAGCCCTCGCTGGAAGCCGCCTTCGTCGAATATGGCGGTGGCCGCCATGGCTTCCTGCCGCTGAAGGAAATCTCCCGCGACTACTTCCAGGCCGGTGTCGACCACAACAAGGCCGGCATCCGCGAGCTGCTCAAGGAAGGCCAGGAAGTGGTGGTCCAGGTCGACAAGGAAGAGCGTGGCAACAAGGGCGCCGCCCTGACCACGTTCATCTCCCTGGCCGGCCGCTACATGGTGCTGATGCCGAACTCGCCAAGTGCCGGCGGCGTCTCCCGCCGCATCGAGGGCGAAGACCGGGCTGCCCTGAAGGACGCACTGGACAAGCTGAACATTCCCGACGACATGGGCGTGATCATCCGTACCGCCGGCGTCGGCCGCGATGCGGAAGAGCTGCAGTGGGATCTGGACTACCTGCTCAGCGTCTGGCGGGCGATCGCCGAGGCGGCGCTGAGCAAGCCGGCCCCGTTCCTGATCTACCAGGAATCGCGCCTGATCGTGCGCGCCCTGCGTGACTACCTGCGCGCCGACATCGGCGAGATCCTGGTGGACACCGAGGAGATGTACGAGCACGCCAGGGAGTTCATGCAGCAGGTGATGCCGCAGACCCTGCGCAAGCTCAAGCATTACAAGGACGACATCCCGCTGTTCAACCGCTTCCAGATCGAATCGCAGATCGAAGGCGCCTACGAGCGCAACGTGCGCCTGCCGTCGGGCGGCTCGATCGTGGTCGACCAGACCGAAGCACTGACCGCCGTCGACGTGAACTCCTCGCGCGCGACCAAGGGCAGCGACATCGAGGACACCGCCTTCCAGACCAATCTGGAAGCGGCCGAGGAAGTGGCCCGCCAGCTGCGCCTGCGCGATCTGGGCGGCCTGGTGGTGATCGACTTCATCGACATGTCCTCCAACAAGCATCAGCGCGAGGTCGAGAACCGCCTGGCCAACGCGCTGAAGTACGACCGCGCACGCGTGCAGGTCGGCCGCATCTCGCGCTTCGGCCTGCTGGAAATGAGCCGCCAGCGCCTGCGCCCGAGCCTGGGCGAATCGAGCCAGATCGTCTGCCCGCGCTGTGATGGCCACGGCCGCATGCGCAGCGTCGAGTCGCTGTCGCTGTCGATCATCCGCGTGGCCGAAGAGCACGCGATGAAGGAGAACACCGGGCAGGTGCTGGTGCAGGCGCCGGTGGAGATCGCCAATTACCTGCTGAACGAGAAGCGCAGCGCGCTGCGCGAAATCGAACAGCGCCATGAAGCGCCGATCGTGATCGTCGCCGACGAGCAGCTGCATACCCCGCACTACACGGTCACCCGCCTGCGTGAGAACGAACTGGGCGAGGAAAGCAGCCGTCCGAGCTACCAGCGTGGCACTCCGCGCAAGCTGCCTGTGCACGCCCTCACCAAGGGCCAGCTGAACATCCCGCCGCCGGTGGTGACCCAGGTCAAGCACACCTCCCCCGCCCCGGTGCGTGAGGAACTGGAGCCGGCTGCAGCGGCACCCGCGCCGGTGGTGGCTGCGCCCGCCGCCCCGTCGACCGGCGGTGGCGTGATCGGTTGGATCAAGCGCGTGTTCGGTGGTGAGCCGGCACCCGCCCCGGCGCCGCCGGCCGCCCGCCAGCCGCAGCAGGACGGTGGCCGCAGGGAGCGCAACAAGGATCGCAACAAGGACCGCAAGGACCGTCGCGACGACAATCGCGGCAACGGCAATGCGCAGCAGCAGAAGGAGGGCGGCAACCGCAAGGATCGCGGCGAACAGCGCAAGGACGGTCGTCAGGGCGGCAATGGCAACCCGAACGGCAACGGCCAGCCGCAGGGCAAGCAGAAGGACGGCCAGCAGCCGCAGCAGCAGAACAAGCCGCGCAACGAGCAGCAGGGCCAGAACCCGCAGCAGCAGCCGAAGCTCAAGCAGCCGAAGCAGCCGCGTCCGCAGCAGGACGGCGACAAGCCGGCCGAGAAGCCGCAGCGTGGTGCCGCAGAAGCCCAGACCGACACGGCGACGGCGTCCGCTGCGGTGGCGGCCAGTGCCATCACCGCTGCTGCGGTGACCGCGCGGGAGGCTACGGCGCCGGTCGCGGCGGTGGTCGCACAGCCGCCGGTCGAAACCGCGGCGCCGGCCGAAGTCGCGCCTGTCACCGCCGTTGAAGGTGACGCCACTGCCGTGACGGGCGAAGAGGCACCTGCCGACACCACGGGCGAGCAGGCCGGCGAAGGCGCGACCCGCCGTCGTCGCGGTCGTCGTGGTGGCCGCCGCCGCCGCCGTGGTGGCGCCGAGAATGCGGCCGGCACCGATCCGCTGGGCGAAGACCAGGATGACGGTGACGAAGGCGATGACGCCGACAGCACCGACAGCGCCGAGCCGCGTGTCGACCACGCTGCCGGGTCAGCACCGGTTGCAGCCACGCAGCCCGCCCGCTCGCAGCCGGAGTTCGACTTCGATGATGACGTCGAGCCGTCCATCGTCGAAGGCGAGAAGCCGGCCCGCGTTGCGGCCGCTGTCGCCGCCGCACCGGCCGCCGTGGTCAGCAGCGCCGTGGTTGAAGCCGCCGCGCCGGTGACCGCCGCGCCTCCGGCACCGGTCGAGACCGCTGCCAAGGCAGAACCGGCGCCCTCGCCGGTGCAGACCAGCATGCTCGACGCCATCGACGCCGCGACACCCGCACAGCCCGTGGCGGCGGCAACCCCGTCGGCGGACGCCGCACCGGTGATCGAAGCAACGCCGGTAGTGGCCGAAGCGGCCCCTGTGGTGGACGTGAAGCCGGTCGTGGTCGAGCCTGCACCCGTCGTGGAATCGAAGCCGGCGGCTGTTGAGGCAGCGCCCGTGCCTGAGACCGCACCGGTGGCTGTTGAGGCGGCCCCGGTGGTTCAAGTGAAGCCGGTCGTCGAACCTGTTGTGGTTGCCGAAGCCCCGGTCGCACCGGTGGCCGTGGAAGCCCCGTCGGTGGAGGCCCCTGCACCGGTCGCCGATGCCGTCGTGACGCCGACCCTCGACCCGGTCGCGGATGGCCATGCCGATGCTGCCGCCCAGGCGGCCGAAGCCAAGGCTGACGAAGAGGACGACGAGGCCGCCAAGCGCACGCCGCCGGCCAACTGACCGCTCGTTGATCGGGTGACAGCAGAACGGCGGGGATCGATGATCCCCGCCGTTTCTGTTTGTGCATCGGGCTGTATCGTGCCGACCGGGGATAGGCCGCTGGGTCGTTGTTCAGGGTTTCGGCGCGAACTGCAATCGCGTCCAGACGCCGTAATGATCCGAAGCCCAGCGCCCGCTGTCATCCGGCTGGTCGAACAGAAGCCTGGCCTCCCGTGCAACCAGCTGATCCTGCTGGAAGAAGATGTGATCGATCCGCGAGGGCGCCGGGTAGTAATGCCGGTTGAGGGTGCTGACAGCCGCCAGGTCGGTGTTCACATGCACGCTGCCATAGCTGTCGCCATAGTGGCTGCGCAGCTCGCTCAGGTCACCCGCATCGACCAGTGCGTTGAAGTCGCCTGCGATCACCACCGGCGCGCCATCCGACGTTGCGGCGATGAAGCGCAGCAGATCTTCCACCTGCGTCCGCCGGATGCGCTTGCCGCTTTCATCGCTGCGCTCATTGAGATGGGTTGCATAGAGGTTGACTGGCCGGCCCTCCACCTCGATGCGCAGGTGCGCCACGGTGCGGTAGTCGTCCAGCGGCAGCAGCAGGTGCTCGCCCTGGGCGAGGATCGGCTGTCGCGTCAACAGTGCGTTGCCGTAGCGCTTGGGCGCGCCGACCGGATCGGTGGACACGAACACGTATCGGTAGCCCAGCTGGCTGGCGAGCCATTGCGCCTGGTTGCGCACGTTGCGCCGCTGGATCACTTCCTGCAGCGCGATCGCATCAGGTTGCAGGCGCTTGAGTTCTGCCAGGATGGTACGACGCCGGCTGGGCCAGTCCTCGCGGTCGTGGTGCAGGTTGAAGGTGACCATGCCCATGCCAGGCGCGCGGGCGGCTGCGTCCACATCGTCCGCCCGTGGCACGTCCGCCACCGCCGCGGCAGGCAGCGCCAGCGCGATCGCCATGCCCAGTGCGCACGCTGCCGCGCGCGCACGCCATGCCTTCCTACCCATGCTTACTGTCCCTTGCGCTCGGAGCGACGCACTGCCGCCGGCACTTCGATCTCGACGCGGGCCGGCAGTTCGTGCACATGCAGTTCGCGGTCGATCCATTCACCCGGCGCGCCATTGATGGTGGCGTCACCCGGTTCGCCCGCATAGGGCCACGGAAGCACGACGCCTCCAGCCGGTGGCACCAGGCCGGGCTGCACCTCCAGCACCAGCAGCTTGTCACTGCGCCGCAACCGGTAGTTCAACTGCCCCTGCGGCGTACGCAGGCCCTGCACCGCGATGCCCTCACCCTGCAGCCAGGCCGTTGGAACGCCGCCGGCCAGCACCAGTGACTCATCCATGTCGCGGTTGTAGGCGAACATGTCCAGCGCCGAGCGCACGAAATCCGACGCGACCCATGCATGCGGCAGGTCGCCGACGAAGAACGGCTTGCGCGGTGTCCGCGAGACCACTTCCGCCCATTGGTTCCATGCCTGCGGGGCACGGTCCTTGAAGAAGAACTCGGTCGCCTGCCAGGCGCGGTCGCGCCAGCCCAGGCGCACGAAGGCGGCGACGTTGCGCCACTCATACGGCGTGTAGTCCTTCCATTCGCGCTTGCCATCGCGACGCGCGACGAATTCCTTCCAGTAACGCTCGAAGGTTGCTTCCAGGGCCTGCTGCGGCAGCCGGCCCTGCTCACCCCCGGGCGCCAGCGCGATGGTCGTCGATGTCGCATCGAAATCGCCCAGCTCGGCCGAGCCCGGCAGGTAATCGATGTTGTGCTGCTGCATGGCCGACAGCAGCGATGCCTGCAGGTCGTCGCGGAACTGATCGCGTGACTCGGCGATCTGCATCGCCTCCACCTTGCCCAGTTGCGTCGCCAGCAGCGCAGCGTCCTTGTAGCCACGCAGCGCCCAGAAGTTGTCCCAGTACGAATGCATCGGCTTGGCCGAGTAACCTTCGTGGCTGATCGAGGCCGGCATCATCCCGTAGAAGGCCGGGTTGCGTGCACGGTTCTCCTCGGTGCGCTCGCTGGCACGCAGCTGCTCCATGTACTGATAGGCCCCCTGCACATGCGGCCACATCAGTTCCATGAACGTGCTGTCGCCGGTGTAGCGGCCATACTCGGCGATGTTGTAGATCAACTCACCATGGCTGTCGTTCTCCGGCACCGGGTCGCTGCCACGTGCGTCGACGCAGCACGGCACCTTGCCATTCTCGAACTGGAACGGCGCATACCAGTTGAGGTAGTCACGCACCGCGTCGCTGCGGCCCATGCGCAGCAACCCTTCGGAGATCATCGCGCCGTCGCGGATCCAGCTGCGCGCATACGAGCGCGTGCCCGGCTGCAGGCTTGGCCCGACGCGCGAGATCAGCATGTGCGCTACCGCGGTGCGCAGCGTGTCGACCATCGGCTGGCCCGCCTTCGGAACCTGCAGCGATACCACGCCGAGCTTGGCACGCCACATGTCGGCAACCTGCTGCTGCGCCTTTGCCACGTCCACGGCCTGCGGCGCCCAGCCACCGGTCTGCGGCAGCACCACCGCCACTTCGCGGCTTTGCCCGGGTTCCAGGGTGATCGTGTACAGCAGCGCGCCCGACGCCATGCCGGTGCTGTCCTTCACCGTGGTCGTCGCCGGCAGCTTGCCCGAGGCGAGGTGCATGGCATCGAGCTTGCCATCGAAAGAGGTGGCAAAACGCGCATCAGGTACCTGCAGCGGGTAGATGCGTGGCTCGCCATTGATGCGGACCAGCTGCTCGCCGACGTCGAGGCTGTCGATGCGGCTGAAGCCGCCGGTGGTGTTGAGGAACTGGGTTGGCGGATTGACCTGCCAGGGGCGGATGGCCAACGCCAGCGTGTACTCGTGGGCCACCTTGTCCGGATTGCTCAGGCGGTAGCGACCGATCAGCTGCGCACGCTCGGGCGTGCCCTGCACGAATCCGGTGACCGCCAGCCCCACCTTCTCATGCACCCAGTCGACATTGGCGATGGGCAGGTAGCGATCCTGCAGCGACTGGGTGATGGCCACATCGCTCCAGGCGATCAGCTTGCCATCCAGGCGGACGAACGGCTCGATGCTGAAGCTGGCCTTGGCAGGCTCCAGCGCACCGTCTTCGCTGATCAGCGCCTGTTGCTGGCCGCCATCCAGACCCAGCAGGGTCCAGTACGGCTGTTCGCCCACGAACGCGCGCGGTACCGCACCGCGTGGGAGATCAGCGGCAACCGACGACAGGAATGCATTGGGCGTGGCTGCGAAGTCCAGTGGCTTGAGCGTGATGTCACGGATGCCATAGCGCCAGTTCGGACCTCCCTGCAGGTCGAAGCGCACATAGCGCGCATCGGTATCCGGCAGCGCCAGCCAGTCACGGCCACCGCCACCGGCGGTCACTTCGCGTGCCGTGCGCCAGTCGCGTCCGTCCACGGACGTGCGCACGGTGTAGCGGGTCGCCTGCAGGTCCGGCAGCCAGTCGATCACCGCGCCGCCGATCTCGCGGCTCTTGTGCAGGTCCAGGCTGATGGTCTGCTGCTTCACCCCACCGCTGATCCAGAAGGTATCGCTCTTGCCGTCCACCATCCGGTCCTGCAGCGCCGTCGCGGTGTCGGCAATCACCTCCGGCCGCAGCGGCGATTCGTCCCGTGCGGGCAGGCCCTGCAGGGTCAGTCTGTCGAAGCACACCGTGCCGCGTCCGCCGACCTTGCTGTAGATCGTGAACTCGACTGCGGCGCTGCGCGCCATTTCCTTCTCCGGCGACGGCCCCCACGCCTTGTCGATCTGCCGACGCCGGTACTCGACCGGCGTCCACGACCTGGGAAAACTGTAACCGGGGCGGTTGACCCACCACACGTTGTCACCGCTGGCGTCGATCAGCTTGAACTGCAGATCATTGGCCGGTGAATCACCGCGCAGCTGGAAGCCGAAGCGGTAGTTGACCGGATACTCGACCGCCAGCGCGCGACGGATGCCGACGTAGCCCGATACGTTGTGGAAGTCGTAATCCAGGCACAGCGCGCGGCCGCCACCCGCGCCGCTGACCGGGCGCAGCGAGCCGCTGACCTGGTCGGACAGCACCAGCTTCCAGGCACTGACATCGTCGAAGTCGTCCAGCACCTTCGGCGCCGGCAGCGCCGGAGGGGCGGCGATCGCCAGGGAGGTCCACAACAGGCCCAGTCCAACGGCGATCGCACCCTTCATCCCTTCACG
Source organism: Stenotrophomonas sp. STEN225 (assembly GCF_056756445.1). Taxonomy (NCBI): domain Bacteria; kingdom Pseudomonadati; phylum Pseudomonadota; class Gammaproteobacteria; order Lysobacterales; family Lysobacteraceae; genus Stenotrophomonas; species Stenotrophomonas sp. STEN225. The sequence goes on along the minus strand of NZ_JBRRBV010000001.1, from coordinate 286,679 downwards.
CTCCCCAGCAACAATCCTTGGATGTAGTACCGCTGCAGCACCAGGAACAGTGCCAGCACCGGAACCACGGTAACCACCGCGCCGGCCATCATCATTTCCACGTCCATGATGTGTTCGCGCGAGAGGGTGGCCAGGGCCACCGGCAAAGTGTAGTGCTCCTGATCGGTCAACACGATCAGCGGCCACATGAAATCGTTCCATGCGCCCATGAAGGTGAAGATCGCCAGGGTCACCAGCACCGGCTTGAGCATCGGCAGCACGATCTGGAAGAAGATGCGCAGCTCCCCTGCCCCGTCGATGCGCGCGGCCTCCAGCAGTTCGTCCGGGATCGACCGCGCGTACTGCCGCACCAGGAAGATGCCGAACACGCTCGCCAGCGCCGGCACGATCACGCCACCGAAGCTGTTGACCAGCCCCAGCTGCTTCATCAGCAGGAACAGCGGCAGCATCGCCACCTGGGCGGGAATGACCAGCGCCGCCATCAACACCTGGAACAGGCGCTCACGGCCAACGAAATTCAGCTTGGCGAACGCATAGCCGGCCATCGTATTGAGCAGCAGCGAGCCCAGCGTGATCGCCAGCGACACCAGCAGGCTGTTGGCGAAATTGCCGCCCATGCCGGTACGCGCGAACAGCTCGTGGTAGTTGTGGGTGGTCACCTGCGAGGGCAACAGCGGAGGCGGGAAATGGCTGGCCTCGCCCTGCGGCATGAACGAGACCGAGACCATCCACAGCAGCGGCGCCAGGCTGACCAGGGCCAGCACCAGCAACGCGCCGTTGATCCACCACGGATGCCAGCGCGACTGGCCGATTTCACGACTCATACCAACTGCCTCCTGCGGCCAAAGCGCAGCATCACGGTGGTCACCGCCAGGATGATCAGGAACAGCAGGAATGCCACCGCGGAGGCGCGTCCCAGGTTCCACCACTTGAAGCCTTCCTCGAACATGAAATACAGCACGCTGACCGTGCTCTGCAGCGGGTCGCCACGCGTCATCACGTAAGGCTCGGCGAACAGCTGGAAGTAGCCGGAGACGGTGATCACTCCGACCACGAGCAGCACCGGGCCGAGCATGGGCAGGGTGATGTGCAGGAACTGCTTCCAGCGCGAGGCACCGTCGATCCGCGCCGCCTCGTACAGATCATGCGGGATCGCCTGCAGGCCGGCCAGGAAGATCACCATGTTGTAGCCGAAGTTCTTCCACACCGCGAACAGCATGATGGTGGGCATCGCCCAGTTCGGATCGCCCAGCCAGTCGATCGGGCTGATGCCCAGATGGCCCAGGCCGTAGTTGACCAGGCCGTAGCTGGTATGGAACAGGTAGCGCCAGATCACCGCCACCGCCACCAGCGTGGTCACCACCGGCGCGAACAGCGCGGTGCGGAACAGCGCCTTGAAACGCGCGGCAGGCGCGTTCAGCAGCATCGCCGCGCCCAGTGACACACCGATCGACAGCGGCACACCGATCAGCACGAAGTAGCTGGTGTTCCACAGCGACTTCCAGAACATCGGCGTCTGCAGCAGGTCGATGTAGTTGCCGAGGCCGACGAAACGCAGGTTGCTGCTGTCGGCCAATGCGTACAGGTCGAAGTCGGTGACACTGAGCGCCAGCGCCGAGGCGACCGGCAGGCCGAAGAACACCCCCAGCACGATCAGCGATGGGCCTGCGAAGATCCATCCGGCCAGCGAAGTTCGTTTCATTGCGCGCTCCCATCGGCCAGGGTGCTGCTTGAACGCGTCGGCGAAGGCGCGCGCTCCTGCAGGCGTTGTTGTTCATGCATCCAGCGACGCTTGGCCAGCACCTTGTCCACGCGCTGGTCCAGCTCGGCCACGGCGTCGTCCTGAGGCATCCCGCCGCGCACCACCTTTTCGGTGACGATGCGCATTTCCTGCACGATGCGCTCCCACTCAAGCACCTTCGGCGTCGGCCTGACCCGCTCCAGCTGGTCGCGGAACGCCGCCGCCAGCGGATCACCGGCCAGGGACGGTGCATCCCAGGCACTGCGACGCGGCGGCAGATCACCGATGATCGAATGGAAACGGGCCTGGATTTCCGGGCGCGACAGGAACTCGATCAGCTTCCAGGAGGCTTGCTTCTGCTGCGATTTGCGGAAGATCACCAGGCTGGTACCGCCGGCGATGCCCGCACCGGGGCCATCCGGGCCCGGCAACGCCGCGGTGCCCCACTGCCCCTCCAGCGCCTTCGGCTGCAGCTTCTTGAACTCGCGGATGTTCCAGGGGCCGGAGATGTAGAACACGTTGAAGCCGCGGAAGAATTCATCCCAGACATTGGAGATCTGCGTCTCGGACATCTTCGGCGCCCAGCCCTTCTCGAACATGTTGGCGTAGAAGGCCAGCGTGCGGCGGAAGCCCGGGCTGGAGAAGTTGCCACGGGTATCGTCGTCGCGCAGCAGCGGATCGGGTTGCTGCAGCGCCAGCGACAGCTGCTGCTCGAACTCGTTGATCGGCATCAGCACGGCATAGCGGTTCGGCCCCTGCATCCGCTTGATCGCCGCCATCTGTTCGTTCCACTCCTGCCAGGTCCGTGGCGGGTGGTCGTAACCGGCCTTGGCCAGCAGGTCCTTGCGGTAATAGATCAGGCGGGTATCGACGTACCACGGCACGCCCACCAGCTCGCCATGGATCACGTTGGTGTCCCAGATGCCCTGGAAGTAATCCTTCGGGTCGACCACCGCCGAGCGCTGCACGAACGGTTGCAGTGGCGTCAGCGCATCGAGCTCGGCGAATTCGGGAACCCAGGTGTTGCCCAGCTGGCAGACATCGGGCAGGCCATCGGCGGCGAACGCGGTGAGCAGCTTCTCGTGCGCCGCGGTCCATGGGATGTTCTGCACATCCACCTTGATGCCGGGATTCTCGGCCTCGAATTCGTGGATCAGCTCGCTGACCACTTCCGCTTCGCGCCCCATCGCCCAGAAGCGCACGGTGGTGGTGCCCGGTTCGGTACGGGCGCAGCCCGCCACGACCAGCGCGGCCAGGGCCGGCAGCGCCCAGCGGCGCATGCGATGGAGCCAGTTCTGCACAGCGTTACTTTCCCTGGCCTGTGGTGCGGTTGGCATTGTTCTTCTGTTCCTGTGCGGCGGCCGCGCGTGACTCGGCGATGCCGACCGCGCGCGCCGATGCAGCCTTCTCGTCCTTCTGCAGTTCCAGCGGCTGGAACGAGCCCTCGGGGGCCAGCCAGCCGCCGCTGAATCCGGCGCGCTCCAGCCCCTTGCGGATGTAGGGGTTCTTCTTCATGACTTCCCACACGAAGTCGTTGCGGTAATTGGCGATCATGGTCAGGATCGGGCCCTGGTCGATGGCGATGTAGTCGCTGGCGACCCAGCCACGATCCGGCACCAGGCGCCCGGTCTTGATCGGAATGTCGTAGCTGAAGCTGGGATTGAACGAATCCAGGAAGCCGTAGCTGGAATAGATGTAATCGCCGAAGCGCTTGTGCATCTCCAGCGTGGCCGGAATGACCTGCTCCGGGGCGAACACGATCGAGGCCACCGCCGCGGTCGGCGCGATGGTGCCGTCGTCGAAGTTCTCGCGCAGGCCGGCGCCGCGCGAGGAGTAGTGGCGGAACTGGCGCTGCTCGCCGCGATATTCCTGGGTGGTGTTCTGCGGACCATCGCTGGCGGTCAGTCCCCACACGTTCTCGCCGTACTCCTTCCACTGCATCGGGTTGGCGATGGCGTACTCGCGCTGGGCCAGCGCGGCCGAGCGGCTGTTGAGGAAGTAGGTGCTGCCGCGCTCGCGCATGTAGGCATCCTGGATATCGCGGAAATCGATCCAGACATGGCTGTACTGGTGGCCGAACAGTGGCCCGAAGGACAGGTATTCCTGGCCCTGGTAGACGCCCCAGTCGTTGTCGTAGGTCCGGGTCCACACCGTCCATGCGTCGGGGCTGACCGGATGCGTGGGCGAGCCGAGGGCAAGGATGTACACCATCATCGCCTCGTTGTAGCCCATCCAGTCGTGGTCGATGAAGCCGCTTTCGGGGAACCAGCCCATCGAGATCAGCGGCGCGCGCTGCTGCAGCCACGGCCAGTCGATCTTCCTGTACAGGGTATCGGCAATCTGCCGGATCTCCTTCTCGCGCGGATCATCGCCGTCGTAATAGGACTGCGCGAACAGCACGCCCATCATCAGCAGCGCGGTATCCACCGACGACAGTTCGACCCAGCTGTCGTAGCGGCGGCCTTCCTGCATGTCCAGGAAGTGATAGTAGAAGCCCTTGTAGCCGGCCTTGCCGGTGCGCTGCGGGCCCATCGGCACGTCACGGAAGAACTTCAGCGTCGTCAGCGTGCGGTCGATCGCCTGGTTGCGGCTGACCCAGCCATTCTCGATGCCGATCGGATAGGCGGTGAGCGCGAAGCCGACCGAGGCGATGCTGGCGAACGGGCGTGACGGATAACGGTCCGGTGTCAGGCCGTTCACTTCATTGGTGGTGTCCCAGAAAAACTGGAAGGTGCGGCGTTCAATGTCATCGAACAGCGGCGGCAGTTCCGGCTTCATCGGCCGCGGCGGTGCATCGGCCTCGATCAGGATCACCGGCGGCCGGGGTTTGGCGGGCTCCTGCTGGGCCGGCTTGCAGGCGGCGATGGCCAGGGTCATCGCTGCGGCGGACAACAGGTGGCGTGCCTGCATGGCGCGGTTCCTCCGGTGGACTGATCGATGGGAAAGCATAACGTCCAATGATCTGAAATCGTTTACAAACCACACATTTAAAAAAGCCACGGGAACGTGGCCTGACAGCGCGATCATCGCAGTTGCCGATGCCGCCGGCGAACCGGCGGCATCGACTCCTGCAGCAGGCATACCCGCTTAGAAGCGGAAGCCCACTTCCGCCTTGATCTGGCGGGGCGTACCGATGATGTCACCGGTCTCGTTGTAGCTGGCCTGCAGCTTGCCGTTGGTCTTGACGTAGTTGTAGGTGGAGAAGTTGTCGAAATCGAACACGTTGATGATGTCCAGACGAGCGTACAGCTCGGTATCACCCGGCATCTTGAACGTCTTCGTCGCCTGCAGGTCGACCGAGCGGTAGCCGAAGATCTTGCCACCCACCAGGAACTTGCCGTTGGCGTTGGGCACGGCCGCCTGCGGGGTCGGCAGGGTGTAGCCGCTGGCCTGCGGCACGGGGTACCAGTCGTTGACGGCCGTCGGCGTTGCCAAGGTGATCTTGCCGCCGAAGGTGATGCCCCAGAAGCCTGCGTACGAACCGGTCACCACCAGGCGGTGACGAGGGGCACCGTTGGAACGGATGGTCGGGTAATCGCCGATCAGGCCGCGGTCGAACGCGTACTTCTCGTTGATGTCGCGGTTGTGGCGTGCGGTGGTCCAGGTGTAGGCGATCGAGGTGCCCCAGCCGCTTTCCTTGGTGAACGGCTTCTGCGCCGACAGCAGGACCTGGGTGGCGCGGGTCTTGATGCCCTGCTGGCCGATGATCAGGCTGCCGAAGCCCGGCACGTTGCAGCTCCAGGCCTGGCTCAGGCCCGGCTCGGTACCGCCGCACAGGCGCGGATCATCGAAGAACTGGCCGGTCGGGTAACGGTTGCCCAGGGTGAAGGCGAAACCGTCGTAGCTCAGGGTGCGGGCGATGGTGGCATCGGTCAGCCAGTCACCGATCTGGTTGCTCATGCCCAGGCTGAACTGATCCGAGTACGGTGCCTTCAGCTTGTTGTTCAGCAGGTCGACCTCCAGGCCGGCGTTGCTGGTCGATCCCACCAGCGCCTGCAGGTTGCCGATGCCGTTGAGCAGGTTCGGATTCCAGTCGTAGCAGGCGGCCTGACCGTTGATGCAGGTCCCGGTGGCCGGGTTGCGGAAGTAGATGGTCGGCTGCGGCAGGGCCAGCTTGGTGGTCTCCAGCTGCAGGTTGTCGAACAGGTCGCGGTCGTAGGAACGGCCGGCACCACCGTGGATCACATGCTGCTCGTCGGCGTTGATGTCATACGAGAAGCCCAGGCGCGGCTGCCAGGCATCCTTGAATGCCTTGCGGTTGTGACCGTTGCTGATGTAGTCGCTGATGTCCAGGCCGCCCAGCGCCAGCGAATCGGCGTAGGTCTGGCCGGCGGGTGCGCGCGGATCCTGCGAATAGATGGCATCGACCACCTGCTGCGGGGTCACGAAGTCCAGGTAGGACGGGGTCTTCTCGTAGTCCCAGCGCAGGCCGATGTTCAGCTGCAGGTGGTCATTGACCTGCCAGTCGTCCTGGATGAACACGCCGTACTGCTTGGACTTGGAGCGTACTTCGCCGGACACGCCCGACACGCCGGTCACCGGCTTGACGAACTGCGCCTTGTACGGAATCGAGTCCGGGAAGTCCGGATCACCCAAGGTGTAGGTGAAGGTCGGGTTGATCTGCGCCGCATCGGAAGCGTACAGGTCGATCTGCTTGTACTTCACGCCCATCTTGATGGTGTGGTCGCCCGCCCACTGGATGCCATCCAGGGTCAGGTTGTCTTCGATCGACCAGCCCTTCTGGCCCTTCACCTGCGAGTCCAGTGCCGAGGCGCCACCGATCTTCACGATCGTGCGGTCTTCAGGACCGTCCGGCGCGGTGTAGGTGATGCCGTTGGCCAGGGTCAGCGGGGTCGGGTTGTTGAACGAATCTTCGTGGGTGACCATCAATTCGTTGTAGTAGCGCTCGCCGCTGTGGTTCCAGCGCAGCGCGTAACGACGGTCGGTATTGACCACTTCACGGCCGGCTTCCGGCGAGGTCTGGCCACTGAACTGCGACTGCGTTTCGTCGCGGTCCTGGAAGGTCAGCTCGATGCGATCGTTGTCGGTCGGCTCGAAGTCGATCTTGCCGAAGATCAGGTCCTGCTGGAACGGCTGGCTGGCCGGGCCGAGACCGGCGGCGCCGGCGGGCGGCAGCAGACCGGCGGCACCGGTGACCGCACCGTCCGGTGCGATGGTGACCGGCAGGTCGAAGCGCTTGGCTTCGTAGGTCACGAAGAAGTGGGCCTTGTCCTGGATGATCGGGCCGCCCAGCGCGAAGCCGTATTCCTTCTCGGCCGACACCTGCTTGTCCTTGCCGCCCTGGCGTTCGGCCGGGGTCTTGGCGCGCATGTCCTCGTCGGTGTAGCGATAGAACGCCTCACCCTTGAATTCGTTGGTGCCGGACTTGGTCGCGGCGGTCACCGCAGCGCTCGAGACCTGGCCGTACTCGGCCTTGTAGTTGCCGCTGATGACCTTGTATTCGCCAATGGCCAGCTGCGGGAAGGGGTTGCCGGCGCTGCCGGACTGGCCGGCCACACCGCCGCCCTTGACGTAGCTCTTCTGGCCCACGCCATCGATGTACACGTTGGTGCCATCGGCATTGGTGGCGCCGCCGCGCAGCGAGGTGTTGCCCTTGGCATCACGGGTGAAGATCAGGCCCGGCACCGCGTCGGCGAACTCCAGGAAGTTGCGCGACACCTGCGGGGTGGTCTGGATCTGCTGCAGGCTGACGGTCTTGCCGACTTCGGACGTGCGCACTTCCTGCAGCAGGGTCGGCGCGACGACGTTGACGGTGTCCAGGTTGGTGGCCGCGGTCGAACCCGGGGTGCTGCTGGCAGCGCCGGCGAAGTTCAGGGTGGCGGTGGAGGCCACGGTCACGGTGACCTTCTGGGTCTGGCCGTTGGCCACCACGTCATAGGTGCCCGGGTCCAGGCCCATCAGCGAGTAGCTGCCGTCGGCGCGGACGGTGCCGCGGCGCACGGTGCCGGTCGCAACGTTGGTGGCGGTGACCTCCGAACCGGCTTGTGCGCCGGCAACCTGGCCGCGCAGGCTGGCGTTGGCCGACTGCGCCAGGGCGTTCGGGGCGGCGGCCAGCATCAGGCAGCTGACCAGTGCGGTGCTCAGCAGCCGGCGCGCCGGCGTGCGGATAGTGGAATGCATCATCAACTCAATCTCCGGGTGGCGGCGACCGCGTGTGCGGTCCCCTGCGATCAATCAAAAAAGAAGGAACGCCTCCGGCTTCAACGGCCGGATGGCGGAGTGGTGGAATCGCGAACAACGAGACGGGGTACCAGGGTCTGCTTGTCCCCGGCCCCTTCCGTGGAGGTGCCGTCCATCAACTGCATCAGGCGCGTCATCGCCCGATCGCCGAGCTCGGCGATGCTGACCTGCATGGTGGTCAGCGACGGGTGAACGAAACGTGCCAGCGGAATGTCATCAAAACCCGCCAGGGCGACATCGGACGGAACATGGACGCCTGCCTGCGCGAAGGCGTACAGGCAGCCAAGTGCCATCATGTCGTTGGCGGCGAACACGGCATCGGGCAGCGTGCCGGCTGCCAACAACTCCTGACCGGCGCGATGGCCGGAAGCTTCGTCGAAATCACCGGGCAGCTCGATGCCTTCGGCGCTGCCGCCGGCAGCCGCCAGCGCGTCACGGAAGCCGCGCAGGCGCTCGCGCGCGTCGAAGTTGAGGTCCGGGCCAGAAATGAAGGCGATGCGCCGGTGACCGGCATCGAGCAGATGACGGGTCATCGCCATTGCGCCCGCGTGGTCGTCGATGCTCAACACCGGATGATCCTGCCCAGGCAGGTAGGTGTTGATCAGTACGGTGGGCAGCGACTGCGGCAGGTTGTCGGTCAGGAAGCCGGGGCTCTCCGCATAGGGCGAGAGCACCAGCAGGCCATCGACACGCCCGCGCATGGCGCGCAGGGCAGCACCCTGCTGCTCCTGGTCGCCGTGGTAGCTGGACACCAGCAGATGCTGGCGGCGACTGCGGGCAACGCCGTCGATGCCGCGCATCAGCTCGGAGAAGAACTCGCCGTACAGGTCCGGCAGCACCACGCCGACCGTGTTGGTGCGGCGGCTGCTCAGGCTGCGTGCGGCGGCGTGCGGGGTGTAACGCAGCCGTGCGGCCACCTCCAGCACAAGCTGGCGGACCGGTTCGGCGACATTTTCATGCCCGTTGAGCGCGCGGGAAACCGTAGCCACGGAGACCCGGGCTTCGCGTGCGACATCCTTGATTGTAATGGCTGCCTTGTTCACGAAGCCGCCCTCCACGGCTTGGACCTACCAGCATTGGCGCGGAATGTAAGCGTTTCCATCTGGGCTTGTAAACTGTCCGTTAGACGAATGTCCTGAAATGGACATGGAAATCTGTCCCTGACGGTCCACGCACGGACCGGCAATGACAGTGCGGGACAAGGGCTCAGCCCTGTTCTGACGGTGCCAGCGCGCGGATGGACAGCGCGTGGATGTCGGTCTCCATCATCGCGCCCAACGCCGCGTATACCGCGCGGTGGCGGGCCAGCGGGCCGAGGCCGGTAAAGCGCTCGCTGACCACATGCACGTTGAAATGGCCACGGCCATCGCGCGCGCCAGCGTGGCCGGCATGACGATGACTGTCGTCCTCGATCTCGAGCACGCTCGGGGCCAGCGCCTGCTGCAGCGCATCACGGATCCGCTCCATCCGGTCCGCGTTCACGGCAGCACCTGGCGGAAGGGCCGCACCTGCACCCTTACGTAGACACCTGCGGCCACATAGGGGTCCGCATCGGCCCAGGCCTGCGCCTCCGGCAGCGACCCGAAGCGGGCGATCACCACCGAACCACTGAACCCCGCCGGGCCTGGATCTTCGCTGTCGATCGCCGGACAAGGGCCGGCCAGCAGCAGTCTCCCTTCATCACGCAGCGCGTGCAGCCGCGCCAGGTGTTCCGGCCGGGCCTGCAGCCGTTGCGTCAGCACGTCCTGGCCGTCATAGCCTTCAATCACATACCACACCGGCATTTCCTCGCTCGCGTTGTCGGGTCCGCCGATTCTAGCCAAAGCCCCCTCGCCCTGGCCGCGGCTGGACACTGGCGCGGCAAAGGCTTACCCTAGAGTCCATTGCACGTGGCTGGATGCAGCAACCCGTCGGTTTTTGCGGCCAACGCAGCCCCCGACGACCGACCTGCCGCTTCCGGGCAGGCCACGTAGACGACCTCCCCGTAGTCCCGTCGCTGCCGTCTCCTGCGGCGCGTCCTGCTGTTTGATATGTGTGGAATCGCGCCGAGACAGGCGCGCCTGGTGCCTTGGGGCCCGCGGTGCACGCGCGGCGCCGGGTGCCGCGACTGGTCCGTTGCAATCCTGATGTCCATTAGATGACTTCCGAACTCGCGCTCGACGCGAACCCGCCAACCCGGCCGCCCGCCCCCCAGCAGCAGGAAATGCCGCTGGCCGTCGTGCATGGGCAACCGGTCCTGCAGATCCCGCAGGACCTGTACATCCCGCCGGATGCGCTGGAAGTCATCCTGGATGCCTTCGAAGGTCCGCTGGATCTGCTGCTGTACCTGATCCGCCGGCAGAACCTGGACGTGCTGGACATCCCCGTGGCCGAGATCACCCGGCAGTACGTGGAGTACATCACCGTGATGCGCGAGCTGCGCTTCGAACTGGCGGCCGAGTATCTGGTGATGGCAGCGATCCTGGCCGAGGTGAAGTCGCGCATGCTGCTGCCGCGCCCGGTCAGCGACGAAGGCGATGAAGCCGATCCGCGCGCCGAACTGGTGCGCCGGCTGCAGGAGTACGAACGTTTCAAGCAGGCGGCTGAGGACATCGATGCCCTGCCCCGCCAGGACCGGGACACCACGGTGGCCCATGCCTTCATGCCCGAACGCGCGACGGTGAAACTGCCGCCGCCGGTGGACCTGAAGGAGATGCTGCTGGCGCTGCACGATGTGCTCAAGCGCGCCGAGCTGTTCAGCGGCCACGCGATCAAGCGCGAGGCGCTGAGCGTGAGGCAGCGCATGGGCGAAGTGCTCGGCCGCATGGAAGACGGCAGGTTCTACCGTTTTGAAAGCCTGTTCACTGCTGAAGAAGGCAAGCTGGGCGTGCTGGTCACCTTCCTGGCCGTGCTGGAACTGGCCAAGGAGCAACTGCTGGACATCGTCCAGGAGGAACCGCTGGCGGCGATCTACGTGAAGTCGCTGGCGGCCGGCAACACCAATGCCCCGCTGCAGTTCAGCAGCGAGTTCGACGACAACGACGCCGCCAACGAGAACGAGTGAGCGCTGCCTGCCGATGGATCAACCGCTGATCAACCGCATTGTCGAAGGTGCCCTGCTGGCCTCCAGCCAGCCGCTGACCCTGGCCCAGCTGAAAGACCTGTTCCCGGAAGAGGAACCAGCACCGCCGGGCAGCATCGAACGTGCGCTGGAGCACCTGCGCGAAGGCTGCGAAGGCCGCGGCGTGGAACTGGTCGAGGTCGCCTCGGGCTTCCGCTACCAGGTCACCGGCGAGGTGCATGGCTGGATCAGCCGGCTGTGGACCGAACGCAAGACCCGCTACACCCGTGCCACCCTGGAAACGCTGGCGCTGATCGCCTACCGGCAACCGATCACCCGCGGCGAGATCGAGCAGGTGCGCGGCGTCGCTGTCAGCAGCAACATCATCCAGGCACTGGAAGAACGCGAATGGATCCGCGTCGTCGGCCACCGCGACGTGCCCGGCAAGCCGGCACTGTTCGGCACCACCAAGGGCTTCCTGGATTACTTCGGCCTCAAGCGCCTGGATGAGCTGCCGCCGCTGTCGGAGTTGAAGGACCTGGGCGAGCTGGAACCACAGCTGGCCCTGGACCGCGATGCACCGGCTGCCGCCAGCGCCGACGGCCCCGACGTTTCGGCCGAGCCGGACGGGGCCGCCAATGATGATGCCGGCCTGGCCGGTGGCAACACCCCGCATTCCGCCGACGCAGTCCCTGCGGCGGCCACCGATGAGCAAGCACCTTCGCCCCTCGATGATGGGCACCCCGATTCCGCGCCGGGCGAGCGCGCGGTGCCAGTGAACGAACGCGAAGACAACGCCGTCGCGACGACGACCGTGGCTGTTGACCAAGCCGATTCCGAACCAGAGGCCGACCTCGAAACCGTCGGCCGGAGCAAAACTGATGAGTGACACCCCTCGCAAGCTGTCGTTGAACAAGCTCTCGCTCAAGCGCGAAGCCACCTCCGAACAGTTCAAGTTGGAAGAACGCCTGCACAAGGTCCTGGCCCAGGCTGGCCTTGGCTCGCGCCGCGCGCTGGAACAGCGCATCGCCGAAGGCCTGGTCAAGGTCAACGGTGAAGTTGCGCAGACCGGCATGTCGGTCAAGAGCGGCGACAAGATCGAACTGGACGGCCGCGGCTTCGTCGCCACGGCGCTGTCCGAACCCTCGCGCGTGCTGGTCTACAACAAGCCGGAAGGCGAAGTGACCACCCGCGAAGACCCCGAAGGCCGTCCGACCGTGTTCGAATCGCTGCCGCCGCTGAAGGGCGCGCGCTGGATCGCGATCGGTCGCCTCGACATCAACACCACCGGCCTGCTGCTGGCGACCACCGACGGTGAACTGGCCAACGCGATGATGCACCCGTCTTTCGAGGTCGAGCGCGAGTACGTGGTCCGCGTGCGTGCACCGGAAGGCCAGGAAAAGGTGGCCGATGCCATCGTCGACCGCCTTGCCCGTGGCGTCGCGCTGGAAGACGGCCCGGCCAAGTTCGACGAGATCGAACGCATCGGCGGTACCGATTCGCACGACTGGTTCCGCGTCGTGGTCAAGGAAGGCCGCAACCGCGAAGTGCGCCGCCTGTGGGAATCGCAGGGCTGCCAGGTCAGTCGCCTCAAGCGCACCCGCTACGGCCGGGTCAGCCTGCCGCGCGAACTGGCCCGTGGCCAGTCGGTCGAGCTGCCGAGCGCCCAGGTCGAAGCGCTGCGTGCTGAACTGAAGCTGGAAGAAGGCGCTCCGTCGGCCCTCACCCTGCAGCCGGTGATCGGCCAGCGCCGCGCCGCCAAGACCACCGTGCGCGTGCGCGAAGGCGGCCGTGGCAACGCTTACGTCAATGGCCACAGCACGGCCGACGAAGGGCGCGAACTGCGCCGTTTCGACACCCTGCGCGAAGACCGTGGCCGTGGCCGCGGCGGCAAGGGGGGCGGCTTCAAGGGCGGCCTCACGGTCAGCGGCGAGGCCGCGGCCAAGCAGTCGCAGAAGCCGTTCAAGCAGCGCAAGCCGAAGAATGACCGTTCGCTGCCGGAAGGCAATCCGGCTGCGTTCCGCACCTGGTACGTGCCCGATGGCGTCAGCACCGGCCCGAGCGGCCACCGCAACGCCGGTCCGGGCGCACGTGGTCCGGGCGGCGGCCAGGGCCGTCCTTATGGCAAGCCGAAGGGTCCGGGCGCCGCAGGCGGCCAGGGTCGCGGTGGCGCCGGTGGCCAGGGCCGTCCCGGCGCGGGCAACCGCAGCCAGGGCGCGCAGGGCAACAAGCATCCGTACGGGCACCCGGGCAACGCCCCGAGCTTCCCGTCCGACCACGCCAACCCGGGCTTCAATCCGTATGGCAGCCCGAAGCCGGCGCAGGGTGCCCGTCCGGGCGGCCGCGGTCCCGGCGGCGGCAACCGTGGCCCGGGTGGCCCCGGTGGCAATCGCGGCCCCGGCGGTCCGGGGGGCAACCGCGGTGCAGGCGGCCCCGGCGGCAATCGTGGCCCGGGTGGCCCCCGTCGCGGCGGTCCGCGCGGCGGCTGATCGGCGGCACGCCTGACATGAAAAACCCCGGCATTGGCCGGGGTTTTTCGTTATCGGGTGCCGCTGCGACGGGAACCGGTCAACGTCGGCTGATGGTGAAGGCTGTGCCGTCCACACCCAGGTCCCAGCCCTTGCCGGTACCGGACAGCGCCAGCGAGATGTCGCCCTTGGTCATCACCTGCGCATTGCTGGATTTCACCGCACCGGCATGAGCCCCGACCGACGCGTAGGTACCGAGCAGTTCATCCACGCTGACGGCGCCGGTGAAGCTGCCGCGCCCGTCGGTGATCTTCGATTTGCCCACGGTCAGGCCACCGCCCTTCATCTGGATGCGCACCGGCAGACTGGCACCGTTGCTGCAGCTGACGGTGCCGGTGCCCGAGGCCGTCTTGTAGATCAGCGACCAGCCGGACAGGTTGTAGCGCAGGTGGCAGTCGAGGTTGCCACCGGCATGCGCGGCCGGAGCCAGGGAGGTGGCGGCCAGCGCCAGCAGCAGGGCAAGGGACTTGTTCATCGGCAGGACTTCCACAGCGTTCGGACTGCCGGCGAATCTAGCAGCGCGCGCGTGCAGGGTGAATGCAGGCGCGCACGGTGATGCGGGCAGCGTTCAGCCCTTCGTTCAGGCCTGCACGTCCAGATGGAAAGCATCGGCATCGAGCATCGCCGGGAAGCGCGCACGGTGCAGCGCCAGCGCGTCGGCCGAAATGGTGGTGGTCACCACCTGCTCGCGCTCGCGGATCTCCACCTGCGGCTGGCCGAGGAAATCCAGCACGGCGCTGTCGCCGGCATAGTGCAGCTGGTTGCCGTCCACGCCGACACGGTTGACCGCAGCGACGAAGCACAGGTTCTCGATGGCGCGTGCGCGCAGCAGCGTCTTCCACGCGTAGGCACGCGCCGAGGGCCAGTTGGCAACGAAGATCTGCAGATCGAAATCCAGCTGTTCGGGCCGTTCCACGTTGTAGCGGTTGCGGCAGAACACCGGGAACCGCAGGTCGTAGCAGACCTGCGGATTGATGCGCCAGCCCTTCCATTCCACGCAGAGGCGGTCGCGGCCGGCGGCATAGCGCTCGTGCTCGCCGCCATAGCGGAACAGGTGGCGCTTGTCGTAGTACTGCAGTCCACCGTCGGGGGTCGCGAACAGCAGCCGGTTGTACACGCCCGCGCCGTCGCGCAGCTGCACACTGCCGACCACTGCCGCGTTCAAGGTTCTGGCCTGTTCGCGCACCCAGGCGACGGTGGGGCCATCCATGCCTTCAGCCTGTGCGATGGCCTCGTTGGAGAAGCCACTGGTGAAGGTCTCGGGCAGGATGACCAGATCTGTGGTGCCGGCGAGCGGCGCCAGCAGCGCGCCATAGTAGGTGCGGTTGCCGGCCGGGTCGTGCCAGCGGGTGTCGCCCTGGACGAGGGAAATGCGCAGATCCTGCATGGTCGTCACTCCGCTCACAGCAGGCGCAGGCGTTCGATCGCCGCGTCCAGGGTCGCCTCGTTCTTGGCGAAGCACAGCCGTACCAGGCGCTGGCCGGCCGGTGCGGTTTCGTAGAACGGCGACAGCGGGATGGCGGTGACGCCCTTCTCGATGGTCAGCCACTTCACGAATTCGTGGTCGGGCAGATCGCTGATGGCCGAGTAATCGACCAGCTGGAAGTAGCCGCCCGGCACCGGCAGCGGCTTCAGCCGCGTACCGGCCAGCTGCTCGCGGAAGCGGTCACGCTTGGCCTGGTAGAACGCGCCCAGTTCCAGGTGGTGCTCCGGTTCGTCGCGGATCATCGCGGCAAAGCCATACTGGGCCGGGCCGAAGCTGGTGAAGGTGTTGTACTGGTGCACCTTGCGGAATTCCGCGGTCAGCAGCGGCGGCGCCACCGCATAACCGATCTTCCAGCCGGTGCAGTGGTAGGTCTTGCCGAAGCTGGAGATGACGAAGGTCCGCTCGCGCAGTTCCGGGTAGCGCAGCACCGATTCGTGGCGGCGGCCATCGTAGATGATGTGCTCGTACACCTCATCGGAAATCAGGTAGATCTGCGTGCCACGCAGCACGTCGGCCAGCGCCTGCATGTCGGCCTCGTCCAGCATCGCACCGGAGGGGTTGTGCGGGGTGTTGACCATCAGCATGCGGGTGCGCGGCGTGATGGCCGCACGCACGCGGTCCCAGTCCACGGCGAACGTCTGCGGGTCCAGCGGCACGTGCACGGTGGTGGCGCCGGCCAGCTCGATGGCCGGCTCGTAGCAGTCATATGCGGGGTCCAGCACGATCACCTCCTCGCCGGCACGCACCACGGCGTGGATGGCGTTGAAGATGGCCTCGGTCGCGCCGCTGGTGACGGTGATTTCGGTGTCCGGGTCGACCTGGGCGCCATACAGGTCCAGTGACTTCTGCGCGATGGCCTGGCGCAGCGGCGCCACACCGGTCATCGGCGGATACTGGTTCAGGCCGGCCGCCATCGCCCTGGCGGTTTCGTCGATCAGGCGCTGCGGCGCGGAAAAATCCGGAAACCCCTGGCCCAGATTGACTGCACCGTGCTCGGCAGCGAGCTGGGACATGACGGTGAAGATGGTGGTACCGACCTTGGGCAGCTTGGTGGTGGGTTGCATCGGCCTGGGCTAATGGGAACAAGGGCTGGAAGTGTACGAAATCCGGACCCGGCCTGCGGCGCGGGCCGGTCGTGACGGGTCATGCCGGGCGGCTGTTTGCACATGCCCTTTCAGCGGGATACCGCGCTTGACGCTCGCCGGGCGTGGCCCGGCGCTACCGGGCGGATTTCATCGCTACAATTGCCGCCGCACTCCGGCATGAAGATCCCTGCCCCTTGGACACCCCTGCATTGCTGGCCGCCAGCGGCCTGAGCTTCTCGCGCAATGACGCGCCCGTGTTCGGCCCGCTGGACTTCCACGTGGATGCTGGCGAGGCGCTGCTCGTGCAGGGCGGCAACGGTGCCGGCAAGACCACCCTGCTGCGCGTGCTCGCCGGCCTTGCGCGACCCGGCGCCGGCCAGGTGCGGATCGACGGCAGGCCCGCCAGCAACGCCGAACGGGCGCGCTACGTCGCCTATCTCAGCCATCTTCCCGCGCTGAAGCCGGACCTGGACACACTGGAGAACCTGCACTTCCTGTGCGGCCTGCACGGGCGCCGGGCGCGGCAGATGCCGGGCAATGCGCTGGCCATCGTCGGCCTGGCCGGGTATGAGGACACCCTGGTGCGGCACCTGTCGGCCGGACAGAAGCGGCGGCTGGCGCTGGCCCGCATCTGGCTCTCGCCCGCCCCGCTGTGGCTGCTCGACGAGCCCTACGCCAACCTCGACCTGGAGGGCATCACCCTGGTCAACCGGATGATTTCGGCACACCTGCGTGCCGGTGGCGCCGCCCTGGTCACCACCCATGGGGCCTACGCCGCACCACCGGTGCGTACCCGCCAGCTCGACCTCGGCGGTGCCGCATGATCGCCCCGGGTACCGAACCTGGCCTGTGGCAGACCGCGCGCGCCCTGGTCAGGCGTGACCTGCGCCTGCTCTGGCGCCGCCGCGGCGATGCGTTGCAGCCGCTGCTGTTCGCCCTGCTGGTGGTGGTGCTGTTCGCACTGGCACAGGGACGCGATCCACAACCGCTGGCGGCGACCGCTGGTGCGGTGCTGTGGCTGGCGGTGCTGCTGGCCGGGCAGCTTGCGCTGGATTCGCTGTTCCGCTCCGACGCGGAGGATGGCTCGCTGGAGCAATGGCTGCTGGCACCGGTGCCACTGGCGTGGCTGGTGCTGGTGCGGGTGCTGCTGCACTGGGCCACCACGGCCCTGCCACTGATCGTACTGAGCCCGCTGCTGGCGGAAATGCTGCATCTGCCGCATGACCAGCTGCCGATGTTGCTGGCATCGTTGCTGCTGGGAACACCGTTGCTGAGCCTGATCGGTGGTGTGGTCGCTGCACTGACCGTGGGCATCCGGCGCTCTGGTATTCTCGTGGCGTTGCTGTCGTTGCCGTTGTACGTGCCGGTGCTGGTCTTCGGTGCAGGCAGCCTGGCTGCAGCCAGCCGTGGACAGGATCCGGTCGGCGCGCTGCTGATGCTGGGTGCCGGCCTGCTGGTGGCACTGGTGCTGGCACCGCTGGCGACTGCCGCTGCGATTCGTATTTCTCTGAGTTGATCGAGCTGAGAGCCAATCCACCCCTGCTGGATAGCCGTCACGCATGAATCCGATTGTCCGCTGGTTCCACCAACTCGGTTCTCCGCCCACGTTCGATCGTTTCGCCGCCCGCTGGTCGCGGGTGTTCTACCTCGCGGCCGTGCCGGTCCTGCTTGTCGGAATCTGGCAGGCATTGCTGGTGGTGCCGCCGGAAGCCCGGCAGCTGGACAGTTTCCGCATCCTCTACATCCATGTGCCCAGCGCCTGGATGAGCCTGTTCGTATTCGCGCTGATGGCGCTGTACGCCGCCATTGCCCTGATCTGGCGGATCAAGGTCTGCGAGATCCTGGCCATGGCGTGCGCGCCGATGGGCGCGGGGTTCACGCTGATCACCCTGCTCACCGGCAGCATCTGGGGCAAGGGCACGTGGGGGACCTGGTGGGACTGGGACCCGCGCATGACCAGCGAACTGGTGCTGCTGTTCCTGTATCTGGGCGTGATCGGCCTGTACCACGCCATCGAGGACCGCCGCAGTGCCGCCCGTGCGGCCGGTCTGCTGGCCATCGTCGGCGTCAGCCTGCTACCGGTGATCCGCTATTCCGTGGACTGGTGGGGTGGGTTGCACCAGCGCCAGTCGATCAACGTGTTCGGTGAATCGGCCATCGACAGTGCGATGATCGCCCCGCTGTGGTGGATGGTGATCGGTACCAAGTTCTGGTTCGCCGGTTCGGTGCTGGCCAAGGCGCGTGCCGACAATCTCGACCGCGAGGCCGGCAAGGCCTGGGTCGGCGGCCGCATCGACACCGCGCAGGCTGCTGCGGAGAACCCGCAATGAGCCACCTGCCCTACGTGATCGGTGCGTACGCGGTGTTCGTGCTGGTGCTCTGCGCCGACGCGCTCGGTTCCTGGCTGCGCCTGCGCGCCGCCCGGCGCATGGCACAGGCCCGGCAGCAGCGGCAGCAGGCACGTGCCAGCGCTCAGGATGTCCCACCGTCGCTGTCCACGGAGCTGGAACGATGACACCGGTCCAACGCCGCCGCCTGGCCTGGGTCCTGCTGGCCCTGCTCGCTTCCGGCCTGGCCACCGCGCTGGTGGCGATGGCACTGGAGCGCAACATTGCCTACCTGTACACGCCCTCCGAAGTGCTGCGTGGCGACGTCGAGCCGCAATCGCGGTTCCGCCTCGGCGGCATGGTGGTGAAGGGTTCCTTCAACCGCCCGCCCGGCTCGCTGGATGCCCACTTCCTGGTCACCGATGGCGATGCCCAGCTGGCGGTGACGACCTCGCGCATCCTGCCGGACATGTTCGCCGAAGGCACGGCCGTGGTCGCCAGCGGCCGCCTGCAGGAGGGCGCGCTGCAGAATGCCGTGTTCATCGCCGACGAAGTGCTGGCCAAGCATGACGAGCAGTACGTGCCGAAGGAAGTGGCCGACAAGATGGGCCAGGCCCATCTCAAGCACGACGTGCCGGTGACGGCACCCGAGGTCCGCTGAGTGCTGCCCGAACTGGGTCAGATCCTGCTGCTGTGCGCACTGCTGGCGTCGCTGCTGCTGGCCGGCCTGCCGCTGGCCGGCGCCCATCGCGGCAACGCGGCGTGGATGGCGGTGGCACGGCCGGCCGCTTACGCGCAGCTGCTGCTGGTGGCCGGTGCATTCGCGGTGCTGACCGCCACCTTCGTGCAGCAGGACTTCTCGGTGCGCTACGTGGCCGAGAACTCCAACTCACTGCTGCCACTCATCTACCGCTACTCGGCGGTGTGGGGCGCGCACGAAGGCTCGCTGCTGATGTGGGCGCTGGTGCTGGCGCTGTGGACTGGAGCGGTCGCGCTGTTCTCACGGCACCTGCCCCGACACGTGCAGGCGCGCGTGCTGGCGGTGATGGGCATCGTCAGCGTGGGCTTCCTCGCCTTCCTGATCTTCACCTCCAACCCGTTCCTGCGCTTGAACCCGGCCCCGCTGGAGGGCCGTGACCTCAATCCGCTGCTGCAGGATCCGGGACTGATCATCCACCCGCCGATGCTGTACCTGGGCTACGTGGGTTTCGCGGTGCCGTTCGCCTTCGCCGTGGCCGCGCTGCTGGAGGGACGCGTGGACGCACGCTGGCTGCGCTGGACGCGGCCATGGACCAATGTCGCCTGGGCGTTCCTGACCCTGGGCATCGCCCTGGGCAGCTGGTGGGCCTACTACGAACTGGGCTGGGGCGGCTGGTGGTTCTGGGATCCGGTCGAGAACGCCAGCTTCATGCCATGGCTGGTCGGCGCCGCACTGATCCACTCCCAAGCGG
The DNA here is from genome assembly GCF_056756445.1 of Stenotrophomonas sp. STEN225. Lineage (NCBI taxonomy): Bacteria > Pseudomonadati > Pseudomonadota > Gammaproteobacteria > Lysobacterales > Lysobacteraceae > Stenotrophomonas > Stenotrophomonas sp. STEN225. Next base: position 266,820 of record NZ_JBRRBV010000001.1, on the reverse strand, counting down.
TCACCGAGAAGCGCGGCACCTTCGGCAGCTGGACCCTGCTGCTGGCGATCGCCGCATTCGCGCTGTCGCTGCTGGGCACGTTCCTGGTGCGCTCCGGCGTGCTGACCAGCGTGCACTCGTTCGCCGCCGATCCTTCGCGGGGCCTGTTCATCCTCGTGTTCCTGTCACTGCTGGTGGGTGGAAGCCTGCTGCTGTACGCGCTGCGCGCTGGCCAGCTGAGCATCGACGCCGATGATGCCCGCCGCGGCTTCACCGCAACCTCGCGCGAAACGCTGCTGCTGGCCAACAACCTGCTGCTGGCCACCGCCTGCGCGATGGTCCTGCTCGGCACGCTGTACCCGCTGCTGGCCGATGCGCTGGCGCTGGGCAAGATTTCGGTCGGCCCACCCTACTTCGGCAGCCTGTTCCTGCTGTTGATGGCGCCGTTGGTGCTGCTGCTGCCCTTCGGCCCGCTGGTGAAATGGCAGCGCGACCAGCCTTCGCGCGCCATGGCCCTGCTCGCCCCCTGGCTCGGCCTGGCGGTACTGCTCGGTGCGCTGGCCTGGTGGCAGGCGCCGCAGAACGGATGGAAAGCCGGCATCGGCGTCGCCGCGGCGGCCTGGGTCGCGCTGGGCACCGCCCGCTTCGTCTGGCAGCGGTTGCGTGGCAATGGCCGCTTTACTGCCGAAATGCTCGGCATGATCGTTGCCCATGCCGGCGTCGCCGTGTTTCTGGCGGGCGCGTTGCTGGTGGAAGCGCTGAACGTGCAGCGCGAAGTGGCGCTGGCACCGGGCCAGCAGATCGTGGTCGGCGGTCACGAAGTGCGCTTCGAAGGCGTGGATCACCGCGAGGGCCCCAACTTCATTGCCGACCGCGGTCATCTGCGGGTGTTCCGCGACGGCCGCGAACTGGCCCTGCTGCATCCGGAGAAGCGGCAGTACGCCAGCGGTGGCCAAGTGATGACCGAGGCCGGCATCGATGCGCGCATCGGCGGTGATGTCTACGTGGCATTGGGTGAGCCGCTGGGCAACAATGCATGGGCGGTCCGCGTCCACATCAAACCGTTCGTGCGCTGGATCTGGCTGGGCGCGCTGCTGATGGCCCTGGGTGGATTCATCACCGCCGCTGACCGCCGCTTCCGTCGTCCGTAGGAGTTTCCATGTCCGAGTCCCCCGCCCCGCGCCCCTCCCGCCCGCTGCCGCCGGTCGCCATCGTTATCGGCGTGCTGTTCTTCTTCGGCCTGCTCGGGTTGATGATCTACGGCGTGATGAAGTCGGGCGACCCGCAGCGCGACGTGCTGCCTTCGGCCCTCATCGACAAGCCCGCCCCCGCCTTCGCGCTGCCGGTGCTGCACGATCCGCAGATGATCGTGCGCAGCGAAGAACTGCGCGGTGCGCCCTATCTGCTGAACGTCTGGGGCAGCTGGTGCGCGGCCTGCCGCGAGGAACACCCGGTACTGACCCGTTTCGCCGAGAGCAAGCGCGTGCGCGTGATCGGCTACAACTGGAAAGACGACCCCACCGATGCCCTGCACTGGCTGGAACAGCTGGGCAATCCGTTCATGGTCGTGCTCAGCGACATCGAAGGCCGTACCGCGATCGACTGGGGCGTAACGGCCGCGCCGGAGACCTTCCTCGTCGACGGCAGCGGCATCGTGCGCTGGAAGTACAGCGGAGCGATGACGCAGAAGGTGGTCGACGAGAAGCTGATCCCGGCGCTGGAGAAGATCGAGAAGGCTCAGAACGATGCGGCCGGTTCGCAGCGCGTTGCTCCGTAGCGGCCTGCGCGGGCTGCTGGTACTGCTGCTGGCCGGGTCGTTGCCCGGCCTGGCGCAGCAACCACTGCATGACCCAAAGCCGCTGCAGTTCCGTGATGCAGCGGAGGAGCGTCGTTTCCACGACCTCGCCGCGCAGCTGCGCTGCGTGCAGTGCCAGAACCAGTCGCTGGCCGATTCCAACGCCCAGATCGCCCAGGACCTGCGCCGGGAGGTACTGCAGCTGATGCAGCAGGACCATGACGATACGCAGATCAAGCGCTTCCTCGTCGCCCGCTATGGCGACTTCGTGCTTTACCAGCCCCCACTGCAGCCGGGCACCTGGTTGCTGTGGGGTGGTCCGCTGCTGGTACTGGGCGCCGGCGCGCTGGTGGTGGTGGGCATCGTCCGCCGTCGTGCCCGTACCGTGGCCGCCGCACCGCCGACATCGGCCGACGAGGGAGAGGACTGGTGAACGATTGGCTGCTTTTCGCGGCTGCCGCCAGCGCTGCGCTCACTGCGCTGCTGGTGTTGTGGCCGCTGCGGCGGCAAGGCCGCACCGGCTTCCTCGTCGCCGTGGCTGCCGTGGGCATCGCCGGCGCCTGCCTGTACCAGCTGGTGGGGAACCCGCAGGCGGCACGGGTGCAGCCGGCGCCATCGGTGGCGACCCTGCGCGAGGGCGTGCAGGCCCTGCAGGGCGCGCTGCAGCGCGATCCACAACGTGCCGATGGCTGGGCCCTGCTCGGCCGCTCGCAGAGCGAACTGGGCAACGCCGCCGCGGCTGCCGAAGCCTTCGCACGCGCGGTGGCACTGGCACCGGACGACCCGGGCGTGCTGGTGGAAGCGGCACAGGCGCGCGCCCAGGCCGATGCCGGAAAGCAGTTCGACGACACCGCCGTATCGTGGCTGCAGCGGGCGCGCACGCTGGCGCCCGAAGCCGAACGGGCCAGCTGGCTGCTCGGCATCGCCCTGCGCCAGCGCGGCCGCAACAGCGAAGCCGCCGATGTCTGGAGTGGCCTGCTGCCGCACCTGGAACCGGGTGCCGCGCAGGCGCTGCAGGCACAGATCGCCATTGCCCGCGAAGCGGCCGCACAGGCGCATGATCCGGCCCCGGCGACCTCGCCTGCACTGCTGCAGGTGCGTGTGCAGCTGCCCACCTCCGTGCAGCATGCGCAATGGCCGGCGGGCGCGCAGATCTTCGTGCTGGCACGTGCGGTCGGCGGCCCGCCGATGCCGGTCGCGGTGCGCAAGCTGCCCCTGGCCGGTTTTCCCGGCACGGTCGGACTTGGCGACGGCGACAGTCCAATGCCCACCGCTCCCCTGTCAGCGCATCGCGAGGTGGAAGTACTGGCGCGGATCTCGCGCAGTGGCAGTGCCAATCGCGGCGACGGTGACCTGCAGAGCCTGCCGGTAAAGGTGACCCTGCCGCATGAGGATGTGGTGGAACTGCGGTTTCCGTAACACCGCACCGCTGCGCTCGCCGGGCACGGCCCGGCGCTACCTGTGCGCTTGCCATCGGTAGCGCCGGGCCATGCCCGACAGAGGGTTGGCGTGCGACATTCGCCCGCTGATGGAAACCAGCGTGTCGCCAGCTCCACATGTGGCCCCGCTAGAATGCCCGCATGACCGAATTCATTCCGCCCGGCACCCGCTTCCATGCCCTGCCTTCGCCCTTCCCGTTCAAGCGCGGCGGCGCCCTGCACGGTGCGCGCGTGGCCTACGAGACCTGGGGCACGCTGGCTGCCGATGGGGGCAACGCGATCCTGATCGTCACCGGCCTGTCGCCGGACGCACATGCCGCCGGCAACGCAGGCAATCCCGCACCGGGCTGGTGGGAGGCGATGCTCGGGCCGGGCAAGCCGATCGATACCGACCGCTGGTTCGTGGTCTGCGTGAACTCGCTGGGCAGCTGCAAGGGCTCGACAGGACCGGCATCGATCAATCCGGCGACCGGCGAACCGTACCGGCTCGACTTTCCCGAACTGTCGATCGAAGACGGCGCACGCGCCGCCGTCGAGGTGGTGCGTGCGCTGGGTATCGAACGGCTGGCCTGCGTGATCGGCAACTCGATGGGCGGCATGACCGCGCTGGCGGTGCTGATGCTGCATCCGGGAATCGCGCGCAGCCACATCAACATTTCCGGCAGTGCGCAGGCGCTGCCGTTCTCCATCGCCATCCGATCGCTGCAGCGGGAAGCGATCCGTCTCGATCCACGCTGGAACAGTGGCCGCTACGACGACACCCAGTACCCTGAATCCGGCATGCGCATGGCGCGCAAGCTGGGGGTGATCACCTACCGCTCGGCGCTGGAATGGGACGGCCGCTTCGGTCGCGTGCGCCTGGATTCGGACCAGGCCGACGACGATCCGTTCGGCCTGGAGTTCCAGGTCGAAAGTTATCTCGAAGGCCACGCGCGCCGCTTCGTGCGCTTCTTCGATCCGAACTGCTATCTGTACCTGAGCCGCTCGATGGACTGGTTCGACCTGGCCGAATATGCCGATGGCGATGTCATGGCTGGACTGGCCAGGATCCGTGTGGACAAGGCGCTGGCCATCGGTGCCAACACCGACATCCTGTTCCCGGTGCAGCAGCAGCAGCAGGTGGCCGACGGCCTGCGCGCCGGCGGCGCCGATGCACGCTTCATCGGACTGGACTCGCCGCAGGGCCATGATGCCTTCCTGGTCGATTTCGATCGGTTCGGCCCGGCTGTTCGCAGCTTCCTCGACACGCTCTAGTGGGATGGCGGCGTCATCTCGCGCTGGCCGCCTTCGGCGCGCTGATCGCACTGACGATCAGCGGCGTTCTGCCCCTGTGGCTGGGCGGCTGGTGCCTGCTGGCCAGTGCCGTGTCGTTTGGCCTGTATGGCCATGACAAGCGCGCCGCACAACGCAACCACCGGCGCATTCCGGAACGGACACTCCAACTGCTGGCCTTCGCCGGCGGCTGGCCTGGCGCATTGCTGGGCCAGGCGACGTTCCGCCACAAGCATCGCAAAGCCGCATTCCAGTGGGTATTCGGGTTGTGCGTGCTGGCCAATGTGGCCTCGATCGCCGTGATGCTGCGCGAATTTTCCTGATGAGGCGCGCCGCTCACGCCTCGCGGATCAGCGCGCCATCGCGCAACCGGTACTGCGCGTCGACCACGCCATCGGGCAGGTCGTCATGGGTGATCATCAACAGGCTGCGACCGTCCAGCAGGCCAGCCAGATCCTGCAGCAGGGCATGGGCCGTGTCCACGTCCAGGCCTTCGGTCGGTTCGTCCAGCAACAGGATCGGCGCGTTGCGCAACAGCGCGCGGGCCAGCGCCAGGCGTCGCGCCTGACCCGCGGACATCGTCGCACCGTTCTCGCCAACCCAGGCCAGCAGGCCACCATTGCGCTCGGCCCACTCGCCCAGCCGCACCCTGTGCAACACCGCCCACAGTGCAGCATCGTCGGCATCAGGATCCCCCAGGCGCAGGTTCTCCGCCACGCTGCCGGCGAACACCGGGGCGTTCTGCGGCAGCCAGGCCAGCTGCCGATGCCAATCGGCCTGGGCGAAATCACGCAGGTCCCGCCCGCCATAGGTCAGCCGGCCCTGCTGCGGATCCCACAGGCGCAGCAGCAGGCTGGACAACGTGGTCTTGCCGCAGCCACTATCGCCACGGATCGCGATGCGCTCGCCGGGCGCCAACGTCAGCTGCAGCCCGCGCAGCACCGGGCGTACCGCCCCCGGCCACTGGAAGTGGACGTCATCCCAGTGCACGCGTGCGTGCACCGGAACCGGCTGCGGTGCCAGCGGTTCGTCCACGGCCGGCGGCTGCTCGACGATGGACTGCAGGCGATCGACCGAGATGCGACCGGACTGCAACGACTGCCATGCCAGGCCCATCCCCGCCCACAGCTCGATCAGCGCCACCGTCAGGAACACCAGTCCGGCTGCCATTTCAGCGGCGATGCGCTGCTGCTCGGCCGCATGCAGGGCCAGTGCCAGCATGGCCACCAGGCCAAGTCCGGCCACGCTGCCGTGCAGTGTCGACGCGGCGATCAGGCGCCAGCGGCGACGGCGATCACGCGCGGCCAACTGCTTGGCGGCCACCCGCACCTTCAGCTGCCACGCCGCATCGGCATGCAGCGCCGCCAGATCGCCCGCGCCTTCCAATCCTTCAAACGCGGCAGTGCGCAGTGCGGCTCGATGCGCGGCGCGATCCGCTTCCTCGCCATCGCGGCCACGCACGCCCAGCCACGGCACACCGAAGGCAATCAGCGCGGCCAGCACCGCCAGCAGCACCGCTGCGGACGGCAGGATCATCGCCGCCGACAGCACGGCCACCATCGACAGGGCACCCAGCGCGACCAGCGGGCCCAGCGCGCGGACCAGCAGGCCGTCCACTTCACCGATATCACCGAGCAGGCGCGCGAGCAGCTCGCCGGTGCGGGTGGCACCCAGCCGCGCGGGCGCCAGTGGCAGGGCGCGCCGGAAGAACCATACCCGCAGGTCGCGGGCGATGCGCAACGTGGCATCGTGGCCAACCAGCTTCTCGAAATAGCGGGAAACGATGCGTGCCATGGTCAGGCCACGGATGCCGGCCGAAGGTGAAAAGAAGTTGAAGCCCTGGCCGAGACCGGCGGCACCGGCCAGCGCCGCTGCGGTGAGGAAGCCACCGGACAGGCCAAGCAGGGCGGTACCTGCCAGCATCGTGGTCCACAGCAGCAGCATGGTCAGCAGCAGACGCGGCCGCTGCTGCAGGAACACCGCACGCAGCGTATCGGGCGAGCGGCTCATGCGTGCACCGCCTGCGCCGGCTCGACCAGACGTCCTTCCGGCAGCAGCAGGCAGCGATCAGCCCAGGCGATCACGGCCGGGCTGTGGGTGGCAACCACCACGCTGCGGCCACGCGCGTAGGCGGCAAGACTGCGCAGCAGCGCTGCTTCGGTATCTGCATCGAGGAAGGCGGTCGGCTCATCCAGCAACAGCACCTGCGGATCGCGCAGCAGCAGGCGGGCCAGGCCGATGCGTCGTGCCTCGCCCCCGGACAGGCCGAAGCCGCGTTCACCGATGATCGTGTCCAGCCCCTGCGGCAACCCCTGCGCGAACGTGAGCACCTGCGCTGCCTCGGCCACCGCGCGCAATCGTGCATCACTGGCGCCAGGATCGGCCAGCCGCAGGTTGTCGGCGATGCTGCCGTGGAACAGATAGGGGCGCTGGCTGGCATAGGCCACCTGCACGCCGGGGCGCAGCATCAGCCTGCCCTCGCGCGGCGGCAGCCAGCCGGCCAGTGCCTCCAGCAGCGTGCTCTTGCCGCTGCCGCTGGCACCTACCAGTGCCAGCCGCTGGCCTGGTTCCAGCAGCACATCCACGCCCCGCAGCACATCCTGCGACGCGCCCAGCGGGCGCAGCACCAGGCCCTGTGCCTGCAGCGGCGGCAGTGCGGCCTCGGCCGGCTCCACTGCCAGCGGCACGACCTCGTTCTCGATCAATCCCTGCTCATCCGGCAACGACTGCAGCAGGCGCTCCACTTCGGCTGCCGCGGCCAGCGCGTTGGCACGATCGTGATAATGGGCGGCCAGTCGTCGCAGCGGTGCATAGAATTCCGGTGCCAGCAGCAGGCAGAACAGGCCTGCGCCCAACGTCGGCACGGCCGCATGCAGCGACATCATGCCCAGATAGCTCAAGCCCAGGTACAGCGCGACCATCGCCACGCTGACGGAAGCGAAGAACTCCAGCACCGTGGACGACAGGAACGCGATCCGCAGCACTTTCATCGTGCGCAGCCGCACGCCCTCGGCAGCGGCTTCTATGCCCGCCAGCTCGGCCTCGCCCCGTCCGTACACGCGCAGCAGGCCCAGGCCCTTGATGCGGTCGGCGAAATGGCCGCTCATGCGCGCCAGCTCACCCAGCTGCGCGCGACCTGCCGCTTCGGCGCCCCACCCCACCAGCATCATGAAGAACGGCACCAGCGGCGCCGTGAACAGCAGGATCAGCGCCACCACCCAATCCACCCAGGCCACCGCGGCCAGGATCAGCACGGGCACCACCACCACCTCAGTGCGCACCGGCAGGAAACCACTGTAATAATTCTCGATCGCATCACCATGATGCAGCAGCAGCTCGCCCAGCTCGCCGGTGCGGCGCTGCCGCAGCCACAGCGGCCCGTGGCCGAGCAGGCGCGCGAACACGCGCTCGCGCAGGGCCAGGCGGGCAGTGTCGGCAACATCGCCGGCGGCAGCCTGGGTCGCGCTGCCCAATGCCGTGCGCAGCAGGAGGATCAGCGCCAGTGCGGCCAGCACCGGCAGGCCCGAGGACAGCGGCGCCTGCTCCACCAGCACCTGCTGCACCAGCCAGGCGATGGCGGCGGCCTGGCCGATCAGCAGCGCGCCGGACAGGCTGATGCATACGGCCGCCAGGCGCTGGCGGCCCCGTGCCCCCCGCGCAAGGTCTGCCAGCCACGCGGTGCGGGCACGCCGCTGCCGGTTCGTCTCGGCTTCCGGCGAAAGGACGGTCGGTTCGGCAGCGCTCAAAGGGTCTTCACAGGGAGTGGAGGATGGATGGCATTGTAGGCATAGGCAACAGCCTCCCCCTGCGGCCAGGGGTCGCAGTTTTCACAGGGCCCGCATACGATCTCTTCGCGTACCTGTTCATACATTGATCTGGATCAAGGCTGTCTGAAGTAGTCGGTCACATCATTCACGTCGTAGACCACCCTTCCCGCCACCTGCAACGGCACTATCCAACGAGGTAGCCAGGCCATGATTGATCAGACAGTCGTAGAACTGTCGCGGCTGCAATTCGCGCTGACCGCGATGTACCACTTCCTATTCGTACCACTCACCCTGGGCCTGTCGTTCATGGTCGCCATCATGGAGAGTGTCTACGTGATGACCGGCAAGGAGATCTGGCGCCGGATGACCCTGTTCTGGGGCGTGCTTTTCGGCATCAACTTCGCCATGGGCGTGGCCACCGGCATCGTCATGGAATTCCAGTTCGGCATGAACTGGTCGTACTACAGCCATTATGTGGGTGACATCTTCGGTGCGCCGCTGGCGATCGAAGGGCTGATGGCCTTCTTCCTGGAAGCCACCTTCGTCGGCCTGTTCTTCTTCGGCTGGAACCGCCTGAGCAAGGTCAAGCACCTGACGGTCACCTGGCTGATGGCGCTGGGCACCAACCTGTCGGCGGTGTGGATCCTGATCGCCAACGGCTGGATGCAGAACCCCACCGGCGCGGTGTTCAACCCGGAAACCATGCGCATGGAAGTGGTCGATTTCATGGCCGTGGTGTTCAACCCGGTGGCGCAGGCCAAGTTCGTGCATACCGTCAGCGCCGGCTACGTGACCGGCGCGGTGTTCGTGATGTCGATCAGTGCCCTGTTCCTGCTGCGCAACAAGCACAAGGACCTGGCCCGCCGTTCGTTCGCGGTGGCCGCTGCGTTCGGCCTGCTGTCATCGCTGTCGGTGGTGGTGCTGGGCGATGAGAGTGGCTACGCCGCCAGCGAGCACCAGAAGATGAAGCTGGCCGCGATCGAGGCGATGTGGGAGACCGAGCGTGCCCCGGCGGACTTCACCGCCTTCGGCATTCCCAACCAGCAGACGCACCAGAACGACTATGCGGTGAAGATCCCATACCTGATGGGCCTGATCGCCACCCGTTCGCTGGACCAGCCGATCCCGGGCATCCTGGAACTGGTGGAGCGCGCCGAGCACCGCGTACGCGGCGGCCAGCTCGCCTACGGTGCGCTGGAGCGCCTGCGCGCCAACAAGAACGACGTCGAAGCCCGTGAGATGTTCGACCGCCACTGGCAGGATCTGGGCCATGGGCTGCTGCTCAAGCGCTACCGCGAGGACATCCTCAACGCCACCCCCGAGCAGATCTCGCAGGCGGCAATGGATACCGTGCCGCGCGTGATGCCGCTGTTCTGGACCTTCCGCGTGATGGCAGGCCTGGGCTTCTACCTGATCGCCTTCTTCGCATTGGCCTTCTACTACTCGTGCCGCAACAACTTCCAGGACAAGCGCTGGTTCCTCACGCTGGCCCTGTGGACGCTGCCGGCACCGTGGATCGCGATCGAATGCGGCTGGTTCGTGGCCGAGTACGGCCGTCAGCCCTGGGCGGTTGATGGCGTGCTGCCGACGTTCTACGCGGCATCGGGCCTGGCCCTGCACCAGATCGTGCTGACCCTGGCCGGCTTCACCGCGATCTACACCGCACTGATCGTGGTCGAGATCAAGCTGATGCTCAAGGCGATCCGCAAGGGTCCGGACGAGGTGCTGCCGTCGCTGCAGTCGCCCCGCCCGAATGCTTCCCACAATGCCGCAGCGCCGGCCGCCGGCCAGGCCTGAGGCAGGAGAAAACCAAGATGGATTTCATTCTTCTGGACTACACCACGCTGCGCGTGATCTGGTGGCTGCTGCTCGGCATCCTGCTGATCGGCTTCGCGGTGATGGATGGTTTCGACCTGGGAGTGGGCACGCTGCTGCCTTTCGTGGCCCGCACCGACGCCGAGCGCCGGCTGGTGATCAACACCATCGGCCCGGTATGGGAAGGCAACCAGGTGTGGCTGATCCTGGGTGGTGGTGCGATCTTCGCCGCCTGGCCGCCGCTGTACGCGGTCAGCTTCTCAGGCTTCTACCTGGCGATGTTCGTCATCCTGTTTGCCCTGATCCTGCGCCCGGTCGGCTTCAAGTTCCGCAGCAAGATGCCGGGCGAGCGCTGGCGCAACACCTGGGACTGGGCGCTGTTCATCGGCGGCTTCATCCCTGCGCTGATCATGGGCGTGGCGGTGGGCAACGTCCTGCTGGGCGTGCCGTTCCACTTCGATGACAGCATGCGCATCTTCTACACCGGCTCGTTCTTCGGGCTGCTGATGCCGTTCGCGCTGCTGGCCGGCCTGCTCAGCGTTTCCATGCTGGTGGCCCACGGTGCCGCGATGCTGGTGATCAAGACCGATGGCCCGGTGGCTGAACGCTCGGCACGCTTTGGCAGCATTGCCGCGCTGATCGCCTTCGCACTGTTCGCGGTGGGGGGAGCCTGGGTGGCCTTCGGCCTGCCGGGCTACCAGATCACCTCGCAGGTGATCACCGACGGCGCCACCAACCCGCTGCTGAAGAGCGCCGAGCTGGGCGCGGCCGGCGGCTGGATGCGCAACTACAGCACCATGCCGGCGACCCTGCTGGCGCCGCTGGTCGGCCTGCTTGGCCTGCTCGCCAGCGCGGTGCTGCTGCGTGCCCGTCGCGGCGGCCTGGCCTTCATCGCCTCCGGCGCAGCCATCGCCGGCATCATCCTGACCGTCGGCTTCGCGATCTTCCCGTTCCTGCTGCCGTCCTCCAGCCAGCCCACCTCCAGCCTGACCGTGTGGGATGCCTCGTCCAGCCATCTGACCCTGTGGATCATGCTGCTGGCCACGGTGGTGTTCCTGCCGATCATCCTCGCTTACACCACCTGGGTGTACCGCGTGCTCAAGGGCAAGACCACCAGCGATGAAATGGGCAGCAACCCCAACGCCTACTGATCCCCTGCCTCCCAAGGAGAACCGAACATGTGGTATTTCGCCTGGATCCTCGGCGCCGGCCTCGCCTCGACGGTCGCCATCCTCAACGGCATGTGGTTCGAAGCCCGCGAACAGAACCGCATCGACACAGAGAATCGTCGCTGAAATGTAAAAAAACCTTGCCGCCCAGGCCTTCACACGGTATCTTAGGCGGCTCCTTCGGGGTGTAGCTCAGTCTGGTAGAGCGCTACGTTCGGGACGTAGAGGTCGCAGGTTCGAATCCTGTCTCCCCGACCACTTCGGTGGTCGCATTGAAGCCTGGTGAAGTCGTCCAGGCTTTTTTGTTCCCTGAAGAGCCGCTGCCCCCGGCAGCGTGAAGGAAACGGCGTTCACCCCTTGCCGCCATCGGGGTGAATGGCTAGAATAGGCGGCTCCCTTCGGGGTGTAGCTCAGTCTGGTAGAGCGCTACGTTCGGGACGTAGAGGTCGCAGGTTCGAATCCTGTCTCCCCGACCATTCCGGTGGTCACCAAGAAGCCTGGAAGACGCCATCGTCCTCCGGGTTTTTTTGTGTCTGCCGTCCAGCGACCCGCCGGACGCGACGCCGGAGAGGCGCGCCGCAGCGCGCCGGAAAGTGCCGATAGCGACAGATTGCGCCGACGGGACCTCGCGCCGCCAGCCACGTACAATGATGTCCACTCCCCCACCTGCCGCGTCGGCGTAGACCGATGCCGGCGCTGCACGCCACTGTGGCGGCGTGCGACACCTGCAAGGACCACCATGAGCTCCTCCTCATCCGAATCGCCGTCGCTGCTGCACGGCCGCGTTCTGGCATTCGCCGCCATCCTGCTGGCGGCGGTCAACCTGCGCACTGCCGTCACCTCGATCACCCCGCTGCTGGACGTACTGGGCCAGCAGTTCGGATTCGGCACCACCATGACCGGCGTACTGGGCATGCTGCCGACCGCCTCGTTCGCGCTGTTCGGCGTGGCCACGCCGGCCGTGGCCCGGCGCCTGGGCCTGGAGCGCACCACCCTGCTGGCGATGATCCTGGCCACGGCAGGCCTGCTGCTGCGCTCCAGCGCCGGCAACGTCGGCACCCTGCTGCTGGGCGCGGTCGTCGCGCTGGCTGGAATGGGCATCGGCAACGTGGTGGTGCCGCCGCTGGTGAAGCGCTACTTCGCCAACAAGGTCGGCACCATGAGCACGCTCTACATCAGCGTGCTGCAGCTGGGCACCATGCTGCCGGCACTGCTGGCGGTGCCGGTGGCCAGCGCGGCCGGCTGGCGCGTATCGCTGGGCATGTGGGCATTGCTGGCATTGGCCGCCGCGCTGCCGTGGCTGGTACTGGCCAGGCGCGCGCCGAAGCCGCAGGCCGACGCTGCCGATCCCACCGCGCAGCCTCACGGCAAGGTCTGGCGCACCTCGTTGGGCTGGAGCATGACGCTGATGTTCGGCATGACATCGTTGATGACCTATTCGATGTTCACCTGGCTGCCGCGCATCGTGGTCGAAGCTGGCGCCACACCTGCGTTCGGCGGGGTGATGGTGGCGGTGTTCTCGGCGCTGGGCCTGTTGCCGTCGCTGGTCATTCCGTCGATGGCGGTGCGCCTGCAGAATCCGTTCCCGCTGGTCCTGATCGGCTATTCGTCATTCGTGATCGCCTTTGCCGGCCTGCTGCTGGCCCCCATGAAGGCGCCGCTGCTGTGGGCCTGCCTGCTCGGCGTGGGCCCCTCGACCTTCCCGCTGGCGCTGACCCTGATCAACCTGCGCACGCGTACCCCGACCGGTTCCGCCGCGCTGTCCGGCTTCATGCAGGGCGTGGGTTACAGCTTCAGCTGCCTGGGTCCGTTCCTGGTCGGTTGGCTGCATACCGTCAGCAACGGCTGGACGCTGCCGTTCGGCTTCCTGTTCGGCTGCGCCACGCTGATGCTGTGCGCATCGTGGGTGGCCTGCAAGCCGCGAAAGCTGGAAGACCTCTGGTAAACGGCTCGCCGCCGGCGCAGGCCTGGCGGCTGCCGGGTCAGACCCGCGTCTGACCCTCGCCGCGGACCACGAAGCGCTCGACCGTCAGTGCCTCCAGCCCCATCGGACCATAGGCATGCAGGCGCGTGGTGGAGATGCCGATCTCGCTGCCCAGCCCAAGCTGGCCGCCGTCCGAAAAGCGCGAGGACGCGTTGACCATCACCACCGCCGAGCGCAGCGCATTGACGAACCGCTCGGCATTGACGGCATCGGTGGTCGCGATCACTTCGGTGTGATCGGAGGTGTAGCGGCGGATATGCGCGATTGCCCCATCGAGATCATCGACGACACGCACGGCCAACACCAGATCGAGGAATTCGGCTGCGTAGTCCTCGTCGGTCGCCTCGGTGCTGCCCGGCAGCAACGGACGCGCATGGGCATCCGCGCGCAGTTGTACGCCCCGTTCGCCAAGCGACTGCGCCACGCGTGGCAGGAACTCCGCCGCCACGCGCTGATGCACCAGCAGCGTCTCCAGTGAATTGCATGCGGCCGGCCGGCTGCACTTGCCATCGACCAGCAGACCGATGGCCTGGTCGAGATCGGCGCTGGCGTCCACGAACAGATGGCAGACGCCCTTGTAGTGCTTGATCACCGGCACGCGCGCGTGTTCGGCGACAAAGCGGATCAGGCCTTCGCCGCCCCGCGGAATCGCCAGGTCGATCAGCTCGTGCAGCTGCAGCAGCTCCAGCATCGCCTCACGCCGCAGGTCGGTCAGTACAGTCACCGCTGCGGGGGGAACACCGTTGGCCTGCAACGCACCGGCCAATGCCTGGGCAATGGCGGTATTGGAATGGATCGCCTCGGAGCCCCCACGCAGGATCACGCCATTGCCCGCCTTCAGGCACAGTGCGGCCGCTTCGGCGGTCACGTTCGGGCGCGCCTCGTAGATCATCGCGATCACGCCCAGCGGCACCCGCACTTTCTGCACGCGGATGCCGTTGGGGCGGACGTCGTCGCGGGTCACCTGCCCGACTGGATCGGGCAACGCGGCAACCTCACGCACCGCGTCGGCCATCGCCAGCAGACGCGGCGGGTCCAGTGCCAGCCGGTCCAGCATGGCACTGCCGACGCCCTTGTCGCGCGCGGCGGCCAGGTCGCGCGCATTGCCGGCCAGGATCTGGCCGGCATTCACTTCCAGTGCCTGTGCCATGGCCTGCAGCAGCGCGCGCCGCGCTTCGCTGTCGAGGCCTGCAACCGCCTGGGCCGCGTCACGGCAGGCGCGTGCCTGTGCTTGGATGTCACTCATCGAGGTGTCCTGCGGTCCGGTCATGGCAGCACCAGATCGTCACGATGGACGACGCTGCCCCCATAGTTGTAGCCCAGTACGGCCTGGATGTCGCGCGAATGGCGGCCAGCGATGCGGCGCACGTCGTCAGCCGCGTACTGGCTGACACCACGGGCAACGCAGACCCGCCCTTCGGCGGTGTTCCAGCACACCTGCACCATGTCGCCCCGGCGGAAATCACCGTCGGCACCGGTGATGCCACCGGGCAGCAGCGAGGCGCCCTTCTCACGCATCGCCTGCGCCGCGCCCGCGTCGATCACGATCGCGCCATCGGCCAGGGGGGCATGGCGCAGCCAGTGCTTGCGCGCCGCCTCACGGCTGCGTGCGGCATGGATCCGGGTGCCGAACAGGCGATCCTGCGCCAGCGCGCGCACCACCTCGCCGCTACGGCCGTTGAACAGATAGGTTTCGATACCCAGCCGGCCGGCCTTGGCTGCGGCCTCCAGCTTGGTACGCATGCCCCCGGTGCCCGCGCGCGAGCCGGCGCCGCCGGCCATCGCCAGCACGTCCGGGCCCAGTTCCAGCACATCGTGCAGCGGCCGTGCATCGGCCACGGTGCGCGGATCGGCGCTGTACAGGCCATCGATGTCGGTGGCGATGAACAATGCGTCGGCATCGACCAGCGCCGCCACGGTCGCGGCCAGGTTGTCGTTGTCGCCGAGCTTGAGTTCATCCACCGAGACGGTGTCGTTCTCGTTCACCACCGGCAGCGCACCCAGCCGCAGCAGTTCGGTGAGGGTGGCGCGGGCGTTGAGGTAGCGGCGGCGGTTGCGCAGGTCGTCGTGGGTCAGCAGCACCTGCGCGACCGGGCGCTCGAAGAAGCGTTGCCACAGGCCGATCAGCTGCGCCTGGCCAAGCGCAGCCAGTGCCTGCCGCGCAGCCATCGCAGCGCCCGGCGCATCGGCACGCGGCAGGATCGCGCGGCCGGCGGCGACCGCGCCCGACGAGACGATCACCACTTCGCGGCCAGCCAGCACATTGGCCGAGACGAACTGGGCCAGGCCCAGCGCATGGCGCGGTGACAGGCCGCCTCCATCGGCAGCGAGCAGGCTGCTGCCCACCTTCAGGACGGCACGTCGCCATGGCGGCAGCGCCTGTTCGGGAAACGGCGAAGCGACGGGGGCGGCGTGCGGGGTCATGGCCGGGCTCTCAGCGGGTATTCCATTCGTGCACGGTCAGCTCGGAGGCCTGCATCGTCACCAGCGGATCCGTGGCGACGATGGCCTGCGCCTGTGCGAGGCTCTCCACGTTGCACAGCACGTAGGCACCGCCGCTGCCGTCGGCGAAACCACCGGTGAGCTGCAGTTGGCCCTGCGCACGCAGTCCATCGAGGAAATCCAGATGCGGCTGCACAGCGGCGGCACTGAAGCCAGGCCGGCGCATGGCCAGGACCAGATAGACGGTGCCCGCCATCAGGACAGCGCCTGCCAGCGCGCGCGCAGCTCATCCAGGCGCAGGTCCGATGCCGAACCCGGCGAGACACGCGCGGCCAGGCTGCCCTCCGGCGTGCGTCCCTGCCCTGCGCTGTCGGCACCTGCCGCGGCGGCCTTGTAGGCGTCGCGGAACGGCACGCCGGCCACGGCGGCCTCGACCGCGACGTCGGTGGCATACATGCCGGAGTCGATCGCCGCGCGCAGCCTGTCCTCGCGCCATTCCAGATTGGCCAGCAGCGCCGGCAGCAGTTCCAGCGCGGCCAGGCCGCGACCGAAGCCGTGGAAGATGGCCCCCTTGGACGACTGCAGATCACGATGGTAGCCGGACGGCAGCGACAGCAGCTGTTCGATTTCGGTGCGCGCCGCAGCAACGCTGGCGTGGGTGGCACGCATCAGTTCGATCACATCGGGGTTGCGCTTGTTCGGCATGATCGAGCTGCCGGTGGTGTACTGCGCCGGCAGTGCGACGAAGCCGAATTCGGCGCTGGTGAACAGCGACAGGTCCCAGGCGATGCGACGCAGGTCCAGGGTAGCGCCACCCAGCGCCTCCAGGGCGGCCAGCTCGAACTTGCCGCGCGACAGCTGTGCATAGATCGGTGATACCTGCATGCGCGCGAAACCAAGCGCGGCCGTGGTGTGTTCACGGTCCAGCGGCAGGTTCACGCCATACCCGGCGGCGGTACCCAGCGGGTTGGCATCGACCAGCGCATGGGTGTCACGTGCACGGATGGCATTGTCGATGAAGGCTTCCGCCCAGCCGGCCCACCACATGCCCGCCGAGGACACGACGGCTCGCTGGATGTGAGTATAGCCCGGCACCGGCAGGTCCTTTTCCGCCTGAGCGCGGTCGAGCGCGACCTTGGCCACCTCGGCGCTGAGCTGGGCGACGCGCTGCAGCTTTTCCTTCAGCCACAGGCGCGTGGCGACCAGGATCTGGTCATTGCGGCTGCGACCGGTGTGGATCTTGCGGCCGGCATCACCCAACCGCTCGGTCAGGCGCGCTTCGATCGCCGAGTGACCGTCTTCATAGCGCGTATCCAGCACGAAACGGCCTGCGCGGAAGTCGTCTGCCAGCACCTCCAGCTCGCGCAGCAGGCCCTCCAGCTCGCTGGCGGCGAGGATGCCGATGTGCTGCAGGCCCTGTGCATGCGCGGCGCTGGCCGCGATGTCATGCAGGAAGAACTCACGGTCGAGGATCACGTCATCGCCGGCGAGGAAGGTCTGGATCTGGGCGTCGACAGCGACGCCGGGTTTCTGCCAAAGAAGGTCTGCCATGGGGGCTCCGGATGCGGGTTCAGTGCGGGATCGACGTCAGTTCGTCGATGCCCAGCGCAAGGTTGAGATTCTGCATGGCCTGGGTGGCCGCGCCCTTCAGCAGGTTGTCCAGCGTCGCCACCACCACCACCCGCTTGCCACCCGGGGCCAGGGTGAAGCCACCGATCTGGGCACCGTGGCGGCCGGCGATGCGGCTGACCCACGGCGCGTCATCCACCACCTCGATGAGTGCTTCGCCGGCATAGGCCTGCTGGAAGCGCTCGACGATCTGCTCGCGCGTCTGTGCGCGGTTCAACCACAGATTGGCGGTCAGGGTGATGCCGCGGAAATGGGGCGCCACATGCGGCATGAACTCCACTGCCACCCCCAGCTGCACCGACACCTCGCGCTCGTGCACGTGGTTGGTCAGCGCGTACGGCATCAGGTTGTCGGCCAGCAGCTCGACGTTGTTCTTGTCGGAGGGCGTGGTGCCCGCACCGGAGTAGCCGGACACGCCGAAGCACTGCGGGGGCCCGGCCAGCAGGTCCAGCAGCGGATGGATCGCCAGCTGCATCGCGGTGGCGTAGCAGCCAGGATTGCTGATGTGCTTCTGCCCGGTGTAGCGACCCCGGGTCAGCTCCGGCAGACCGTAGTACCAGCTGTGGTCGAAGCGGTAATCGGCCGACAGGTCCACGATCACCGTATCGGGCCGGGCGCTTTCAAGCGCGGCCACGAACGGTGCGGCCAGGCCATTGGGCAGCGCCAGGATCACCGCGTCCACGCCCTTGGCCGCCACCGCGTCTGCGTCGAGGTTCTCGTAGCGCAGATCACCCTGCACTTCCGGGTGATGGTCAGACAGGCGCTGCCCTGCACGTTCGCGCGAGGATACGAACGCCAGGCGCAGGCGCGGATGCGCGGCAACGAGCTTGATCAGTTCGGCACCGGTATGGCCGCGGGCACCGATGATGCCCAGGGAGAAAATCGAATCGTTCATGCGTGGCTGTCCAGACGGTACCGCAGGTGGCGCTTCACGCCCTGCCATTCCGCATCGATGATGGAAAAGATGACGGTGTCGCGCGGCGTGCCGTCGGCATGCCGCTTGTGGTTGCGCAGCACGCCATCCTGCTTGGCCCCCAGGCGGGCGATGGCGGTGCGCGAGGTGGTGTTGAACCAGCTGGTTTCCAGCACCACGCTGATGCAGCCCATGACTTCGAAGGCATGCTGCAGCAGCAACAGCTTGGCCTCGGTATTGGCACCGGTACGCTGCGCGCGCGGTGCATACCAGGTATAGCCGAGACTGAGCCTGGGCACGGCGGCATCCAGGTCATAGAAGCGGGTGCTGCCGACGATGTCGCCAGCGGCATCACGGATGACGAAGGGCAGCACCCTGCCCTCCGCCTGCGCCTGCAGTGCGGCCTGTACGTAGGCGCCTGCCTGTGCCGGCGCCGGCACCTGGGTGTACCAGAGCCGGTCCAGTCCGCTGCCCTCCAGCGCGGCACGCAGGCCGTCCACGTGTCCCTGCTGCAAGGGCTGCAGCGTCACATGCTGGCCGCGCAGGGTCGGCACCGTCGCCCAGGTGTCGGTGACGGTCATCGTTCAGCCCTGCAGGCTCGGTGCGCGTGCAGCGCAGTGATCGACATAGGTGCGGATGCGGTCGATGCCATCGGCACCGAACCAGAACACCTTCCACTGGTCCTGCTTGTAGCAGCCGTCGGATTCGGCGTAGTAGAAGTGGTTGATCGGATTGCCGTGACGCGAGCGCCAGAACAGCTGAGGCGTTTCCTCCAGCATCACGTTCCAGACCGCACGCCCCAGGCCCTCGCCCTGCGCATCATCGAGCACGGCGAACTTGTCCAGATAGACACCTTCGGCCTCGTTGGTCAGGATGACGGCCGTCCGATAGTTCTCGCTGACGTACGCGCGCAGCAGCCTGGTCTTCTGGAAGTAGTCCGGCACCAGGGTGCGGCCGAAGCTGGATTCGATCAGGCCCTTCAGGCGTGGCAGATCCAACTCGTCCCACGTGGCCGCGCGCAGCACCTTCTCGCCCTTGCGCACCAGCGTGCCTGAGCCCTTGTGGGTGAACAGTTCCTTGGCCAGATCGGCCGGGCGGGTGATCGACACCGACGATTCCAGCGGCAAGCGATCGAGCAGATCCTTGATCTGTTCGATCTTGACCTTCATGCCGCCGTGGATCCACGGCTGTGCGATCAGGTGGTCGTACTCGGTGGACAGGTTGATCGAATCGATGACGTTGCCCGCCTCGTCCAGCAGGCCACCGGTACCGGTCAGGAAGATGATCTTGTACGGCTGCAGTTCCTGCACCAGTTCGTTGGCGGCAAAGTCGGCATTGACGTTCAGGATCTGTCCGCCGGCGGTCTCACCCAGGCTGGTGATGACCGGGATCGATCCGGCGCGCAGGCTGGCTTCGATCGGCGCCAGGTTGACCTTCTTCACTTCACCGACCAGGCCGTAGGTGTCCACGTCCAGGTACTCGGCCTCGAACACGCCACCGGTGATCGAGGTGGCACGCGCTCCATTCTGCTGCAGGGCTTCGACAAGGCGCAGGTTGGATTGCTGGAACACCCGGCGCACGATCGCCAATGCTTCCGGCGAGGTCACGCGCAGGCCGTTGACGGTCTGCTTCTCGATGCCGGCAGCGGACAGCTCGGCATCCAGCTGAGGGCCGGCACCGTGCAGCACGATCGGGGTCAGCCCGACTTCCTGCAGGAAGGACAGCGAGGAAGTCAGCGCTTCAAGATCGTCGCGCAGCACGGCGCCACCGACCTTGACCACGGCGAAGCGCTTGGCGTCCAGCTGCGAGAAGCGCTTGAGGTACTGGCTGATCTCCTTCGCGCTGGCCATGCTGGACAGCAGGCGCACGATGGTCTGGCGGGTCTGGCGGTGGGGCTGGAGGGCAGGAGACATTTCGGTTTCGTCACGGGCGGCGGTCGCCGCGTTGCAGTTCCACCATGCCGGGGCATGGCGGCGTTGTGGGGTTGATCAGGCGCCGGCGCCGATGATGCGGTGCACGGCGTCGGTATAGCGTTGCAGCTGCTCCAGCGTCACGAACTCATCGGCCGTGTGGGCCTGGGCAATGTCGCCGGGGCCGAACACCAGCGTGGTATAGCCTGCCGCGGAGAACAGCGATGCCTCGGTCCAGAAGTCCACCGCGTTGCCGATCGGCAGCTCCAGTGCATCGGCCACGTCACGCGCCAGCAGACGGCGGTTCTCGGCTTCGGCGATGTCACCGGCCGGGAGGCTGGGGCCACGGAAGGTTTCGGTGAACAGCGCGGCTTCCGGTTCGGCAAGACCCGCGAAGGTCGCCAGCAGCGCATCGATGTCCATCGAGGGCAGGGGGCGGAAGCCGAAACGCACTTCGGCTGCCGGTGCGATCATGTTGGCCTTGATCCCGCCTTCGACGCGCCCGATGTTGAAACGCAGGCCGGTCAGGCCACCGAAGCGTGCAGATGCAAGGGAATCCACGTGATCCAGGGCCCGATTGCCCCAGCGCATCGCCTGGTGCAGCGCACTGGCGGCGGCATCCTGCCTGCCGGACGCATGGCCCGCACGGCCGGCGAACTGCATCAGCACCGAGCTGATGCCACGGTGCGCGAGCACGGCCTCGCTCATGGTCGGCTCGGCCACCAGCACCGCGTCATAGGCAATGCCACGGGCCAGGAACGCGGCGATGCAGCGTGGATCGTTGGCTTCCTCGTCGCTGGAGAACAGGAACGCGGCGTCGCCGTCACTGGCATTGGCCGCAGCCACCAGCGCCGCCGCAGCGCCCTTGATGTCACACACGCCCAGGCCGACCACACGATCGTCCAGGCGGCGCATCACGTGCGGGTCGGCAGTCCAGTGTGGCGAATCCGGCACCGTGTCCAGATGCACGTTGAACAGGTACTTCGGTGTGCCGCGCACGGCATACAGGCTGACCGCACCGGCCCCGTGATCGATCACTTCAACGGTGAAACCCGGCAGGTTGGCGCGCAGGTAATCGAAGATGCCCGCGGTGCTGATCGCGCGCGGCGGGTTGCGGGTGTCGAAGGACACCAGGGCCTGCAGGTGATCGAGTGTCTGTTCAAGCATGAATCAACAGTTCCTGTGAAATTCCGCCGGGCATGGCCCGGCGCTACCGTATCGCCTCTGCTGGAGCGCCCCAGCGCAATCGCGGTCAACCGCGATTGACCTGCGCGTACAGCGTGGAGCTCATGCCGAACAGCTTGATGAAGCCTTCCGCCTCTTCCACGCCCCAGTCGGCCGACTGCGCATAGGTGGCGCCCTTGGTGTTGAGCAGATGCGGCGACTTCACCGCCACCGCGTCCACGCGCCCGCCACGGGTCTCCAGTACCACTTCGCCGTTGACCTTGGCCTGCGAGGACTTCAGGAACGCTTCGATGTCGGTCTTCAGCGGGTCGTGATAGAAGCCTTCGTAGACCAGCTCCACCCACTTGCGCGCCACGTCCGGCTTGAAGCGGTTCTGCTGCTTGGTCAACACCGCGTCTTCCAGCGCGCGGTGGGCGGCCAGCAGCGAAACCAGGCCAGGGGCCTCGAACACGATGCGGCCCTTCAGGCCGATCACGGTGTCGCCGGTGTACACGCCACGGCCCACGCCGTAGGGAGCGAACAGCTTGTTGAGCTGTGCCAGGATCTGGTCGCCCGGCAATGCCTTGCCGTCGAGCTCGACCGCTTCGCCCTCGACGAACTTCAGGGTGACGGTCAGCGCCTGTTCCGGCCATTCACTGCGCGGCGAGCACCAGCCACGTGCGCCCTCGCCCGGAGCTTCCCAGCGGTCGATCTCGCCACCGGACATGGTCACGCCCAGCAGGTTCTCATTGATGGTGTAGGCCTGCTGCTTGGCGCGCACGCCGAAACCACGCTCTTCCAGGTACTTCTGTTCGTAGGCGCGGGTCTGGGTGTGCTCCTTCTGGATCTCGCGGATCGGCGCGATGATCTGGTAGTCGCCCAGCGCCTTCACCGCCAGATCGAAGCGGACCTGGTCGTTGCCCATGCCGGTGCAGCCGTGGGCGATGATGTTGGTGCCCAGCTCGGCGGCACGCTTCAGCGCGGCATCGACGATCAGGTAGCGGTCCGAGACCAGCAGCGGGTACTGGCCCTGGTAGCCCTCGCCCGCCCACACGAACGGCTTGACGAAGCCCTCCCAGATGGCCGGGCCACCGTTGACGGTGACATGGCTGGTCACGCCCAGCTCGGCGGCACGCTTCTCGATGAAATCACGCTCTTCATCATCCACGCCGCCGGTGTCGGCGAACACGGTATGCACGTTGTAGCCGCGCTCCTGCAGGTACGGCACGCAGAAGCTGGTATCGAGGCCACCGGAGAAGGCGAGGACGACGTCTTTGTTGCTCATGGGGGGTAATGTCCTGGTAGCGCCGGGCCATGCCCGGCGGGGTTTTTGTATGGGAAAGAATCAGCGCCCGGCAACCGCCGCCATGATCGCCTTCTGTACGTGCAGGCGGTTCTCGGCCTCGTTGATGGCGATGCACTGCGGCGAGTCCATCACCGCGTCGGTCGCCTTCACGTTGCGACGCAGCGGCAGGCAGTGGCTGAAGACACCGTTGTTGGTCAGTGCCATCTTGCGTTCGTCGACGATGAAGTGCTTGAACTGGTCGCGGATCGGCTTTTCCGGCTCCCAGTTGCCGAAGAACGGCAGCGCGCCCCAGCTCTTGGCGTAGACCACATCGGCACCGGCGTAGGCGCTGTCGATGTCATGGCTGATCTTCAGCGAACCGCCGCTCTCGGCCACGTTCTGCTCGGCCCAGCCCATGTAGCGGTCGTCGAGAATGTAGTCGGCGGTCGGGCACAGCAGGGTCACGTCCATGCCCATGCGGGTGGCGATGGTCAGCGCCGAGTTGGCCACGGCGGTATTCAGCGGCTTGGGATGATAGGTCCAGGTCAGCACGTACTTCTTGCCGCGCAGGTCCTGGGTGCCGAAGTGCTCCTGCAGCGCCATCACGTGAGCCAGTTCCTGGCACGGGTGGGTGATGGTCTCCATGTTGATCACCGGCACCGGCGAATACCTGGCGAAGCTGTTGAGCACGATGTCCTGGCGGTCATAGGCCCAGTCCACGAACTTCGGGAACGCGCGCACGGCGATGATGTCGCAGTAGCGGCCCAGCACCTTGGCCACTTCGGCGATATGTTCTTCGGTATCGCCGTCCATCACCGTACCGAGGTTGAACTCGATCGGCCACGCATCCTTGCCCGGTTGCAGCACCACCGCGTGCGCACCCAGCTGGAACGCGCCCAGCTCGAAGCTGGTGCGGGTGCGCATCGACGGATTGAAGAACACCAGCGCGATCGACTTGCCCTTGAGCTGGTCGCCGAGCTTGTTGCGCTTGAACAGCGCTGCCTGGGTCAGCAGCGCATCAAGCTCGCTGCGGCTCCAGTCCTGGGTGTTCAGGAAGTGCTTGGGGGACATCATCTTTCCTTGCGTGGCGGCGTCAGGTTCGACGCGGTGGAAGGGAAATGCGGAAACCAAAGGTGGGGTGAAATCGTTGCAGTTGAAGCTTTCAGGAAGCGGAAACGAAAAAACCCAGCCGGCGGGCTGGGTTTCTATCGGACGAACAGCAAAAAGCTCCGGTTACCCAGCGAGAATGTGGGGTTCCGGTCGACGGGCACGCGAGGTCATGCCCGACGCCTGTCGGGCTGCGCTGCTGTCGTGCTGGAAGTCGGTGAGCTTCATGGCCGGGCATCTTTGCACGCGGCCGGCGCCGGCGCAAGGGGCCGGGGTCCCAGAATCAGGGATTGCTGGCGGTGCCCTGCTCCGGGCCGACCCAGGGCGTGATCGAGACCCGGACCTTGAGCCGGTTGCCAGGGTCTTCCGGCAGGCGCGAGCGGTACTTGGTGCCCCTGTAGACGTAATCCACGTCGTAGGCGATGGGCCGACGGAACTCGCGCCCGACGGGAACGATCCGGCAGTCGCGGGTCAGCATCGGCCCGTTGTTGGTGGGACCGGTGGGCGCGGCCGGCGTCTCGGCTGCGGTCTCGTCCACCGCCTCCTCGTCGCTGCGCTTGAACATCGAGCGCACCGAGTCCCAGAAGCGGCTGATCCGGCCCTTGTCCTCCGTCGGCTCCTCGCCGGTGACATTCACCGGGGCCAGGGTCCGGGTCGACACCGGCTCGCAGTGCTCCTCGGTCCGGGTCGCGCGCAGGGTCTGGAACACCGGCTCGACGTTCAGCACCTGGGCGTAGTCGAACTTCACGTTCTCCACGATCACCACCCGGTTGCGGGGCTCCCCCTCCTGGGCCAGAGCCACGGCCGGCAACGCCGACAGCCAGGCCAGGGTCAGCAACGCGGTGGATTTCATTGGCGACGGGAGCAAGGACACGGCAATAGTGTAGGCAGTGACGAGCGCAAGGGGCTGAACATTACCCGTCCGCGCCGCTCCTGCCCACCCCACCTGGGTGGCCCGCGGGTCCACCGGTGGCAGGCGGTCGCCCCAAAGGGGGCCGACACGTTCTAAAATCGCAGGCTTGTCCCCCAGCCACACCCCCATGACCCTGCGCCTGCACAACAACCTGACACGCCAGCTCGAACCGTTCATTCCGCTCGACCCGGCCTGTCCGACCCTGTATGTGTGCGGCCCGACGGTCTACAACTACGTGCACATCGGCAACGCCCGTGGTCCGGTGGTGTTCGGCGTGCTGGCCGACCTGCTGCGGCGGCGTTTCGGCGCCCTGCGCTACGCCCGCAACATCACTGACGTGGATGACAAGATCAACACGGCCGCGCGCGAACAGGGGGTGCCGATCAGCACCATCACCGACCGTTTCGCCGCCGCCTACCGCGAGGACATGGCCGCGCTGGGCGTGGTGCCGCCGGACATCGAACCGGAAGTGACCGCGCACATGCCGCAGATCATCACCATGATCGAGCAGCTCATCGCCAACGGTCATGCCTATGCCGCCGAGGGCCACGTGCTGTTCGCCGTTGCCAGCTTCGATGGCTACGGCAAGCTCTCCCGCCGCGACCCGGAAGAAATGCTGGCCGGCGCCCGCGTCGATGTCGCGCCGTACAAGCGCGATCCAGGCGATTTCGTGCTGTGGAAGCCGTCCACCGACGACCTGCCGGGCTGGGCCTCGCCGTGGGGCCGTGGCCGCCCCGGCTGGCACATCGAATGCTCGGCGATGGCTGCCGCCCATCTGGGCGAGACCATCGACATCCATGCCGGTGGTGTCGACCTGCAGTTCCCGCACCACGAGAACGAAATCGCGCAGAGCGAATGCGCCCATGGCGGAAAGATCTTCGCCCGCTTCTGGCTGCACAACGGCATGCTCAATTTCGGCGGTGCCAAGATGAGCAAGTCGCTGGGCAACATCGAACGCGTGCACGACCTGGTGCGCCAGCACCCGCCGGAAGCGCTGCGCCTGGCCCTGCTGTCGGCCCACTACCGGCAGCCGCTGGACTGGTCCGACGCGCTGATCGAACAGTCGGTGCGCACGCTGGACCGCCTCTACGGCACCCTGCGCGAGCTCGCCGCGGTTCCGGCCGTGGCGGTGATCCCGGCCACGATCGAGGCAACCCTGGATGACGACCTCAACACGCCGCAGGCACTGGCCGAACTGGCGCGCATCGCCGCCGAAGCACGCCGCGCCATCGAGCCCGCCGAACAGGCGCGCCTGAAAGGCGAGCTGCTCGGTGCGGGTCTGGCGCTGGGCCTGCTGCAGGCCGACCCGGCGCAGTGGTTCGGCACCGTTGCCCACGATGATGGCGAGGATGCGCGCATCCAGGGCCTCATCGATGAACGCGCCGCCGCCAAGAAGGCGCGTGACTTCGCCCGCTCCGACGCCATCCGCGACCAGCTGGCCGCCGAAGGCATCGTGCTGGAAGACACCCCGCAGGGCGTGCGCTGGTCGCGCAAGCGCGGCTGATCCGCGCCCGCCACGCCCCCACCCAAGAGATTGCAGTGATCGACTCCCCGTTCCCGCTTGAACCCACCACCGCCGAGGCCCAGGCCGCCATCGCCGAGGAATTCGGCTTCTTCGGCGACTGGTCCGAGCGCTACCAGTACCTGATCGACCTCGGCCGCAAGCTGCCGGCCTTCCCCGAAGAGTGGAAGACCGAAGAACACCGCCTGCTCGGCTGCCAGTCGATGGTCTGGATCGTTCCGGAAGGCAATGCGCAGTCGCTGCGCTTCCACGCCATCAGTGATTCGGCGATCGTCTCCGGCCTGATCTTCCTGGCCCTGCGTGTCTATTCCGGGCGCTCGGCACAGGAAATCCTGGACACGCAGCCGAGCTACATCCAGGACATCGGCCTGGCCCGCCATCTTTCGCCGACCCGCAGCAACGGCGTCGCAGCGATGCTGGCCTTCATCCGCGAGACGGCGCAGGCCCAGCTGCAGCGCGGACACCCGTGAGCGGGACCGCCCCGGCCGAAGACACGGCGCTGGGCCTGCTGGCCCGGCCGGGCTTCGCCAAGCTGCTGGCCTACCGCATCTTCGCCATGTTGTCCTACCAGGTGGTGGCCGTCACCGTCGGCTGGCACATCTACGAAGTTACCCGCAATCCGTTCTCGCTGGGCCTGATCGGTCTGGCCGAAGTGCTGCCGTTCTTCTGCGTGGCCCCGTTCGCCGGCTATCTGGTCGACCATCTACCGCGGCGCAAGCTGGGAATGGTCGCCTGCTCCGGCCTGATCGCCACCGCACTGGTACTGACCAGCGTCGCCATGGGCTGGCTGCCGTTCCACGGCGTATGGCCGATCTATGCGGCGATCGCACTGACCGGCATGGTCCGTGCCTTTCTTTCGCCGATCTACAATGCATTGTTCGCCCGCGTGCTGGCGCGCGAGCAGTTCGCACGCGGTGCGGGACTGGGCGCCGTGGTGTTCCAGGCCGGCATGGTGGTGGGTCCGGCGCTGGGCGGCGTACTGGTCGGCCTGGGAGGCAAGGGGCTGTCCTATGGCGTGGCGACGGCCTTCGCGCTGGTGGCAGTGGCCTGCCTGGCCACGCTGAAGGTGGAGGAACCGGTGCACAGCGGCCCCGCAGCACCGATCTTCCAGAGCATCGCCGAAGGTGCGCGCTTCGTGGTCGGCAACCGCATCATGGTCGGCGCGATGGCGCTGGACATGTTCTCGGTGCTGCTGGGCGGTGTGGTGGCAATGCTGCCCGCCTTCCTGCATGAGATCCTGCACCATGGACCCGAAGGGCTGGGCATCCTGCGCGCTGCGCCCGCTCTGGGCTCGATCGGCGTGGGCCTGTGGCTTGCCCGGCACCCCCTGCACCGCAACGCTGGCCGGGTGCTGTTGTCTGCGGTCGCGGGCTTCGGGCTGTGCGTGATCGGTTTCGGGCTGTCGCAGCACTTCTGGCTGTCGGCGCTGATCCTGCTGTTCTACGGCGCCTTCGATGGCGTGTCGGTGGTGGTCCGCTCGACCATCCTGCAGCTGGCGACGCCCGAGGAAATGCGTGGGCGGGTATCGTCGATCAACGGCATCTTCATCAGTTCGTCCAACGAACTGGGCGCGTTCTATGCCGGCACGATGGCACGGCTGCTGGGCCTGGTACCGGCAGTGGTGCTGGGGGGCTTCGCGGTGCTGAGCGTGGCCGGCATCACGGCATGGAAGAACCCGACGCTGCGGAAGTTGAATCTTCGCGACCTGCAGTGAGCCTGTAGAGCCGAGCCCATGCTCGGCTGCGCATTTCCGTGCGCCCACGCAGCGGTTGCGCCGGGCCGCGCCCGGCGGGCTTCTTCCGCGACCGCGGCGGGGTGTAACTTTCTTTGCTCGTGCAAAGAAAGTCACCAAAGAAACACGCCGCCATCCGCGAGCCGGCGCTGCGCGCCAGTGCCCTGCGGTGCTCGGCTCGCTACAAGGCGGACCCAACAGCCGCGAGCGCACGCATGACCGCTCCTGGTAGAGCCAAGCCATGCTTGGCTGCTTTTGCTTTTGCTATTCCTTGCCCTCCGGCTTCGGCCTGAGCCGAGCGTGGGCTCGGCTCTACATCGGCCGCGCACGCAGGGATGCGTCGAGAGCCTGTGGGTGGGGCCGGGCAGAACCGTCCGCGGCATGGATGCCGCGGCCGAGCTTACACCCGCGGGCTCCACCGATACCCGGAAGGCGCTGCTCTACACAGCCAACGTGAACCCAACAAAAAACCCGGCCAAGGCCGGGTTTTCTGCATGACGAGACAACGACCGGGAATCAGTCGCCCTGCTGCTTCTGCAGGTGTTCCCAACGCTCCTGGGCGTCGATGGTGCGCTCGGCCGTGAGACGGGCTTCCAGGCGCTCCAGACCGATCTCTTCACCCGTGTCCACGCAGTAGCCGTAATCACCGGCTTCCAGGCGCTTGAGCGTGCTGTCGATCTTGCCGATCAGCTTGCGGTAGCGGTCGCGGGTGCGCAGCTCCAGCGAGTTCTCGGTCTCACGGGTCGCACGCTCGGCCTCGTCGCCGATGTCACGCACTTCCTCGCGCAGATTCTCGATGGTCTGCTTGGACTCCTCCACCAGGTCCGCGCGCCAGTTCTGCAGGCGCTGGCGGAAGTACTCCTGCTGCAGCGGGCTCATGTATTCCTCTTCCGACGACGGCTTGTAACCGGCCGGCAGGATAGGGCGGCCGGTGGCCTCGTCGGTCTTGTACTCGACGACCTTGTACTTGCTGCGCGGGGCCGGGGCGGCCGAGCGGGCGGCGACGGCCACGGCGACCTTGCCGACAGGGCGCGACACGGTCTTCGGAGCGGGATCGGATTTCACGGCGGTTTTGGCAGGCGATTTCGAAACGGGCACGGGATTCTTGGATTGCGGGGCGGTCGACGCGGAAGGTGCAGCGGCCGAGGCCGGCTTGGATGCCGGTTTGGCTGCAGCACCTGCCGCGGTCTTGGCCGGGACAGGCTTGGCCGGAGCCTGCGTTGCGGCAGGCTTCGGTGCGGACTTCACTACGGGGGCCGGTGCCGGCTTGGCAGCCGGCGTGGCGATATTCTTGGTGACCTTCTTTACAGCGGCAGGCTTGTCCGCCGGCTTGAGTGCCGCGGCCTTCTTTGCCGCTGGCGGTGCAACCGGCTTTTTCACCGCCGCCTTCGGCGCCGGCTTGGCTGCCGGCTTCTTCGCAGCCGGTTTGGCAGCAGCCTTCTTGACCGGCACCGCCTTGCTGGCGGCCTTTTTCACTGCCGGCGCCTTCTTGCTGGCAGCAGCAGGTTTGGCCTTGACCGGCGCAGCGGCCTTCTTGACGGCCGCTTTGCTTGCCTTGGCCGGCGTTTTTTTCGCGGTGGCCTTCCTGGCCGCCGGTTGCGAGGACGCTGCCTTGGTCGCCGGCTTGGCCGCCGGCTTCTTGACAACGGGCTTTGCCGCCAACTTCTTCACAACAGGCTTGGCGGTTTTCTTGGCGGCCTTTGCGGCCTTCTTTGCAGTTTTTTTAGCAGCCACGAAACGCTCTTCCTTGGATTCCCCGGGGCCCGGGAAAGCGGGCCTTTATAGCCTACCCGACCCGCAGCAGCAACCTCGACAGCCCCGCTCCATTCAGTCCTGGAGTCAAGGCCCCCAAGGGGCAGTCCGACGAACACGGACCGCCTCGCGCGGTACGGAACCTGGCCGGCACCCGAAGGTGCCGGTACCGGTCGCAGGCCATCGGCGACATGCGACCAACGGCCCATCCTGCACAAATGCGGCCTTCATGCCAACTGGCATAAGATGACTGGGTGATCTCGCGCCTGCTCATTGCCCTGCTGCGCTTCTACAAGCGCTTCATCAGCCCCCTGCTGGGGCCACGCTGCCGTTTCGTGCCCAGCTGTTCTGAATACGCGATGGAAGCCATCTCCCTGCATGGCCCGCTGCGCGGCAGCTGGCTGGCCGCGCGCCGGCTCGGCCGCTGCCACCCCTTCCACCCCGGCGGTGTCGACCTCGTGCCCGAACGCACCGACACCCCTTCATGCCGTTGCACAGGAAAACACTGACATGTCCTCCACGCTCATCACCAATGCCCGCATGGTCAATGAAGGCCGCACCTTCGACGGCGACCTGCGCATCGAGAACGGTCGCATCGCGCAGATCGGCACCGGGCTGGCGCCGCGCGAGGGCGAGCAGGTGGTGGACGCCGCCGGCCGCTGGCTGTTGCCCGGCATGATCGACGACCAGGTGCACTTCCGCGAGCCGGGCCTGACCCACAAGGGCGATATCGCCAGTGAATCGGCAGCGGCCGTGGCCGGTGGCCTGACCAGCTTCATGGACATGCCCAACACCAATCCGCCGACGCTGGACTCCACCATCCTGGAAGCCAAGTACGAACTGGCGCGTGGCCGCGCCTGGGCCAACTACGGCTTCTACCACGGGGCCAGCAACGACAATCTTGAGGCCATCCGCCAGCTCGATCCGAAGAAGGCGCCGGGCGTGAAAGTGTTCATGGGCGCGTCCACCGGCAACATGCTGGTGGACAACCCGGAAACACTGGACGCGATCTTCCGCGAGTGTCCGACCCCGATCATCACGCACTGTGAAGACACGCCGATGATCGATGCCAACCTGAAAGCCTTCCAGGAAAAATACGGCGACGCGCTGACCCCGGACATGCACCCGGACATCCGTTCGCGCGAAGCGTGCATCAAGTCGACGCGGCTGGCGCTGTCGCTGGCACGCAAGCACGGCACCCGCCTGCACGTCCTGCATATCTCCACCGCCGACGAACTGGCACTGTTCGAGAAGGGCCCGCTGATCCGGGCCGATGGCAGCCGCAAGCAGATCACCGCCGAAACCTGCGTGCACTTCCTGCACTTCGCCCGCCCGGATTACGCCACCAAGGGCAACCTGATCAAGTGCAATCCGGCCATCAAGGACGTGGCCGACCGCGAGGCGATCACCGCCGCGCTGGCCGACGACGTGCTGGACGTGCTGGCCACCGACCATGCCCCGCACACCTGGGAGGAGAAGCAGAAGCCCTATGCGCAGGCGCCGTCTGGCCTGCCGCTGGTGCAGTACGCGCTGGTGGCCGCACTGGAGCGCGTGCACGAGGGCAAACTGACCCGTGAGCAGGTGGTGCAGAAATTCGCGCATGCCCCGGCCCAGCTGTTCGACGTGGAGCAGCGCGGCTTCCTGCGCGAAGGCTATTTCGCCGATCTCGTGCTGGTGGAAGACGTGCCGTTCACGGTCAAGCGCGAGGACGTGCTCTCCAAGTGCGGCTGGTCGCCGTTTGAAGGCACGACCTTCCGGTCGCGCATCGCCTCCACCTGGGTCAACGGCCAGCGGGTGTGGGACGGCAGCATGCTGGTGGGCGAGCCGGCCGGCCAGCGCTTGACCTACGACCGCTGATGCGTGGGTTCCTCATGCTGGGGGTGCTGGTTGCCGCCCCCCTCTGGGCCGTATCTGCGGCACAGGCCCAGGATGGCATCGGCAGCCTGATCGACAGCCGCGTGGTGTTTCCTGCCAGTGCGTCGCAAGGCGCGCTGGTGATCGGCAAGGTTCCCGCCGGCAGCCGGGTGCAGTATGCCGGCCGCTCGCTGCGCGTGAGCGGTTACGGCAGCGTGGTGTTCGGTATCGGCCGCGATGAAAAGGGGCCGCTGCGCGTGCAGGTGCAGCGCCCGGACGGCGGCAGCGAAACGGCCACCATCTCGGTGACGCCGCGCGACTGGCCGACCGAACGGGTCAACGGTGTACCGCCGAAGACGGTCAATCCTCCGACCGCCATTGCCGAACGGATCAAGCGCGAGCAGGCACAGGTAACCGCCGCGCGTGCCCGCGACGATGACCGCACCGACTTCACCCAGACCTTCATCTGGCCGGTGCAGGGCCGCATCAGCGGCCGCTTCGGCAATGCCCGCGTCTACAACGGCCAGCCCGGTGCCGGCCATTCCGGCATGGACATCGCGGTACCGACCGGCACGCCGGTGAAGGCACCCGCCGCCGGGGTGGTCACCTTTGCCGGCCCCGACCTGTACCTGACCGGTGGCACGCTGCTGATCGACCACGGCTACGGCGTCAGCTCGAACTTCCTGCATCTGTCGCGCATCGACGTAAAAGTTGGCGACCGTGTGGAACAAGGCCAGGTGATCGCCGCAGTCGGCGCCACCGGCCGTGCCACCGGCCCACACCTGCACTGGGGCATGAACTGGTTCGACACCCGCATCGATCCGCTACTGGTGCTGGAGCGGAAGTAACCCGCGTGCACCCTCGCCGGGCATGGCCCGGCGCTACCAGAGCCACCAAACGGTAGCGCCGGGCCATGCCCGGCGAGCGCAGCGGCGACGGAATCAGCGACACGCGACCCGGTAGCGCCGGGCCACGCCCGGCGAGCGCAGCGGCAACGGAATCAACAACCTGCAACCCGGTAGCGCCGGGCCATGCCCCGCGAGCGCAGCGGCAACGGAATCAGCCGCGTGCGGCCCACCACACCCGCAGCAGGGTGCGCAGCGGGGTCGCCTCGATCGGCTTGCCGGCCGCCTGGGCCGTCAGGCGTGCACGGGCCAGGCTGGACCACACGCGGCGCGGGCGCGGGCCTGGCACGCGCGTGCCCCACCCCTTCAACAGGTGCTGCGCCCAGCGCTGCGCGGCGGAGCGGGTGTCCTCGTCCAGCAGGCTGCGCGGCACGCCGGCCACGCCTGCGTCCTGCAGGCGCTGGGCCAGCGTCTGCAACTGCACGGCCCGGCCCGCACCGGTCCGCGGCCTGTCATCGAACAACACCACTTCCACGGCCGCGACCGCTTCAGCGTAGCGGGCCAGCGCGGCTTCGGCACTGGCCGCATCCGGCGCGACGGTGCGTGCCTCCACCAGATCCGGCAGCGTTTCCGCCAACCGCGCCCACGGCGCACGCACCGGTTCCAGCACACGACCCAACGGATGGCGCGAACGCTGTCCTTCCCAGCTGCGCAGCTCCTCGCCCCACCATGCCAGCTTGGCATCGGCCGGCAACGGATCGCCGCTGGTATTGAGCATGTCGTCGAATTCCTGCAGCAGCGCGAACCACGCTACGGCCAACTCACGGTGCGATTCGGCCACGAACGGCGCGGCCACCGACCATTCCGGCCAACGGCTGCGCCATTTGTCGAGGAAGCTTTCCAGCGCGGTGCTGCTCACTACGATCGTCCTTACGGGTGGGCCGGGCGTGCCGGCCGGGTTGGCCACAGGCTGGCCAGTTGCAGAAGTGCAGCGTTCTCGACCAGTACATCGGCCTGCCAGGCCAACGGGTCGTCGCTGTGCAGGCGGTAGCCCCACAGCGCTGCCACGGATGGCATGGCCGCGGCGCGCGCCGCGATGATGTCGCGCTCGTCGTCGCCGACATACACGCAGTCGCTTGCCGCGACACCGATCGCCTGCGCAGCGTGCAGGAGAGGCAGCGGGTGCGGCTTGCGCTCGGCCAGGCTGTCGCCGCCGACCAGCACGGCGCAGCGCTGCTGCCAACCGTGCTGCGGCAGGATCAACCGCGCCAGGTACTCGGGCTTGTTGGTAACGATGCCCCATATCGTTCCAGCAGCATCGAGCGCGGCGAGCATGCCGGCGACGCCATCGAACAGCACCGCGTGCTGGCCGATCAACGCTTCATAGCGCTGCAGGAACTCCGGGATCAGCGCGTCGCGCGCATGCGCATCCAGGTCCGGGAAGGCCGCCGCGATCATCGCCCGCGAGCCCTTGGACACCACCGGGCGCAGCTGCGCCAGATCGATCGGCGCGCGTCCACGCTCGGCCAGCATGGCGTCGCAGGTGGCAACGAAGTCCGGCGCACTGTCCAGCAGGGTGCCGTCCAGGTCGAACAGCACCGCGCGCGGGAAGTGCGTGGCGGTCATGCCGGCTTGACCGCGTAGGCCAGGTAGTTGATGTCGGTGCGGGTGCTGAGGCGGGCACGGTTGCGCCACGGCTCGTATGCCATGCCGCTGACATCGGCCAGCTGCAGATCAGCCTCGCGCAACCAGCGTGCCAGTTCGGCCGGCCTGATGAATTCCTGGTAGTGGTGGGTGCCCTTCGGCAACAGGCGCGCCACGTATTCGGCACCGACAATGGCCACCGCGAATGCGGCGGCCGTGCGGTTGATGGTCGACAGGAACAGGTGCCCCCCCGGCTTCAGCAGCCGCCTGCAGGCCTCGATGACCGCGCCGGGGTCCGGCACGTGCTCGAGCATCTCCATGCAGGTCACCACATCGAAGCTGCCCGGCTGTTCAGCGGCCAGGTCCTCGGCGGCCTGCACCCGGTAGTCGACCTTGGCACCACTTTCCAGTGCGTGCAGCCGCGCGACCTTGACCAGCTCCGGGGCCAGATCGATGGCGGTGACATCGGCGCCGGCCTGGGCCAGTGCTTCGCTCAGCAGGCCGCCACCGCAGCCGATGTCGAGCACGCGTGCGCCGCGCAGCGGCACGCGGTCGGCCACGTACTTCAGGCGCACCGGGTTCAGCGCATGCAGCGGCTTCTGCGGACCATCGGCGTCCCACCAGCGGTTGGCCAGTGCGGCGAACTTGTCCAGCTCGGCCTGATCGAAATTGGAGGAAGCATGGGGGACAGTCATGGGGAATCCTTGCAGCGCCAGGGTTCAGGCGCGGATATGGCGGATGCGCTCGCGCCACTGGCGCGCGTTGGCGATGATGCCCGGCAGGTCCATGCCGACCAGCTCGCGCTGCACCAGCTTGGGCTTGCCGGCAATCCAGACGTCGCTCACCTGCTGCCGGCCGGTGGCGTACACCAGTTGCGAAAGCACGTTGTGCAGCGGCTGGGTTTCCAGCGCGGACAGGTCCACGCAGACCAGATCGGCCTGCTTGCCCACCTCGATCGAGCCGATCCGCTCGCCGAAGCCCAGCGCACGGGCACCACCGAGCGTGGAAGCGCGCAACGTGGTGGCCGCGTCCAGCGCAGTGGCGTCGTTGGCGACAGCCTTGGCCAGGATCGCCGCGGTGCGGTTCTCGCTGAACATGTCCAGGTCGTTGTTGCTGGCACAGCCATCGGTACCGATGGCCAGGTTCACGCCTGCGCGCTGCAGGGCGCAGGCGGGGCAGAAGCCGGAGGCCAGTTTCAGGTTCGATTCCGGGCAGTGCACCACGCTGACGCCACGCTCGGCGCACAGGTGGATCTCCGCGTCGGTCAGTTGGGTCATGTGCACCGCGATCAACCGGTCATTGACCAGGCCGAGGCGATCGAGTCGCGCCAGCGGACGCTGGCCATGCAGCCTGATCGAATCGCTGACTTCCTGCGCGGTCTCATGGGTATGCAGGTGCACCTGCATGTCGAGCTGGTCGGACAGCATCCGCACCCGCTCGAAATTGGCATCGCTGACCGTGTAGGGCGCATGTGGTGCGAACGCGACGCCGATCAGACTGTCGTTGCGCCACTGGTCGTGCAGTTCCCCGGCCTTGGCGAAGTACTCGTCGTCGCTCTTCGCCCAGGCGGTCGGGAAATCGATGATGACCGCCCCCACCAGCGCGCGGAAACCATGCTTCTTGTAGACCGCCGCCTGCACGTCGCCGAAGAAGTAGTTCTCGTTGGCGCAGGTGGTGCCGCCGCGCAGCATCTCGGCAATCGCCAGCGTGGTACCGTCGGCGACGAACTCGGGGCCGATCACCGCCGCTTCCACCGGCCAGATGTGCTCCTGCAGCCAGGTCATCAGCGGCAGGTCATCCGCAACGCCGCGCAGCAGGGTCATCGGGTTGTGCGTGTGCGCGTTGACCAGGCCCGGCATCAGCGCGGCGTCCGGACGGCTGACCACCTGCGCGGCACGGAAGCGCGCCCGCGCTTCGGCACGCGGCAGCACGGCCACGATCTCGCCGCCACGCACGGCTACGGCATGGTCTTCCAGCACCACGGCATGCGGTTCGATCGGAACGACGTAGCCGGCTTCGATGAGCAGGTCGCAGGCTTCGGGGAGGTGCGGGCTGTCGCTCATGCAGGCTCACTTGGCTGGGGGGAGAACCTCACGGGAGGCGGTAGCGCCGGGCCATGCCCGGCGGCTGTCCGTTGCGGCGCCGTGGACGCCGGCAACGGGTTCCGGGCGATGCCCGGAAAGCCGGGCCTGGGCCCGGCTCACAGGTCATCCGGCTGCGCCGGATTACTTCACGCGCGAGGAGTACTCGCCCGAACGGGTGTCGACCCGGATGACTTCATCCTGGTTGACGAACAGCGGCACGCGGACCACGGCACCGGTTTCCAGCGTGGCCGGCTTGCCGCCACCGCCGGAGGTGTCACCGCGGACGCCCGGATCGGTTTCGGTGATCTTCAGCTCGACGAAGTTCGGCGGCTGCACGAAGATCGGCGCACCGTTGAACAGGGTCACGATGCAGGCTTCCTCGCCCTTCAGCCACTTTTCGGCGCCGCCCATGCCGGCCTTGTCGGCCTGGACCTGCTCGAAGGTCTCCGGATCCATGAAGTGCCAGTACTCGCCATCGCTGTACATGTAGTTCATGTCGGTGTCGACCACGTCGGCCACTTCCAGGTCGTCGGTCGCCTTCATGGTCAGTTCGACCACGCGGCCCGAACGGATGAAGCGGTACTTGACGCGGGTGAACGCCTGGCCCTTGCCCGGCTTGACGTATTCGGTATCGGTGATGACCGCCGGTTCATTGTTGACCAGGATCTTCATCCCGTTCTTGACGTCATTCATGCCCACAGTGGCCATGCTCAAGCTCCTCAAATGGCAAAACCGCCGCGGGTGCGGCGAGCCGGTAGAATGGAAAGCCCACCGGATGCCGGTGGGCGACTGTTTTTCTGCCCCCATGATAACCGCAGGCCCCCTCTCCATGCAGCTTTCCGCCTTTCCCCGCCCGTCGTCGCCGGGTGCACCCGCACGCTGGCAGGAACTCTGGCGCCAGGCGCTGCGCGACCCGCACGCACTGCTGGCGCGGCTGGAGCTGGATCCGGTCGCACTGGGCGTGTCCGAGGCGGCCATGGCCCAGTTCGCGCTGCGCGTACCGGACGGGTTCGTGGCCCGCATGCGCAAGGGCGATGCGGCCGACCCGCTGCTGCGCCAGGTGCTGCCGGTCAATGACGAGATGCAGGTCGTTCCCGGGTTCAGCTTCGACGCGGTGGGCGATGGTGCGGCCAGGAAGGCGACCGGGGTCATCCAGAAGTACCGGGGCCGGGCGCTGCTGATCGCCACCGGCAGCTGTGCAATCAATTGCCGCTACTGTTTCCGCCGGCACTTCGACTACGCCGCTGAGAATGCCGCCAAGGGCGGCTGGTGGGAAGCGGTGGACGCCATCGCCGCCGATCCGGATATCGACGAAGTGATCCTGTCCGGGGGGGATCCGCTGTCGCTGGCCACCCACAAGCTGGTCGAACTGACCGACGCGCTGCGGCGGATTCCGCACATCCGTCGCCTGCGCATCCACACCCGGCTGCCGATCGTGCTGCCGGAACGGGTCGACGACGAGCTGCTGGCCTGGCTGGGCAGCCTGCCGTGGCCGCTGGCGATCGTGGTCCATGCCAACCATCGCAATGAGTTCGATGCCAGTGTGGACGCGGCAATGGCGCGCCTGCGTGGCACCGGCGCCCAGCTCCTGAACCAGGCAGTGCTGCTGCGTGGCGTCAACGACAGCGTGCAGGCGCTGCAGGAACTGAGCGAACGCAGCTTTGCCGCCGGCGTGCTGCCCTATTACCTGCACCAGCTGGACCGGGTCGAGGGCGTGGCCCACTTCGAGGTGGATGACACCCGCGCCAGGGAGCTGATTGCCGGCCTGACCGCGCGCCTGTCCGGCTACCTGGTTCCCAAGCTGGTGCGGGAACTGCCCGGCGACCCGAGCAAGCGCCCGCTGTAACGATCCCGCCCGGGTCAGAGCCGTTTCCTGCGGAGAGGGAGCTGCCCCCTGGACCAGGATTCAGACGCCGGACTCGATCATCCGCACCACTTCGGTCGCGGTGACCGGGTGGCTCAGCCAGTAGCCCTGGCCAAGATCGCAGCCGCGCTGGGCCAGCAGCTCGAATTGCGCCTGCTGCTCGATGCCCTCGGCAACCACCGTGATGCCCAGCGCGTGGGCCATGGCGATGATCGCCGTGGTCAGCGCCAGGTCGTCCGGATCACGCTGCATGTCGGCAATGAAACTCTTGTCGATCTTCACGCCGTCCACGGGCACCTGGCGCAGGTGGCTCAAGCCCGAGAAGCCGGTGCCGAAGTCGTCCAGCCACACCTTGACGCCGGTGCGATGCAGCTTGTCCAGCAACTGCGCGGCCACCATCTCATCACCGATCACGGCGGTCTCGGTCAGTTCCAGATGCAGGCGCGAAGCCGGCAGCCCCGACTCATGCAGGCACTGTGCGACCAGTGACGGCAGCTCGCCGCCACGCAGCTGCCGGGGCGACACGTTCACCGACACGAACAGATCATCGCCGCCCGCACTGCGCGGCCACTGCGACGCTTCCATGCAGGCCGCGCGCAGCACCTTCGGCCCGATCACCTCGATCAGCCCGCTCTGCTCGGCCACTTCGATGAACACCGACGGCGGGATCGTGCCCAGAGTGGGGTGCTGCCAGCGCAGCAGCACCTCGACGCCGACCATCCGCCGGTCGCGGGTGCGGAAGATCGGCTGGTAGGCCAGGCGCAGCTCGCCGCGCTCCCAGGCGCCGCGCAGTTCCTGTTCCATGTGCACGCGGCGCTCGACAGCATGGTCCATCGCCCGGCTGTAATACCGGTAGCAATTCTTGCCGGCCATCTTCGCCTGGTACATGGCGATGTCGCCGTTCTTCAGCAGTGTGGTCGCGTCTGCGGCATCGTCCGGGAACAGAGTCACGCCGATGGAGGTGCCCAGGAACAGCTCCCTGCCCTGCACCACCAGCGGCTTGCCCAGTTCGCGCACCAGCACCTCGGCCAGCAGCCGCGCATTGGCAGCGACATCGCCGTCGCCGACCAGGATCACGAACTCGTCGCCGCCAAAACGGGCCAGCAGCGCCTCATCGCCCCCGGCCTCGGCGACGGCGCGGCCGATCCGCTGGGCAAACTGCAGCAGTGCTTCGTCGCCCGCTTCATGCCCGAGGGTATCGTTGACCCGCTTGAAATCGTCGATGTCCGCAAACAACAGGCCCAACCGCTGCTTGGACGCACGC
The DNA here is from genome assembly GCF_056756445.1 of Stenotrophomonas sp. STEN225. NCBI lineage: Bacteria > Pseudomonadati > Pseudomonadota > Gammaproteobacteria > Lysobacterales > Lysobacteraceae > Stenotrophomonas > Stenotrophomonas sp. STEN225. The sequence goes on along the minus strand of NZ_JBRRBV010000001.1, from coordinate 227,676 downwards.
GCGGCCATCAGCCGGTGGTCCAGAGCTTCGCGGAACGCCAAGCGGTTGGTCAGGCCGGTCAGTGCGTCGGTGTAGGCCATGTGCCGTACCTCGCGGTCGTGGCGGGCGATGGCATCACGCATGCGGGCGAATCCCCGCACCAGCTCGCCGACCTCGTCGTCGCGGGTATTCTCCAGCAGCGGCGCCTGGTAGTCGCCGGCTTCGATGCGACGGGCCGCCACCGCCAGGTCGCGGATCGGCGCGACCAGGGTGCGCTGCACGTAGAAGATCACCGCCACGCCGATCACCACCAGCAGGCCGAGCATCAGCAGCAGCCAGCCCAGATGACGGCTGCCGACCTGCTGCAGGCGCTCGCCCAGCGTTGCGTTGGCGGCCTGCTCGCGCTGCTGCACTTCGTCCAGCGCCATGCCGACGCGGACGCCGCCGATGCGCTGGTTGCCGACCATGATCGGCATCGTGTTGTCGAGCACCTTTGGCGACTGCTGCACCACCAGCGTCCGCGCGGCGATCGCGCCCGGCGCAAGGGGATCTCCCATGGGCTGACCGAAGGCGGCGACCTCCACCGAACCGTCGTGCACCAGCCGGCCACGTTCGTCGAACACCAGCACATAGCGCACCACGGGCTGCCGCGACGTGCTGCGCACCAGTGCGCCGACCTGGTCCAGATCGTGGTAGTACAGCGGGTTGGCCAGCGCATCGGAAAGCTCACGGGCGATCGCTTCGCCGCGGCTGCGCACGCTGCGGTCGAACAGTTCATGGATGACGCCGCCGCTGAGGTTGCGCACCTCGCTCTGCATCGCCGCCTGCCGCCCCAGCAGCACCGCCAGGATCGCCACCACCACAAGCATCGCCCCGCCCATCGCGAGCAGGAACCGCGCCTGCATTCCCGAGCCGAGCCACTTCATTCCACTTCCATCCGCACGCGCGTCAATCCTTGTTTCAATTCATCCAGCCGCTGCTGCGCATGCGCGTCGACGCGGTGGAAACCGGAAGTACCAAAAAAACGGTGAAGCGCCGCCTGTGCCTGTGGATCACTGGCCGCCTGCAGCAGGACCTCCTGCAGGCGGTCACGGACGCGTGCATCCAGGTCGGCGCGCACCACCTCCACGGCGCGAGGATAGGGCTCCGTGCGCAACAGTTCGCGGAAGTCGCGCCGGAACGCCCGCGGCATGCGCCGTTCATCGTTCCAGTCCACGCTGCTCACCGCACCCCCATCGGCCACGCCCTTGTGCACGTAGGTGGCGATGTTCAGCTCGCTGCGGGCGAACACATAGCCGACGCTGTCCGTGCCCGGAGCGTCCCACGTACCCGCGAGGATCTGTGGGGACAACCCGTGGCCCAGCAACGTCATCACCGGCACCAGGTAGGCGCTGGTGGATGCGGTGTTCTGCAGCGCAAGGCGGTGGCCCCGCAGGTCCTCCAGCCGCTGGAACGGGCTGTCGCGGCGCACGAAGAATACGGTCTGGTACTCACGCACGCCATTGCGCTCGGTCAGCAGCAACGGCCGCGCACCGCTGCGCTGACCCAGCGCCACTGCGGTTCCGGCGGTTTCCGTGACCCAGTCGACCTGCCCCCGCCGCAGATAGCTGGCCATCTGCTGCGGATCACGCGCCATCAGTATCCTCCCCTCCTGGATGCCGACGTCGTGCATGCGTGCCACCACGTAGTCCAGCAGCGGCTGCAGCTGCTGGTAATGGGCCTTGGGATCGTCGCTGATCCGGCCCAGCACCAGCACCGGATCCGGCGCAGCGCGCACCGTTCCGGCCAGCAGGACCATGGCCAGGCTCAGCAGCGCCCCCTGCATTGCCGTTCGCAGACCCGACACCGGTTTCATCCCCCCCTGGGTATCCGGACAGACTACCCGAAAAAATGAGAACGTCGTCAGCCGTTGTGACTGCCCGGCTTGGCCAGACGCGCCATGCGCTGGGCATCGGCCAGGATGCCGCGCAGCAACCGCACTTCCTGCTCGCTCGGCTCGCTGCGCAGGAACAGGCGGCGCAGCTTGCGCATCGCCGACTCCGGCGCACGGCCCTTGTGGAAATCGATCTCGTCCAGGGTGTCGCCAAGCTGGGCGAAGAAGCTCTCCATCTGTTCGTGGCTGGCCACCTGCTCACGAAAGCCCGGTTCGGCGCCAACGGCAGGCTGGGCGCCGAGCAGCTGCATGCGCACCTCGTAGGCCAACACCTGCACGGCGGCGGCGAGGTTGAGCGAACTGAACGCCGGATCGGACGGAATGTGCACCGCCGCGTGGCACAGCTGCAGCTCCTCGTTGGTCAGGCCGGTCCGTTCCCGGCCAAACACCAGCGCCACCTCGGCACCCTCACCGGCCTTGGCGACCGCACGGGCCGCTGCGTCGGCGGGCAGGTACTCCTCCAGCTGGACCCGGCGTGCGCGGGCCGTACACCCCAATACCAGACGGCAGTCGGCGACGGCCTCGGCCAGGGTGGCCACCACGGGCGCATCGCCGAGCACGTCCTCGGCGCCGGCCGAGCGGCGGAATGCCTCCTCGTCCAGCGGTTTTTCCGGGGCCACCAGTACCAGGCGGGCCAGGCCCATGGTCTTCAGGGCGCGGGCGGCGGCGCCCATGTTGCCGGGATGCTGGGTTCCGACCAGGACGAATCGGAGGCGGGTGGCGGCGGGGAACTGGGACATGAACAGGGAAAAGGTCGAGCTGGACGATGACCAATGGTAAACTGTGCGGCCGGCCACTGCGCCGGACCCGCTCTTTTCCCCCGCCAGTCCTACCCTTCTGCCTTTCCGGGAGCCCACGCCATGCAGAAACCCGCCGTCACCGTCATGGTCAAGGCCGCCCGCCTCGCCGGCAACGTCCTGTTGCGCAACATCAACAAGCTCGAGGCACTGAACGTGGTGCAGAAGGGGCGGATGGACTACGCCAGCGAAGTCGATGCGGACGCGGAAAAGGTCATCGTCAAGGAGCTCAAGCGCGCGTATCCCGAGTACGGCGTGTTTGGCGAGGAAGGCGGCGTGCAGGGCGAACATCGCCACATGTGGGTCATCGATCCGCTGGACGGCACCAGCAACTACCTGCGCGGCGTGCCCCACTACTGTGTATCGATCGCCCTGGTCGAGAACGGCGAGCCGACCGACGCGGTCATCTTCGATCCGCTGCGCAACGAGCTGTTCACCGCCAGCCGTGGCGCGGGCGCCGTGCTGAACGACCGTCGCATCCGCGTGGCGGATCGCAAGGACCTGGGCGGCACCATGATCCAGACCGGCTTCGCTCCGCGCGAGCGCGCCCGTGCCGGCGCCCAGTTGAAGGCGGTCGATGCTCTGCTGGTGCAGGCCGAGGACATCCGCCGTACCGGTTCCGCTGCGCTGGACCTGGCCTATGTCGCCTGCGGTCGCGCCGACGCCTACTTCGAGGCCGGGGTCAAGGCCTGGGACATCGCGGCCGGCGTGCTGCTGGTGCGTGAGGCCGGTGGCAAGGTGTGCGATTTCAAGGGAGCACCGCTTGCACGCATGGACAACCGCGGTCCGGAAACCCAGCAGGTGGTGGCGGGCAACCTGAAGGTGTCCGAGTCGCTGCAGAAGGTGCTGGTCAACACGGGCTATGCGGCCGAGTTCGACGCGAAGTTCTGAGCTTCCCTGTAAAGCGGTTCATGGAGACGGCACCTGTGAAGGTGCCGTTTTCGTATCCGCAGTGATCGTGCTTGTCACTTTCTTAGCTCGTGCAAAGAAAGAAACACGCCGCCAGGACGCGAGCCGACGTGCTGTGCACGCCGGTTCCCTGCGCTCCTCGGTCCGTCGAGGGACGGTGCGGGAACTCGCTGCGCTCAGACACCCGCACCTCTTCGCCCTCGCCGGACCTGCGGTGCTCGGCTCGCTCAAGGCGGACCCAAGGTCAAGAACCACAGCTGCACGACGATGACGGGTAGCGCCGGGCCATGCCCGGCGAGCGAAGCGGCCGCTTCGCCTTCGACCTTGAAAGTGACACCCCTCCGCAGTCGCGGAAACGATCCTGCAGGCACGCGTCGATGCTGCCGACGCGCAAACAGAAACGCCCGGCACGGGGCCGGGCGTTCCTGTAGCAGTGCGTTGCAACCGGAGGCTTACACCACCGTCGAGGCCCGCAGCGCGGCGATGCGCTCTTCCAGCGGCGGATGGCTCATGAACAGCTTCTTCGCGGTCGAACCGGCGATGCCGAAGGCGGCGATCTGAGTCGGCAGCGTGCTCTGGCCGTGGTTGAGCTGCAGGCGCTCCAGCGCGGCGATCATCTTCTGACGACCTGCCAGCGAGGCACCACCGGCATCGGCGCGGAACTCACGATGGCGCGAGAACCACATCGAGATCATGGTCGCGAACAGGCCGAACACCATCTCCAGCACGAACACGATGATGTAGTAGGCGAACCCGCGGCCGCCGCCTTCGCGGTTGCCCGACAGCGCGCTGTCGATGACGCCGCCGACCACGCGCGCCAGCACGATCACGAAGGTGTTCAGCACACCCTGCAGCAGCGCCATGGTGATCATGTCTCCATTCGCCACGTGGGCGATCTCGTGGCCCAGTACGGCTTCGGCCTCATCTTCGCTCATGTTCTGCAGCAGACCGGTGGACACCGCCACCAGCGCGTTGTTGCGGTTGGCGCCGGTGGCGAATGCGTTGATCTCCGGGCCATCGTAGACCGCCACTTCGGGCATGCCGATGCCGGCCGCCTTGGCCTGGCGCTCGACGGTGGCCAGCAGCCAGCGCTCGGTCTGGTTGCGTGGCTCGGTGATCACCACCGCGCCGGTGGAGCGCTTGGCCATCCACTTGGACAACAGCAGCGAGATGAAGGAACCGCCGAAGCCGAAAATCGCAGCCATCACCAGCAGGCCGCTCATCTGGTTCGGATTGACCCCCAGCAGCGACATCACGATGCCGGCCAGGATCAGCACTGCAAAGTTGGTGGCTAGAAAGAGTGCGATGCGGGTAAACATGGGAAATTCCGGCTCGGAAGGGGTCGATATCCGTCAATTTGCGGTGCGGTCAGCTTGAATTCAAGCACCAACCTGACCGACGATTCAGCCAGCATGACCTCCCCCCTTTCCTGCGGCCGCTTCGCGCCCTCGCCTACCGGCCTGCTGCACCCCGGCTCCCTGCTGGCTGCATTCGGCAGCTGGCTGCTCGCACGCCATCACCATGGCCTGTGGCGGCTGCGCATCGAGGACATCGATCCCCCACGCACCGTGCCCGGGGCTGCGCACGCGCAGTTGCAGGCACTGGCGGCATTCGGCCTGGCCCACGATGGTCCGGTGCTGTGGCAGAGCGAACGTGGCGATGCTTACCAGCAGGCTCTGGACAGGCTGCTGGCCAGCGGGCTGGCCTTCATCTGCCACTGCAGCCGCAGCGAACTGGCAGCCCGGGGGGGCATCCACCATCGCTGCGTCGCGCGGCAGCCCCGACCGGACCCTGCCGTCCGCTTCCGCGTACCGGCCGGCAGCGTGGTGCAGTTCGACGACGGCCTGCGCGGCCGTCAGGTGCAGGACGTCCACGCCGAGGTGGGTGATTTCGTGCTGCGCCGCGCCGACGGGTGCTGGGCCTACCAGCTGGCGGTGGTGGTCGACGATGCCGCGCAGGGCGTCACCGACGTGGTGCGCGGCGCCGACCTGCTCGACTCCACCGCGCGGCAGATCCTGCTGCAGCAGGCACTCGGACTGGCAGTGCCGCGATACTGGCACCTGCCCCTGCTGCTGGACGCGCCCGGGCACAAGCTGTCCAAGTCGCTGGCCGCGCTGCCGGTCGACAGCGCCCGCCCGGTGCCGGTGCTGCGTCAGTTGTGGGGCCTGCTCGGCCAGTCGCCCGCCGCACTCGAGGGTCACGACGATCTGCACGACCTGCTCGCGGCGGCCCGGCAGGCATTCGATCCGGCCCGCCTGCCACGCACGGACATCCTGTTGCCGACGGGCGCACTTTCCGCGCCGATGTTGCAGAATCCCCCTTCCCCCACCTGAAACCCGGACTGCATTCCATGACATCTCGCGTCGCACTGGTCACCGGCGGAACCGGCGGCATCGGTACCGCCATCTGCCAACGCCTGGCCGACCAGGGCCACCGGGTCGCCACCAACTATCGCGATGAAACCAAGGCCCGCGCCTGGCAGCAGGCGATGACCGAACGCGGCTACAGCGTGTCCATCTTCGCCGGCGACGTGTCCGATCCGGACAGTGCCGAAGCGATGGTGCGCGCCGTCGAAAACGAACTGGGCCCGGTCGAGATCCTGGTCAACAACGCCGGCATCACCCGCGATACGACCTTTCACCGGATGCGTGCGGACCAGTGGCATGACGTGATCAACACCAACCTCAATTCGGTGTTCAACGTCACCCGCCCGGTCATCGAAGGCATGCGTCGCCGCGGCTGGGGCCGGGTCATCCAGATCAGCTCGATCAACGGTCTGAAGGGCCAGTATGGCCAGGCCAACTACGCCGCCGCCAAGGCCGGCATGCACGGCTTCACCATCTCACTGGCGCGCGAGAACGCGGGCTTCGGCATCACCGTCAACACCATTTCGCCGGGCTATGTCGCCACGGACATGGTCATGGCCGTGCCGGAGGAAGTGCGGGCCAAGATCATCGCCGACATTCCGACCGGGCGCCTGGGCAAGCCGGAGGAGATCGCCTACGGCGTGTCCTTCCTGGTGGCCGAGGAGGCCTCGTGGATCACCGGCAGCAACCTGGACATCAACGGCGGCCACCACATGGGCTGGTGATCCGCGCGGGCGCGGCCGGTCGTGTGCCGGACCGCACCTGCCTGCGGTCATGCTGCGCAGCACGCAAACCCTTGTTGCGCAACATGATCCGCCGTGAAAGCCAAGCCTGGCGGGGGCTGGGGCGGTTGCAACGGCTGCTGCACTGCGCCATGCTGCGCGTCTACTGTGACGAGTGACCGCTTCATGGCTGCGACCCGCATCATCAAGAAGTATCCGAACCGCCGTCTCTACGACACCGAGATTTCCAGCTATATCACCATCGAGGACGTCCGCCAGCTGATACTGGACGGTGAAGACTTCGAGGTCCGCGACGCCAAGAGCGGTGACGACCTTACCCGTTCGGTCCTGCTGCAGATCATCGCCGACCAGGAGCAGGACGGCGAGCCGATGCTCTCCACCCAGTTGCTGAGCCAGCTGATCCGCTTCTACGGCGACTCCCTGCAGGGATTCATGGGCAACTACCTGGAACGCAGCATGCAGGTGTTCCTGGACCAGCAGCAGCAGTTCCGCCAGCAGATGGGCAACCTGCTGGGCCAGACGCCGTGGGCGATGATGAACCAGCTGACCGAACGCAACCTGGAGCTGTGGCAGGAATTTCAGCGCAGCATGGGCACCGGCTTCGGCGGCCCCCGCCCCGGCGGAACCGGCCCGGGAACCGGAACCGGCAGCAAGCCGAACGAACCGGGCACCGGCACCGGCGGCAAGACCCGCCGCTGAGCCACGGCAGGGACTGACATGAAAACGGCGCGCCACTGGCGCGCCGTTTTCGTCTGCGGGTCATCCGCAGGCAGACGTCAGCGCTTCGCCTTGCACGCCGTGCAGACGCGCTCGACCTTGTAGCCCTTCGCCCTGAGCTTCTCGACCACGCCATCGCTGCCGAGCAGATGCAGCGTGCCAACCACCACCAGCGTGCCACCCTGCCCCGCCTGCAGATAGGGCACCAGCTTCGGCACCCAGGCATCATTGCGGCCGGTATTGATGCGCTGATACAGCTGCGGATACTGCTGGCGCATCTCGGCAGCCATTTTCGTCCACAGCAGGCGCTCGTCACCGCGGCGCCATGCGTCGTGCAGCATGCGCGCCTGTTCATCACCCTTGTCGGCCTGATCGAGGGCTTCGGACAGCATCTGCCGCTGCTCCTGCACCGACATCCCATCAAGCATGCCGATCTGCGTATCGATGTCCTCCAGACCACCGGTGCTGCGCCCGGTCGCCTGTGCGCGCTCCATGAAGTGACGGTCCAGACCGAGGGCCGGGTCCAGGCCCATCTTCTGCATCTGCCCCACTGAAATGCTCAGACCGACAAACCAGGGTTTCATGCCCTGCATCTGCGCCAGCGGCAGCTTGTTCGCGGTGGCGAAGGCCTGCAGCTTCTGCCAGGTCGCTGCATCGAGATCACGCTTCAGTTCGCTGCCGTCGGTGCGCACGGCGGCCTGCACCATGCGGCTGGCCAGCTGCGGCGACTGCATGTCTTCCGGTGAGAGTTCGAACAACACGCGCTGCGAGGCCCCGAAGGCCTGCTCCACGTCGGCCGACAGCGGATAGTCCTGCGGCTTCAACAGATGGAACGAGCCCAGCAGATACAGCCGTGAATCGCCGGGGCCGGTGACCTTCCACAGCAGCGGTACCGGCGGCTTGACCGACGCACCTTCAGCGGCCGGCGCATTGCGGGCCTGCGCCAGTGGCGCCACCGCGCAGGCCAGCAGCAACAGGGCGGCGTGTAACAGGTGTCTGATCAGCATGTCAGCCTTCTCCTTCAGGCAGGTGGTAGGCCTTTTCGCCCGCGTCCACGCGAAGGTCCAGCCGGTTCTCCGGCGGTGCCAACGGACAGGTCGCGTAGGGCGTGAACGCGCAGGGCGGGTTGTAGGCGTGGTTGAAATCGATGAGCACGCGGCCATCGGCGCCGGGGGCGCCGGTATCCAGATAGCGGCCAGCGGGATAGCTGCCGCGGCCGCTGGTGCGGTCCGCGAAAATCAGGAACAGGGGCTCGCCGGGGGCACCGATCGCCTCCAGCCGCCAGGTCCGGCCATCACGCTCGAACTCGACGGCACCGGCATTGGGCATGTCGGTGGTCAGTCCGGTGATGTCGACGATCGGCAAGGTCTTGCCCGGTGCGTGCGCAACGAAGCGCGCCTGCACCTGCCAGTCGGGACCTCCCGGCCAGTACTGCAGGCCGGCGAAATCCCGGCGTGCAGGCGCGTCGGCATGCTTGACCCTCAGCGCATCGCGCGGACCACGCCGGATCAGGCTGAGCTGGCCCTTGCCACCGTCGAAGGCAAGCAGGGTAGGCTGCGGATCCTTGTCGGTATCCATGCGGATGCGCCCCTTCACCGGCTGGCCATTGTGAGTGAGCTCCGCCCCGGCTTCCGGCGTGAACCACCATTGCCGGCCCTCGCGCCGCAGCAGGCCGAGCTTGTCCGGCCCCACTGCCAGGCGGATGCCATTGGTGGCACCGCTGCCAACGAAGTGCGAGCTGTTCTGCAGCCAGTGCAGACCGACCAGCGCCGTCCAGCCATCAGGCCGTGTCAGGTCCTGATAACGCGCCACGCGCCATTGCTGCTGCGCGGCGGCGTATGCCGGATCTTCCACCACCGCCGGCGCCGGCGGCGGCGCCGGGCTGCAGGCTGCCAGCAACAAGACAGCCAGCAGGCCGCCCATTCCCCGATACGCCATCGATGCTCCCCTCAACGTCCGCGCAGGAACCAGCGGTCGATCTCCGCCAGCGAAAAACGGGCCCAGGTCGGCCGGCCGTGGTTGCACTGGCCGGATCGCTCGGTGATCTCCATGTCGCGCAGCAGGGCGTTCATTTCCGGCACCGTCAGCCGGCGATTGGCTCGCACAGCGCCATGGCAGGCCATGGTCGACAGCAGTTCATCGCGCGCGCTCGCTACGCGGCGGCTCTGGCCGTGCTCACGCAGGTCGGTCAGCACATCGCGCAGCAACCCCTCCGGCTCGGCGTGGGCCAGCAGCGCGGGAATGCTGCGCACATGCAGCGAGCCCGGGCCGGCCCGCGTCACCTCGAAACCAAGCGAGGCCAGCGTCGCGGCCTCGCTCTCTGCGGTATCCGCTTCGCGTTCGCCCACCGCCAGCGTGATCGGCACGAGCAACGGCTGCGACTGCAGGCCGATACCATCGTGCGCGTTCTTCAGCCGCTCGTAGCCGATGCGTTCGTGCGCCGCGTGCATGTCGACCACGATCAGGCCTTCGGCATTCTCGGCCAGGATGTAGATGCCATGCAGCTGCGCGATCGCATACCCCAGGGGCGGCACGCCCGCGTCTGCACGGGTGTCCGGCAGGCCGTTTCCGCTCGGCATCGCAGGCTGCGCGGTGCCGCCTTCGCCTGCAGCAGGCGTGGCATAGAGCGCAGCGTAGGCTGCCGGCGCATCGGCAACCTGCAGGCCCAGCGGCTGCTGCGGGCGCCATCCCTGATATCCGCCACCGCCGCCCGCCCCCGGAGCAGGACCACGGACCAGACCGAATCCGGACGCGCCCACGGTCGATGCCGCCGCTGCTGCCCCGGCGTCCGCTGCCTGCCCGGCACCTGCACCGATCTCCTGCGCCGACACGCCGGCTCGGGTATCGGCCAGCGCGTCCTTCAGCGTGCGGTAGACGAAATCATGGACCAGCCGCGCATCACGGAAACGCACTTCGTGCTTGGCCGGATGCACGTTGACGTCAACGCGCGTGGGGTCGAGTTCCAGGAACAGCACGTAGGCCGGCTGCCGGCCATGGAACAGCACATCGCCGTAGGCCATCTTCACCGCATGGGCAACGCTGCGGTCGCGCACCGAACGGCCGTTGACGTACAGGTACTGCTGGTCGGTACTGGCCCGCGAATAATGCGGCTGCGCGATCCAGCCGTGCAGGCGCAGGCCCGCGCCGCTGTGGTCCACGCGCACCGCCTGCAGCGCGAAATCATCGCCCAGTGTCTCGGACAGGCGCGCGTCCGAATACAGGTCACCCGGCTTGTAGCGGCGTGATGCCTTGCCATTGTGCGAGACCCGCAGCTCGACGTCCGGCCGCGCCAGCGCCAGCGAGCGCAGCCATTCTTCGATGTGCCCCAGTTCGGTGCGCTCGGCGCGCAGGAACTTGCGTCGCGCGGGCACGTTGTAGAACAGCTCGCGCACTTCCACCGTGGTACCCGGTGCGTGCGCGCGCGGCGTGACCTCGCCGATCTTGCCGCCATCGATCTGCAGCGCGGAACCGTGCTCGTCATCTGCGCGGCGCGACGCCAGGGTGAAACGACTGACCGACGCGATCGATGGCAGCGCTTCGCCGCGGAACCCGAGCGTGGCCACCGACTCCAGATCGTCCAGGTTGGCGATCTTGCTGGTGGCATGCCGCGAGACGGCCAATGGCAGCTGCTCCGCTGCGATGCCACTGCCGTTGTCGCGGATGCGGATCAGGCGCACGCCACCTTCTTCCAGGTCGATGTCGACACGGCTGGCGCCGGCATCGATCGCATTCTCGACCAGTTCCTTGACCACTGACGCGGGGCGCTCGACCACCTCGCCGGCGGCGATCTGGTTGATCAGGATGTCCGGCAAGGGCCGGATCGGGCGCGGGCCGGGCGCGCTCATGGGGCAAGGTAGGCAGCAGACTTCATGCGCCGATGATAGCGGAGGTACCGCGTGGAGAGTCGAGCCGGATCACCTGTGCGATGCCGATGATGCGCCACGCCCCAGGCATGGCCGGTCCAACAGGGTGCGGCCTACTTGCTGCCGCCGGCCATGGTGGCGGCCGCGTCGATCTCGGCCTGTGCGCGGGCCGCATAGAGCGTCCCCGGCGGCGGCTGCCGGCTGAAGAACGTGTGCACGCCATCGAGCACCGCACCGGCGATCTTGCGCTGGTAGCCCGGGTCGATCAGGCGGCGCTCCTCGTCCGGATTGGAGATGAAGGCGGTTTCCACCAGCATCGCCGGCATGTCCGAGGTGCGTAGCACCGCGAAGTTGGCGCGCTCGATGTTTGGCTTGTGGTTGTTGCCGATCCGCTTCAGTCCACCCAGCACATGACCGGCCGCATCTTCGGACGCCTTCATGTAACCGCTCTGCGCCAGATCGAGCAGAACGTTGGCCAGCGTGCCTTCGGTCTGCTGCAGGCGCACACCACCGACCAGATCGGCGGCGTTTTCCTTGTCCGCCAGCCAGCGCGCACGCTGCGACGAGGCACCCTTGGTGGACAGCACGTACACCGATGAACCGGTCGCCGAGCGGTTCTCGGCGGCGTCCGCATGAATCGAGATGAAGATGTCAGCCTTGTTCGCGCGGGCCTTCTGTGCGCGCATCGGCAGCGGGATGAACACGTCGCTGTCGCGGGTCAGATAGGCTTTCAGGCCCGGCGTGGCATTGACCTGACGGGCCAGCTCACGCGCCACCGCCAGGGTAACGTCTTTCTCGCGCTTGCCGGTGGGTCCGATCGCGCCCGGATCCTGTCCGCCGTGGCCGGGATCGATCGCCACCACCAGGTGCCGCATGCCAGGCTGCATACGGATGCGCGAAGCGTCGCTGGGCATCGCCGGACGCGGCGGTTCGGGCGGCGGCGATGCCGGTACCGGTGCCGGGGCTGGCGGATTGCTCACCACCGCAGCGGTGCGCTGGCCGGCCAGGATCGCCGCGGGCGACGATGCCGGCGGGGTGCTGCTGGCGCTGGTGCCCGCAGCGGCCACCTGCACGGGCGCGGTGGACGGCGCCGGCGTGGGCGCGGCCGGGGCGGCAGCCGTGGCACTGGCCTGCTGCTGCACCTGCGCGGTCAACAACGCGGTAGCGCGGGCGGCGTCGCTGCGCGTCTGCATGCTGGGTGCCGTCGTCTGCGTGGTCGTGGCAACCGGAGCCGGCGCCGGCGCCGCAGCGGCCACGCCCGGGCTGTCACCCGGCCATTCGATCACCAGCTTCGACGCCTCTCCTTCGCGCTGCATCTGCGGGCGGAACGGCGCCACGGATTCCGCAAGATCGAAAACAACACGGAAGGTGCCCGGAACCGGTTGTCCGGTGCGCACTGCCGTCACCACGCCCTGCGCAGCCGGCATCTTCAGGTTGCGCACGGCAGTGGAATCCGGGAAATCGACCACCAGCCGGTTCGGGTTGGCCAGTGACAGCGTCTTGTAGCCGCCACTGCCGACCAGCGAGATTTCCGCGCGGGTGCCGGTGGAGCCTGTATTCAGCTGTACCTGGCGGACTTCACCCGCCCACGCGCTGAGGCTCGCCAGACCCAGTCCGACGGCGGCACAGATGGCGATGAGACGGTTCCCCAGGCGCATGGCTCAGGATTCAATCACCGCGCTGAACGGAATGCAATACCTTTTTCCTTAATAATCCGTAACCTGCCGATCTTTGTTCTCGTCAGGCGACAGAAACAGGCCGCAAGTCTCCACCTTCGGCCAGCCGCTGCAGCCATTCCCGGCCAGCGTCGCTGAGCCCACTGAGACGCGCCCGGCGCCCCTGGCCCTCGATCTCCAGCGCCACGACCAGGTCCGTCGGCGGCAATGCGCCCGCCCCCCGTTCCGGCCACTCGACCAGCCACAGCACCGCACTGCCCTCGTCCAGGCCCAGGAAATCCAGTTCCCCGGCCTGGCCGATGCGGTACAGGTCCAGATGCCACGCCTCGCCGCCACTGGCCAGCGGATAGCGCTCGACCAGGGTGTAGGTCGGGCTGCGGATCGCACCCTGCACGCCCAGCGCACGCAGCAGCGCACGCGCGGTGGTGGATTTGCCGGCGCCGAGGTCGCCGCGCAGCTCGATCAACGCCTGCGGCGGTCGCGTGGCCGCCAGCCACTGCCCGAGACGTTCGGTGGCATCGCTGTCGGCAAGGAAGAATTCGTTCATGGGGAGCGTTCCGGATTGGCCAGCCGCCGCAGGGGCGCCAGCAGGTCGGTGGGAAGCAGACCACGCGCGCCGTCGATGGCAGCGGCGTCGCCGGCAAGCGCGTGCAGCAGGGCGCCGCCTGCTGCGGCATCGAATGCGTCCAATCCCTGCGCGCGCAGTCCAGCAATGACGCCGGTCAGCAGATCTCCCATGCCACCGACCGCCATGCCCGGATTGCCGGCCGCGATCAGCCGCGGCAGCCGCGCAGGTGCCGCGACTACACTGCCGGCACCCTTCAGCACCACCGTGGCGTGATAGCGCTCGGCCAGCGCCTGCGCGCTGCCGAAGCGATCGGCCTGCACCTCGGCGGTACTGCAGCCCAGCAGGCGTGCAGCCTCTCCCGGATGCGGCGTCAGGATGGCATCAGGCACCGCGTGCGGATTCTGCGCCAGCAGATTCAGGGCATCGGCGTCGATCACCAGTGGACGCCCGCAGGCGAGCACGCTGGCATGCAGCGCACGCGCCCAGTCGTCCTGGCCAAGGCCCGGCCCGATCGCAACGACCCGTGCGCGGTCCAGCAGCGCAGGCAACGCCGCGCCATCTTCCAGCGCATGCGCCATCGCCTCGGGCAGGCGCGCAAGCATCGCCCCCACATGCTCACGACGGGTGCCGACACTGAGCAGTCCGGCACCGGCACGCAGTGCGGCCTCGGCCGCCATCACCGCTGCACCGCCACTGCCGTGGTTGCCGCCCACACACAGCACATGCCCGGACTCGCCCTTGTGGGTATTGGCCCGGCGCGGCGGCAGCAGCGCCCGCAGACGGTCGCCGACCCAGCGCTCCGCGCTGGCCGCGATGCCTTCCCGCGCCGCCTCCGGCAGGTCCAACGGCGCCAGCCGACGCTGGCCGACATGATCCAGCGCGTCGCCGGTGTACAGGCCCCGGTGGCAGACAATGAACTGCAGGGTGACCGCCGCGCGCACCGCAACGCCGGGCACGCCGCCCTGATCGGCATCGACACCGCTGGGTACATCCAGTGCCAGCACCGGCGCCGGAGAGGCGTTGAGTGCTTCGATCAGCGCCTGCGCCATGCCGGCCGGGGCCCGATCCAGGCCGAGACCGAACAGCGCATCCACGCCGACGTCGGCGACCGGCAGCTGGCCGTCGAACTCGATGCTGCTGCCGCCGGCGGCAGCGAATGCGGCCGCCGCCTGCTGCGCCAGCGGCGTGGCGGGCAGCCTGCCCGGCAGGGTGATCACCTGCACCTGGCGACCCGCCTGCAGCGCATGGGTCGCCAGTACGTAGCCATCGCCGCCGTTGTTACCGGCGCCAGCCACCACATAGAGACTGCGGGCATCCGGCCATTGCTGCAGCAGGCACTGCCAGCCCGCCAGGCCAGCCTGCGCCATCAGGCTCCAGCCACCATCACCGGCAAGCGCCGACGCGCGGGCATCCAGCGCGCGCGCAGCAGCGGTGTCGAACAGAAGAGAGAGATCGGGCATGCCGGGATTTTATACTGGTGCACATGTCCTCCGTCCCCGCCCCTGCCCCAGCCGACCCGGTCCAGGCCGTGCAGCGCATCCGCGAACTGGCCCGTGCACACGGTTTCCAGCGCTGCGGCATTGCCGGCATCGAGCTGGGCGAGGACGAGGCACACCTGGCCGACTGGCTGGGCCAGGGCCTGTACGGGACCATGGACTGGATGGCACGCCACGGCACGCTGCGCGCACGCCCGGCCGAACTGCTGCCGGGCACGGTGCGGGTCATTTCCGTGGGCATGGACTACAGCCACCGCGACGATACCGAAGCCTGGGCGACCCTGGCCGATCCCGGCCGCGCCTACGTGGCGCGCTACGCGCTGGGGCGCGACTACCACAAGCTGATGCGCAACCGCCTGCAGAAGCTCGCTGCGCGGATCAACGATGAAGTCGCGCCACTGGGCTACCGCGTTTTCGTCGATTCGGCACCGGTGCTGGAACGGGCCCTGGCCCGCAACGCCGGGCTCGGTTGGATCGGCAAGCACACCTGCCTGATCGATCGCCAGGGAGGCTCATGGTTCTTCATCGGCGAGATCTACATCGACCTGCCGTTGCCGGTCGACGCGCCCGCCACTGCGCACTGCGGCACCTGCACGCGCTGCATCGACATCTGCCCCACGCGCGCCATCACCGCCCCGCAGCGGCTGGATGCGCGCCGCTGCATTTCCTATCTGACCATCGAGCATGACGGCGCGATCCCCGAGGACATGCGGCCGCTGATCGGCAATCGCATCTACGGCTGCGACGACTGCCAGCTGGTCTGCCCGTGGAACAAGTTTGCCAAGCGCACCGATGAAGCCGATTTCCGCGCACGCAACAACCTGGACACCGCGCGCCTGGATCAGCTGTTCGCCTGGGACGAGGTGGAATTCCTGCGCCGCACCGAAGGCAGCCCGATCCGTCGCAGCGGCCATGAGCGCTGGCTGCGCAACATCGCCGTGGCACTGGGCAACGCGCCGACAGCACCGCAGACCCTGGCCGCACTGCAGACCCGCATCGATGATCCCTCGCCGCTGGTGCGCGAGCACGTGCAGTGGGCGCTGGCACAGCACCGCACGACCTGAGCCGGGCGTGCCCGGCGCGCGCCAACGTGCGATCCTGAGTGCCCGCTCCACCCGCAGCGCGCCGTACCCATGCAGCCACGCAACAACGACATTCTCACTCCCAGCCAGCTCAACACGCTGGCACGCGATCTGCTGGAAGGCAGCTTCCCGGCGATCTGGGTCGAAGCCGAACTGGGCAGCGTGGCCCGCCCTGCGTCCGGGCACCTGTACTTCACCCTGAAGGACGCACGGGCACAGCTGCGTGCGGCGATGTTCCGGATGAAGGCGCAGTACCTGAAGTTCGTACCGCGCGAGGGCATGCGCGTGCTGGTGCGTGGCCGGGTGACCCTGTACGACGCACGCGGCGAGTACCAGATGGTGCTCGACCACATGGAGGAAGCCGGTGAAGGCGCGCTGCGGCGGGCGTTCGAGGAGCTGAAGGCGCGCTTGGACGCCGAAGGCCTGTTCGATCCTGCACGCAAGCGGGCGCTGCCCGCGCATGTGCGGCGGCTGGCGGTGATCACCTCGCCGACCGGCGCCGCCGTGCGCGATGTGCTGAGCGTACTGGGCCGTCGTTTCCCGCTGCTGGAGGTGGACCTGCTGCCGACCCTGGTGCAGGGCTCCAGCGCCGCCGCGCAGATCACCCGCCTGCTGCAGGCAGCCGATGCCAGTGGTCGCTACGACGTGATCCTGCTGACCCGCGGCGGCGGTTCACTGGAAGATCTATGGGCGTTCAACGACGAAGCGCTGGCGCGCGCGATCGCCGCCAGCGATACGCCGGTCGTGTCGGCCGTCGGCCACGAGACCGACTTCAGCCTGAGTGATTTTGCCGCCGACCTGCGCGCGCCGACACCTTCGGTGGCGGCCGAGCTGCTGGTCCCCGACCAGCGTGACCTGGCCCTGCGCCTGCGCCGCAATGCCGCGCGGCTGGTACAGCTGCAGCGCCATGCCGTAGGACAGGCCATGCAGCGCGCCGACCGTGCCCTGTTGCGATTGAATGCGCAGAGCCCGCAGGCCCGGCTGGACCTGTTGCGGCGCCGTCAGCTGGAGCTGGGCCGGCGCCTGTACGCGGCCTTCAACCAGCAGCAGGAGCGCCGTGCCGCGCGCCTGCGCCATGCCGCCGCGGTGCTGCGTGGCCATCATCCGCAGCGCCAGCTGGACGCGATGCAGCGTCGCCTGTCGGCCCTGCGCGGACGCCCCCATGCAGCGATGCAGCGGCTGCTGCAACGCGATGCGCTGCGCCTGCGCGGCCTGGCCCGGTCCCTGGAAGCGGTCAGTCCATTGGCCACGGTGGCACGCGGTTACAGCATCGTGACCCGTGCCGATGATGGTGCACTGGTACGACAGGTTGAACAGGTCCAGCCCGGCGACGCACTGCAGGCACGCGTGGGCGACGGCGTCATCGACGTGCAGGTCACCTCGGTCAGATAAGCGGGGGCCAAGGCGCAGCCCGGCGTGCGCCTTCCTACCTGGCCGCCTCGCAGAACTGCTTCCGGTACTCCAGCGCCTTCGGCATCAGGGCCTGCAGATTCTGGATCCGGGTTCCCGGGTTGGGATGGGTGGAGGCAAACTCCGGCGGCGACTGACCACCACTGGCCTGGCCCATCCGCTGCCACAGCGGCACCGCTTCGCGCGGATCGAAACAGGCAGCCGCAGCCAGCATCAGCCCCACCTCATCGGCCTGGGTCTCGTGGCTGCGTGC
Organism: Stenotrophomonas sp. STEN225; assembly: GCF_056756445.1. NCBI lineage: Bacteria > Pseudomonadati > Pseudomonadota > Gammaproteobacteria > Lysobacterales > Lysobacteraceae > Stenotrophomonas > Stenotrophomonas sp. STEN225. The sequence continues at coordinate 209,884 of NZ_JBRRBV010000001.1, read as the reverse complement.
GTAGGGCAGCAGATAGCCATAACCCATCGCCGACATCACCATCTGCTGCTGCTGCGCATCCATGCCACTGGCAGCCCCGGCCATCTGCCCGATCTGGGTCAGCTTCTGCTGTGCCATGCGCTGCGCTCCATGGCGCAGCAGCGCATGGGCGATCTCATGCCCCATCACCACCGCCATCGCATCCTTGGTCCGCGCCACCGGCACCAGACCGGTATAGACCGCCATCTTCCCGCCCGGCAGGCAGAAGGCGTTGGCCTGCTCGGAGGGGATCACGTTCACCTCCCACTGGAAGCTGCGCGCGAAATGGGCCGGCTCCACGCCATGCTCCCGCGCCAATGCGGTCTCCACCACATCGACCTTGGCGATCAACCGCTCGGCAATCGCACGCACGTCACGCGAGATCTGCGCGTTCGGGTCCAGTGGCCGCTCCTGCGCCAGGATCTGCTGGTAGGCCTGCAGGCCCAGCGCGGTTTCCTGCTGGGCATCCAGGCTGCTGTCGATCATGACCTTCTCGCCGGTATAGGGATCGACCGTCCGGTTCGAAAACCAGTAAAAGGCCGCGTAACCCGCCGCCAGCAGCAGTACCCACCAGCGGATGTTGCCGAACAGGCCACGCCGCTGCGGGCCCTGCGGCGAGCGGGAAAATGGGTCGTTGCGCATGCGGTGGTCTTCCGGCTGGCCCCGCCGGCCGGCGGGCACGGCGCAATCTTAGTGTGCCGGAGCCCGCGCCGGGTGAAGCCGGCCGCTCAGATGCCGCGTACCAGGCGGAACCCGATGCGGGCGTTGGTGGTGTCCGAGTCCTGCGACTGCCGCCAGGCCGCCCGGGTCTGCTCGGGAGAGTTCGCCCAGTTGCCTCCGCGGATCACCCGCGCCCGGCAACCCGGGTTGAACCAGGCCACGCCGTCGGAGGGCGCACGCCGGTAGCTGGAATGCCAGCAGTCGGCCACCCATTCGCTGAGATTGCCGGCCATGTCGTGCAGGCCGAACGCGTTGGCCCGGAAGTTCGCCACCGGCGCCGGGCCCCACCAGCCATCGCCATAGCCGATGAACGCGTTGTGCCAATGCCGGCCAGACGGCGAGACATCCTTGCTGCCGGTGAAGTTGCCGCTGCCCGGCGGGGGCGTGCCTGTATCCCCCCAGGGATAACGGCCGCTGCTGCCGGCGCGCAGCGCATACTCGAACTCGGCCTCGCTGGGCAGCCGGTAGCTGTAGCCGGTCTGCTCGGACAGCCACGCGGCATAGTTTTCCGCGTCGCGCACGCTCACATGCATCACAGGCGCGTTGCCCAGCGCGCGCGCGCCGTCGTAATCCGAGCGCCAGTCGACACCGCTGCGGCGGATGAAGTTGCCGCTGCGCTCGTCATAGACCACCGAATGACCGCGACGGGTCGCGCGTGGGCGGGCATTGGTGGCTTTGACGTAGCGCTCGAAATCGCTGACGGTCACCTCGGTGATGGCCATCGCGAAACCGCGGTCAAACCGCACGTAATGCGAAGGGCGCTCGGCATCGGTGGCGCCGGGCTCGGCATCCCCTGCGCCCATCTGGAAGCCGCCATGCGGCACCACCACCATCTGCGGGCCACGCCCGCCATCGCGCATCGCGTCGCTGAACACCTGGCCGGGACGGAAGCTGCCGTAATGGGTTGCCAGATCGATGCGCTCGCGCAGCTGCGCCACGACCGCGTCGCCGGGCAGCGCGATGCGCAGTGCTTCGGCCAGCTTCTCGCGCGCAGGTTTCAGGCCCTGCGGCGTCGCCAGGTCGCGCAGGCCCTCGTCGCGCAGCTGCGCCAGGGTGTTGGCCCGGATCTGCTCGATGCGCTCGAAGGCGTCGGCGATGGTCGGAGAGGAATCACGGACCTTGCTGGCTTCGGCCAGCCAGGTGCCGGCACTGGCGAAGTCACGGCGGCGGGCGGCCTCCTCGGCACGCCGGATCAGGCCGCTCTCCGCCGCAGCAAGGCCCTGGCGTGCGCGGCGGTTGCCCTCGTCAAGCGCCAACGCCTCGCGGAAACTGCCGATCGCGCCGTCACCGTCCTCGCCGATCCGGTCCGCGCGCAGGTCCTCCTCGCCGGCCCGGTTGTAGGCCACCACGCGTTGCGCGATCTCCACCCGCGCCTGCAGGGCACGCACCTTTTCATCGTCAGGGGCCAGGGTCAGCAACACCAGCGCCTGGCGTCCCGCTTCGGCCAGCGCCTCGCGCTGCTGCAGCGGCCGCACCAGCAAGGCATCGGTCTGCTGCAGCAGGCGCTGGCGGGCACGCTGCAGACCAGCACGGGCCTGGCGGTCGTCAGGCACCTCCTCCTGCACCGCCAGCCACAGCGGGATGGCGGCATCGCCATCCTCGTACAGCCGATCCTGGGCAAACGCCTGCTCGGCGGCCCTGCGCAGCTGCGCCAGGCTGCGCCCCTCCCGATCGACACGGGGCGGCGTCCACTGCTGCACGTCTTCGGCCGCATCCTGACCGGCGATGGTCACGCTGCCCTGCACCGCCGGCCGATCCTCCGGCGCCGGCGGCGATGCCGCCTGGCCGGAACCCTCGCCGGCCTTGCCTGCCGGTATCGGCGGTGACGGGGTGCAGGCGACCAGAGCCAGGGCCAGGCTGGCGCACAGCGCGGACGACAGCGGAAAACGCAAGCAGAGCCTCCTTCGGCACGGACGCGGACCGACGTTAGGCTATTCTCCCCTGCCTGAGCAAACCCGAGTAGCAGGCCCTGACCCGTGGCAATCTGGATCACCACCCCCGCCGAGCTGGATGCGTACTACCAGCAGCGTCCCACCCGCATCGGTCTGGACACCGAATTCATCCGTGAACGCACCTTCTGGCCGCAACTGGCGCTGGTGCAGATGGCGGTCGGCGAGGACATCCTGCTGATCGATCCGCTGATTCCCGGCATGCCCGAAGCACTGGCCCCCTGGCTGACCGATACGTCGATCATCAAGGTGATGCACAGCGCCAGCGAGGATCTGGTGGCCTTCAAATGGACCTGCGGCGTGCTGCCACGACCGCTGTTCGATACCCAGATCGGCGCGGCGCTGGCCGGCATCGGTGCCGGCATGGGCTACCAGAAGCTGGTGCAGGAGATCACCGGCGTGACCCTGGCCAAGGGCGAGACCCGCTCGGACTGGATGCGCCGCCCGCTCTCCGAGTCGCAGCTGCAGTATGCCGCCGATGACGTCGAGCACCTGTTCGCGCTGCATGACGCGATCGACGCGAGACTGCAGGCGATGGGACGCCAGCAGTGGCTGCACGACGACGCTGAACGCCTGTTGGCCAGCGTCGCCAACGATGAGGACCGCTGGCCGCACCTGTCCATGCGCTCGGCCCAGTTCCTCGATGCCGAGGCACAGCGACGCCTGCTGCGCCTGCTGCGCTGGCGCGATGTGCAGGCACGCCAGAGCGACCGGCCGCGCAGCTGGATCCTGGACAACGAACTTGCCGCCCTGCTGGCGCGCTCGCCACCGGCCGATGTCGACGCGCTCGCCAAGCTGTTCGAGCCGTTCCCGAAGGCGCCGCGCAAGCTGACAGCCGCCGTGTGGCAGGCCCTGGACACTCCGCTGGCCGATGAGCAGGACGCGCCGCTGGCCACCCAGCCCACCGACAGCAGCAAGAAGACGCTGAAGAAAATGCAGGACGCCGTGGCCGAATGCAGCCGCGAGCTGGGCCTGGCGGACGGCGTACTGGCCTCGCGCAAGCACCTGGAAAGCTACCTGGAGCACCGCCAGTGGCCGTCGGCGCTGGCCGGATGGCGCCAGCAGGCGCTGGAATCGCGCCTGCAGCCATTGTTGCCGGTGCGCTGACAACCCGCTGCAGCAACGGAAAGGGGCGGCCAGGATCACCGGGCCGCCCCTTCCCGCAACCGTTCGATTACCAGTTCATGTTCAGCGACACACCCACGGTACGCGGCTCGTTGTACACCGCGGCCATGTAGTTCTCGATCACGCCCTTGAGATTCTTCTCGTTGGTGATGTTGCGTGCGAACAGCGCGACTTCATAGGCACCGTAGTTGCCGGAGTAACCGATCTTCAGGCCGCCCTCGAAGTCCCCCTTGGAGTTGAACTCCTTGCTGTCATACAGCACGAAGCTGGTATAGCCCTGCTTGTTCCAGTCGGTGGACACGAACATCGTGGCCGCGTCGCTGACCGGGAAATCGTAGCGTGCGGCCAGGTTGACGTTGTACTTCGGTGCGTTCGGCAACGGGTTGCCGTCGATCTGCGCGAAGGTGTTCGCACCCACCTTGATGGTCGGATCATCCACCGTGCACACCACCTGGCCATTCAGGCCGCAGACCTGCGCATACACGCGCTTGTCCTTGATTTCGCTGTGCAGCAGGCTGACACCGGCGCTCAGGGTCAGGTTGGGAACCGGACGCAGTTCCATATCTGCTTCGAAACCATACGCCTTGGCCTTGTCTGCGTTGAACAGCACGCCGTTGCCGTCCGAATCGTTACCGTTGAGCTGGATATCGTTGACGGTGTAGGTGAACGCGGTGGCGTTCAGGCGCAGGCGGTTGTCCCACAGGCTGCTCTTCACGCCGGCCTCCCAGGACAGGATGGTCTCCGAGTCGGCGGTGGTGAAGTCGGCATTGAACACCGCCGAACGGCCCTGGATGGTGGGCCCACGGAAGCCGCGCGCCACCTTCGCATAGACGCTGACGTCCGGCGTGATCTGGTACATCGCACTCAGGTCCCAGCTGGGCGTGGTATCGGACATCCTGACGTCGGTGCGGCCCTTGTAGGTCACCACCCCGGCAGCGGTGTCGGCGGTCTTCAGCAGCCGGGTGTGCTTCTCGTCGCGGGTCTGGCGCAGGCCAGCGGTGACCGTGAACCTGTCGGTGAAGGCGTAGCTGAGCTGGCCGAAACCGGCCCAGGAGGTGTTCTTGTTGCGCAGGCGTACCCAGTTGTTCAGATTGCGCGCAGCGCCCTGCAGGAACCAGGCACGCTGGTAGAAGTCGGTGGTGTCGCTGCCGTTGAAATAGAACGCGCCGGCCTGCCACTGCAACGCGCTGTCGTCATGGCTGGCCAGACGGAATTCCTGGGTCCACTGGTCCAGGTCGCGGATCCGGCCCATCGACTGGCCGTAGCCGTTGGGCACGCCGTTGACCGGATAGTTCACCGCAGCACCGCCATCGGTATCGCCACGGCTGTAACCGGAGGTGGTTTCATACGCGGTGATCGAAGTGAAGTCGATCGCGCCGAAATCATAGCGCGCCTTCACCGAGCCACCGTAGGTCTTGTAGGCCTGCGGGTTGTTGTCGGCTTCGTCGTAGGCGACCTGGTCGCGCGGCACGTCGGTGCGGTTGGAACCCTTGGTCAGCGCACCGCGCAGGAACAGGGTCGAGGTGCCTTCGTAATCGCGCGCGTGTGCCGAGGCCAGGATCGAGAACTGCTCGCTCGGCGTCAGCAGCAGCTGGGCGCGGACGTTGCGGTCATCGAAACCGCCCATGGCGTTCTTCTTCGGGCTGACGGTGCCATCCGCACTCGGGCCGCTGTAGGTGTTGTCGACATAGTCGTCGCGATGCTGGTACAGGGCCGACACGCGGAACGAGGCGATTTCGTTGATCGGACCGCCAAAGCCGCCATCGATCGACACGCTGTTGTAACTGGCGTAGCTGGCGCTGACGCGGCCGGTGTAGTCCTGCGTCGGCTTGAGCGTGTCGAACTTGACGATGCCGGCCGTGGTGTTGCGGCCGAACAGCGAACCCTGCGGGCCGCGCAGCACTTCCACCTGGTCCACGTCGTAGACCGGATTGGACTTGAGCACCACGTGCTCCAGCACCACGTCATCCTGGATGATCGACACCGGCTGGGAAGCACCCAGATAGAAATCGATGTTGCCCAGCCCGCGGATGTAGAAGCGCGGGAAGATGCGACCGGTGGTGGTTTCCGCATACAGGCTCGGCACGCGGCCGGACAGCGCCAGCAGGGTGTCGTCGCCGCCGGCGGTGAAGTCGCGCATGCGCTCGCCCTGCACGACGCCCACCGACACCGGCACCTCCTGCAGGTTCTGCTCACGGTGTTCGGCGGTCACGGTGATGGTATCCAGCCCGGTGGGGGTCGGCGCACTGTCCTGCGCCGCGGCGCCGAAGCTGCCGACCAGCGCCAGGCCTGCACAGGCCAGCGCGAGCGGATGGCGACGGAAGGAAACGAGGGAAGACGACATGCCCGACAGACGGCGGGAATCGGTATGGGAAGGCATCGAAAGCTCTGAGGAGACGTCCGGGCGGCCTGCGCGGGCCGGGCGGCGAGAAGGGGAACTGCTGCGCAGACTGGGGATTATCCTCCAAATTGTTACGATTTCGTTTCGCGCAACGGCATCGCACGAAAGCCGGCGGACTCGGCACAGTCGCCTCTGGCCACGGCCGCGCGTCGCTTGGCAAGGCCGACCGCCAGCGATACAATGACAGCGCACTACGGGGCCATAGCTCAGCTGGGAGAGCGCGTCGTTCGCAATGACGAGGTCAGGAGTTCGATCCTCCTTGGCTCCACCATCCACATGCCCACCAGGGCATGAAAAAGGCCGGAACTCCTGACACCCAGGGTCCGGCCTTTTTCGTTGCGCGCCCCGGGCTAACGGGCCGATGAGACGCGCGACCTGCGCATGACCGAGCCCGGTGGCGACAAACCCAGCATCGGGCAGCCGCTGGCTCGGGCCGAGGGCGCTTGCAGCAATGACGCGTCAGGCAGGCTCCTGCCCACCATCCTTGCGCCGTGGACTGCGCGAGTGGGTGTCACGTACCTGCTGGTCGCGCTGTCCCGGACGCTGCTTGGCGACGTCGTCCTGCTTCCGGTCCTGGCGGCTTTCCTGCACCCCCTGGCGTGGATCGGGCGTGTCCTTTTCGTGTCTGCTCATGCGTGGCTCCGCCGCCGGCGGAGGCCGGCGCTGGAGCCACGCTAGAGGTCGCCGGGTAACGGACGGGTCAGTCCGGCGCGAACGCCATGTGCAGCCGCCGGCCGTCCCCTCAGGTGCGATTGGTGGATATCCCGCCGTCCACGCGCATCGCACTACCGGTCACGAAGCTGCCTTCATCGCTGGCCAGGAACAGCGCAGCGTTGGCGATCTCTTCCGGCCCGGCCAGGCGCTTGAGCGCATGCAGCGACCGTACGAAGTCCAGCGCATCCTCGTCTGGCGCAGCCTGCCGGCCCATCTCGGTGTCGGTGCCGCCGGGCAGCAGCACGTTGCAACGCACGCCCCGTGCGCCGTACTCGGCGGCGATCACCTGGCTCAGGCCGATCAGCCCGGCCTTGCTCGAGGCGTAGGCGGCCATGCCGGGCAAGCCGACGGTATGGCCGACGATGGTGCCGACGAACACCAGCGAGCCGCCGCCCCGCGCCAGCAGGGCTGGCAACTGCGCACGCGCGGCGTGGAAGGCTGCATCGAGGTTGGTGGCCATCACCTGCCTCCAGGCGTCCACCGGAAACTCCGCAGCGGGCACGCCCGGCCCCAGCATCCCGGCATTGTTGATCGCGATGTCCAGGCCTCCGAAGGCCCGCTGCGCCAGGTCGACCAGCACCTGTGCAGTGTCCGGCCCGGCGACATCGGCGGCATGCACCACCGCCTCGCCGCCGGCAGCACGGATCTGATCGGCCAGCGCCTGCAACGGCTCCGGCTGCCGCGCGTTGAGCACCAGCCTTGCGCCCTCGGCGGCGAAACGCAGCGCGCAGGCGCGGCCGATGCCGGCGCTGGCACCGGTGATGAGGGCGATCTTGTCGTGCAGGCGCATGTTCGGGGTCCAGGCAGTGAAGTGGACCCTACGATGTCGCGCCCCTGCCCCGTTGACACTCCGTTTCCAGGCCCTGCCGGCGCGTGCAGGAAACGGAGTTTCCGCCAGCGGGGCACGTGCCAGAATCGACGCATGGACACTGCCATCGCAACCACCGATGCCCGCGTCGAACGCGTCTGCCGCCACCTGCAGGCCCGTCTCGACGAACCCTCACTGCAGGAGCTTGCCGAACTGGCGGGCTGCAGCCCGACCCGGCTGCATCGCCTGTTCAAGCAGGCCACCGGACTGACCCCGAAGCAGTATGCGGCGGCCCTGCGCGCCGATCGGCTGCGCACAGGACTGCAACAGCAGGCGCGCATCACCGATGCTTTCCACGACGCCGGCTTCGGCTCCAGCGGCCGCTTCTACGAGAACGCGCCGCGCCTGCTGGGAATGACGCCCCGGCAATGGCGCAGCGGTGGACGCGGTGAGGTGATCCATTTCGCCATCGCCGAAAGCTCGTTGGGCAGCGTACTGGTGGCCAGCAGCAGCATCGGCGTGGTGGCGATCCTGCTCGGCGACGATCCGGAAGCGCTGCTGCAGTCGTTGCAGCAACGCTTCCGCCAGGCCGAGCTGGTCGGCGCCGACAGCGGCTACGAGCAGCTGGTGGCGCAGGTGATCGGCCTGGTCGAGGATCCGGCACGTGGCGCGACACTGCCACTGGACATCCGCGGCACCGCCTTCCAGCAGCGCGTCTGGCAGGCGCTGCAGCAGATTCCCCAGGGGCAGACCGCATCGTATGCCGACATTGCCGCGCGCATCGGCGCGCCGCGTTCCAGCCGCGCGGTCGCGCGTGCCTGCGCCAGCAATCCACTGGCGGTGGCGGTGCCATGCCATCGCGTGGTGCGCCGCGATGGCGATCTGTCCGGCTATGCCTGGGGTGTGGCCCGCAAGCGCGAACTGCTGCGCCGGGAGAAAGCCGCCAACGGCTGATGCCGCCGCATCAGGACCGGTGGATGCCGACCGTGGCCGGCTCGCGCCGTGGCAGCGCCGGGCCATGCCCGGCGGACACCGGCGAGAGCTCAGTCCAGCTTCACCACCAGCTTGCCGAAGTTGCGCCCCTGCAGCAGCCCGAAGAAGGCATCCGGTGCGCTCTGCAGCCCTTCGACCACGTCCTCGCGGTACTGGATGCGCCCTTCCCGCAGCCAGTGCGCCATCTCGCGCTCGAACTGCGGCCACAGGTGGTTGAAGTCGTGCACGATGAAGCCGCGAACCGTCAGCCGCTGCCGCAGGATCTGGCTGAACAATGCCGGCAGGCGATCGGGCCCGGGATGCTCGACGCCGCGCGCGTTGTAGGTGGCGATGGTGCCGCAGACCGGAATGCGGGCGAAATCGTTGAGCAGTGGCAGCACCGCGTCGAGTACGTGGCCGCCGACATTCTCGAAGTAGACGTCGATGCCGTCCGGCACGGCGGCGCGCAGCTGCGCGGCGAAATCAGCCGCGCGATGGTCCAGCGCCACATCCACGCCAAGCGATTGCAGGTAGGCACGCTTGCCATCGCCACCGGCAATAGCGACCACGCGGGCGCCCTGCAGTTTGGCCAGCTGGGCGACGGTTGCCCCCACCGGCCCGGTCGCAGCGGCGACCACCAGCGTCTCGCCCGGCTGCAGCCGGGCGATTTCATGCAGGCTGGAATACGCGGTGAATCCCGGCATGCCATACACGCCGAGTGCCGTGCTCAGCGGCAGGCCCGCCGGGTCCAGCCGACGCCCCAGCACCTGCGCATCCAGCACCGCATGGGTCTGCCATCCACCCGGCGCCAGGAACAACTCGCCCACCGCGATTCCCGCCGCATTCGACTGCAGCACTTCGGCGACGGTCTGCCCTTCCATCACCGCACCCACGGCAACGGGAGGCGCATAGGAAGGCCCCTCGTCCATGCGCCCGCGCATATACGGATCCAGCGACAGATAGCGGTTGCGCAGCAGCACCTGTCCTGCTGCCGGCGCCGGCAGCGGCGACTGCTCCAGGCGGAAATTGGCAGCGATCGGCGCACCCTGCGGCCGCGAGGCGAGCACGATGCGGGTGGTGGTCGGTTGATCAGCCATGGGATGGACTCTGCTGCGGACAGCATTGGACAGGAGGGGCGACAATACGCCGCGACGATCGGCGCGTGCGGCGGCGAAAACAGCGTTCCATCGCCTGCCTGATGCAACCGCGGCCGCATGCCTTGCCCCTGCGTGTTTGCCGATGCGGGCGGCCCGCTGATTTCCGCTGCAGGCGACGATCCTCGCCGCCGCCGCGACCACCCGCCTCGTCCGCCATCGACCTGCGCCGCCACCTCGGCACGACGCAGGATCAACCACTTGCGCCCGCGCAGACGGCAATGTGAAGGTTTTTTTCCAAAATGCTTGCCGAAGACAGCCGACCTCCGTAATATGCGCGTCCTTGGCAGCGACGTCGCTGCAACGAAACACGTGGCCGAGTAGCTCAGTTGGTAGAGCAGGGGATTGAAAATCCCCGTGTCGGCGGTTCGATTCCGTCCTCGGCCACCACGTTTGAAGGCCTGCAGAAATGCAGGTCTTTTTTTTCCGGCCACCGCTGTCGATCGCGGTCTGCCGCACAATCTGGCCGAGTAGCTCAGTTGGTAGAGCAGGGGATTGAAAATCCCCGTGTCGGCGGTTCGATTCCGTCCTCGGCCACCATGCTTGAAGACCTGCAGAAATGCGGGTCTTTTTTTGTTTCCGGCGCGCCATGCAGGCGGTTGACGAAACATTCACACCGGCACGCAGCACGCCCCCTACGCTCCAGTGTCCTGCCCGGAGTCTGCCGATGCATCTGCGCCCTGCCCTGTTCGCCTGCCTGCTGCTGGCGTCGCTGTCCGCGACCGCCAGCGAACCCGTGCGCGCCGTCGATGCGCTGGACATCGACCGCTATGCCGGCCAGTGGCACGAGATCGCCCACCTGCCCGTGTCGTTCCAGAAGCGCTGCGTTGGCGACATCACCGCGCACTATGCACTGCGCCGCGATGGCCGCATCAGCGTCACCAATGCCTGCCGCAATGGCGACGGCGAACGCGTGGTGGCTGAAGGCGTGGCCCGGCCCGTGGCCGGACATCCCGGCCAGTTGCAGGTGCGCTTCGTCCCCGACTGGCTGAGCTGGGTGCCGCTGGTCTGGGCCGACTACTGGGTGCTGGCGCTGGATCCGGACTACCAGTGGGCGATGGTCGGCGGCCCTGACCGCAAGTATCTGTGGATCCTGTCGCGCCTGCCGGAGATGGACCGCGCACGGTTCGAACAGCTGAAGGCCAAGGCCGAGGCGATGGGCTACGACCTGGCGCCGCTGCGCCTGATGGCGCCGATACGCGACGCACCGGCCGACTGAGCCGCCCCGCGCGGCTGCGCGCAACGCGCCCGCTCCGGCGCTGTGCGTGTCCGGCCGCCATCTTCACGCGCTACCCTCTGCGGCGGGTCGCCACAGGCGATCCACTGAACCATACGCCGTAGTATGCTTACGCCAACGCACCCCCTTCAGAGGACTTGCGCCCATGTTGCACCGTTTCCGTACCGTCTTGATCGTCCTGTGCACCCTCGCCCTCGCCGCCTGCAGCGACGGCATCGTCAAGCGCGTCTCGGAACCGGCCGCCAGCCTGCAGCAGCTGACCGTCCGCGCCGACGGCAACTGGACCGTGGCGCTGCGCCTGCAGAACTACAGCTCGATGCCGATGACGTTCGACGATGTGTCCCTGGCGCTGAGCGTCGGCGACAGCGAAGCCGGCACCCTGCAGGCCCGTCCCGGCATCTCCATCGGCGGCACCTCCGCCGACGTCATCACGGTCGACCTGGTGCCCAGCTCGGCCGCACGCCTGGTGGTGGCCGATGCGCTGGCCGGCAACCGCACCCTGGCCTATGGCCTGAAAGGTTCGGTGACAGCCACGCCGCAGGAAAAGAAGCAGCGCAGCTTCGACGTCAGCAGCCGCAGCACGTTGAACCAGGCGCCGGGCCTGCCGGGCGTGCTGCGCTGAACACCGCTTTCCATCGCGGCGCACCGCGCCGTTCTCCCTGTCCCTGATCGAGACGTATCCGATGAGCAGCTACACCGCCCCGCTTTCCGACCTCCGTTTCGCCCTGCACGACGTGCTCAAGGTCGAACCGCTGTTCGCCCGCCTGGGCTTCACCGACGCCACCGCCGACGTGGTCGATGCCGTGCTGGAGGAAGCCGGCCGTTTCAGCGCGAGCGTGCTGGCCCCGCTCAACAGCGTGGGCGATGAAATCGGCTGCGTGCTCGACCAGGCCACCGGCGAAGTCACCACCCCGCCTGGCTTCAAGCAGGCCTATGACCAGTTCGTCGACGGCGGCTGGACCGGCCTGACCGCCGCACCCGAGCTGGGCGGCCAGGGACTGCCGCACACCCTGGGCGTGCCGCTGAATGAAATGATCAACGCTGCCAATCTGGCGTGGGGCAATTTCCCGCTGCTCTCGCACGGCGCCATTGAAGCGCTCAAGCAGCACGGCGAAGCGTGGCAGCACGACGCCTTCCTGAAGCCCCTGATCGAAGGCCGCTGGACCGGCACCATGTGCCTGACCGAACCCCACTGCGGTACCGACCTGGGCCTGCTCAAGACCAAGGCCGAGCCGAACGCCGATGGCAGCTACGCGATCACCGGCACCAAGATCTTCATCACTGCCGGCGAGCACGACCTGACCGGCAACATCGTGCACCTGGTGCTGGCCAAGCTGCCCGACGCGCCGCCGGGTGCAAAGGGAATCTCGCTGTTCGTCACCCCGAAGTTCAAGGTCGACCGCGAGGGCAACGTCGGCGAGCGCAACGCGCTGCGCTGCGGCTCCATCGAGCACAAGATGGGCATCAAGGGCTCGGTCACCTGCGTGATGAACTTCGACGGCGCGCAGGGCTATCTGGTCGGCCAGCCGCACAAGGGCCTGCAGGCAATGTTCACCATGATGAACACTGCGCGCCTGGGCGTCGGCCTGCAGGGCATCGGCCTGTCCGAACGCGCCTATCAGAACGCGCTCAAGTACAGCCGTGAGCGCCTGCAGTCGCGCGCCCTGAGCGGCGCGAAGTTCCCGGACAGGCCGGCCGACCCGATCCTGGTCCATCCGGACGTGCGTCGCATGCTGCTGACGGTGAAGTCACTGGTGGAAGGCAGCCGCCTGCTGGCCCTGCACGCGGCCACCCTGATCGACATCGCCCACCGCGCCGACGACGCTGCCGAGCGCGAGCGCGCCGACACCCTGGTGAGCTTCCTGACCCCGATCTCCAAGGCCTGCCAGACCGAATGGGGCATCGAGAACACCTACAACGCCCTGCAGTGCTTCGGTGGCCACGGCTACATCCGCGAACACGGCATGGAGCAGCTGGCGCGCGATGCACGCATCACCACGCTGTATGAAGGCACCACCGGCATCCAGGCGCTGGACCTGATCGGCCGCAAGACCGCCTCCAGCCAGGGGGCCGGCCTCAAGCTGATGCTGGCCGAGATCGAGGCCTTCGCCAGGGAACACGAGGGCAACGAAGCGCTGGCCGAGTTCATCGGCCCACTGCGCGCCAAGGCTGCCGAATGGGGCAAGCTGACCATGGACGTGCTGCAGCGCGCCGCCGGCAACCCGGACGAGCTGGGTGCGGCCAGCTACGACTACCTGTTCTATTCCGGCTACGTGGTGCTGGCGTACTGGTGGGCACGCAGTGTCGCCGCCGCCGACGCCAGTGTGCACGGCGCGGCATTCGCGCAGGGCAAGCGCGAGACCGCGCGCTTCTACTTCGCCCGTGTGCTGCCGCGTACGCTCAGCCATGCTGCCGCGATCCAGGCCGGTGCCGCGCCGCTGATGGCGATGGACGACGAGCGCTTCGGCGCCTGAGCCCATCCCGCCGGTAGATCCACGCCATGCGTGGATGAGGGGTCAGAGCCCTTTCCCTCGGAAAGGGATCCGACCCCGGCCTGACCGCCCTTGATCATCCCTCTGGAGAAAAGCCCCCCTTTGTTAAGGGGGGCGCGCCAACGGCGCGGGGGACAGGAGGAATCCGCGGACCTGAATCTTGCGATTTGCGTATCGCCGACGGGCGATACACAAATCGTCAACATTCAGGTATAAGCTGTTCTCCCGATGGAGACAGACACTACACGCTTGGGTCTGATCGAAGCCGGAGCCCCGCTTTCTGCTCCGGGCGTCGAAGCATCGCCCAACGTCACGACGTTGCACCGCCCCGGTTCGGTCCGGCTGCTCTCGCTCGACGCCCACGGACGCGTACTGGACTGGATCACCTGGCAGGATGCCGCCTGCCTCTACGCCCGCGAGGCCGTCGCCTGGACCCTTGGCGACCCCTGCCTGCACATCCACGGCGGAACCAACCGGTTCAGCGGCCTGCAGAGTGGCCTGGACCTGCATCCGATCATCGCCGCGCGCGGCCACGCGCGATCCCGTGCCATCGACCCTACCCCGAACCTGACCAACCCGGCCCTGTTCGCCCGCGATTCGCACCTGTGCCTGTATTGCGGCCAGCAGTTCAACCGTCCCTCGCTGACCCGCGACCACGTCATGCCGCTGTCCAAGGGCGGGCTGGACTGCTGGGAAAACGTAGTCACCGCATGCTTCCACTGCAACTCGCGCAAGAGTGACCGTACCCCCCAGCAGGCCGGCATGCCGCTGCTGGCGGTGCCCTACCGGCCCAGCTGGATCGAGCACCTGATCCTGTCCAACCGCAACATCCTGGCCGACCAGATGGCGTTCCTGAAAGCGCAGCTGCCCAAGCGTTCCAAGCTCAGCACCTGAACCTGCCGGCCGGCAACCCTCACCGTCCTGTCACGGACGGCGGCGTTTGCTTGCCCCACCCCCGTTTGAGGGCGAAAATGGTCGTTCAGAACACGTGCGAACATGATGATCGACTCTGCCCGCTATCCCCGCCTCGCGCACATCCAGACGCCGGATGACCTGCGCACGTTCGACGAATCCGAGCTGAGGGCGGTCGCCGACGAACTGCGCGCCTACCTCATCGAATCGGTGGGCAAGAGCGGCGGACATTTCGCCGCCGGCCTGGGCGTGATCGAACTCACCGTCGCCCTTCACTACCTGTACCAGACCCCGCATGACCAGCTGGTCTGGGATGTGGGCCATCAGACCTACCCGCACAAGATCCTCACCGGCCGCCGTGACGAGATCCACACTGTCAAGCAGAAGGACGGCGTGGCGCCGTTCCCCAAGCGCGAGGAAAGCGAGTTCGACACCTTTGGGGTCGGTCATTCCTCGACCTCGATCTCCGCCGCACTGGGCATGGCCATCGCCCGCCAGTCACAGGGTGACGACCGCAAGATCGTGGCAGTGATCGGTGACGGCGCGATGACCGCCGGCATGGCCTTCGAGGCGCTGATGCACGCGGGCGGCATGGAGCCGGAGCCGAATCTGCTGGTGATCCTCAACGACAACAACATGTCGATCTCCGAGGCCGTCGGCGGGCTGACCAAGATGCTCGGCCGCGCCACCGGCAGCCGCACGCTCAATGCACTGCGCGAAGGCGGCAAGAAGATCCTGGGCGACAAGAAGAACAATCCGGCGCGCTTCGTGAAGCGCTGGGAAGAGCACTGGAAAGGCATGTTCGTGCCCTCCACGATGTTCGAGGAGATGGGCTTCCACTACACCGGCCCGATCGACGGCCATGACCTGCCCGCCCTGCTGTCCACGCTGAAGACGCTGCGCGCCTCCAAGGGCCCCAAGCTGCTGCACGTGATGACCACCAAGGGCAAGGGCTACGAGCCTGCCGAAGGCGACCAGATCGGTTATCACGCAGTGGGCCCGTTCGATCCCGACAAGGGCCTGGTGGCCAAGACCGGCGCCAAGAAGCCGACCTACACCGACGTGTTCGGCGACTGGCTGTGCGACGCTGCCGCCGCGGAGCCACGCCTGTACGGCATCACCCCGGCGATGCGCGAAGGCTCCGGCCTGGTGCGCTTCAGCAGGGAATACCCGCAGCGCTACTTCGACGTGGCGATCGCCGAGCAGCACGCGGTCACCCTGGCCGCCGGCATGGCCACCCAGGGCGGCAAGCCGGTGGTGGCGATCTATTCCACCTTCCTGCAGCGCGCGTACGACCAGCTGGTGCATGACGTGGCCATCCAGGACCTCGACGTGCTGTTCGCGATTGATCGCGCCGGCGTGGTCGGACCGGATGGAGCGACGCATGCCGGCAACCTCGACCTGAGCTTCCTGCGCTGCGTGCCGAACATGGTGGTGATGGCCCCGTCGAACGAGGCAGAGTGCAGGCAGATGCTCAGCACCGGCCTGCAGTACGCTGGTCCGGCTGCGGTGCGTTACCCGCGTGGCAGCGGTACCGGCGTCGCCGCCGGCAGCGACCTGTCCACGCTGCCGATCGGCAAGGGCGAGCTGCGCGTGCAGGGCAGCCACATCGCCCTGCTGGCGTTCGGCAGCACCGTTGCCGCCGCCGAACAGGTGGGCCGCGAGTTGGGCCTGAGCGTGGTCAACATGCGCTTCATCAAGCCGCTGGACCGCGACCTGGTGCTGGCAATGGCCGCCCAGCACGAAGGCCTGGTGACCATCGAAGACAACGTGGTGGCCGGTGGCGCCGGTTCCGGCGTGGCCGAGCTGCTCAACGCCGAAGCGGTGCTGCGACCGATCCTGCATCTCGGCCTGCCCGATGCCTACCAGCATCATGCCAGCCGCGAGGACCTGCTGGCTGAAGCCGGCATCGATGCCGCCGGGATCCGCGCGGCCGTGCTCAAGCGCTGGCCGCAGCTGGCTGCCACCACTCCGCCGCTGAGCGCGGCGGGCTGACCGCCCCGGGTGGAACCGGGCAGGCGCCCGGTTTCCCACGCCTGCTGCGGAACGACGCCCGGTCCCTGTTCAACCGTAGCTGATCGCTTCCACGAACGCGCCGCTGGCTTCCACGCGCACGGCGGCGCGCTGCCCGGTGTCCACGAAGTGCAGCCTGGCCAGGGCCTGGGCGAAATCGAAGGCGCGGGCGCCGTCGCGGAACTCGATCGGCTCCGGTCTATCCGGATGCAGAACACGCCATTGGCGCTGTTCGCACTGAAGGCGGATCAACATGCAGCTCACTCCTTGAGGCAGCGTATCGATGATGGCGGAAGACGTGCATCGGTGCCGGCACGGACTGCCGATGCAAGCAGGGCACCCGTGCCCTGATTGCAGACGATACGGCGTTCAAACTGTGAGCAATATCAGATTTTTCTGATTTTGACGCAGATGGCCGGAAGGACTCAGTTCACCTGGAACTGGGCGCGGCACCCATCGCTGACCCAGATGCCGCGGCGGTCCCAGCCCCAGGTCCGGCCCTCGATACAGGCACTGCGGGAGTCCTGCCGGATCAGGCGTACGCTGCGGCGGACGCGGGTGTCACAGTATTCCTGTCGATGGCCATTGGAATGACAGGCGATCACTTCGCCACCGCGGCCATTGCCGTTGCCCCATCCACCACCCCAGCCGCCGCCACGACGCGACTCGCCGACGAACTCGGCCCGGCAGCCCCGGGTCACCCACACGCCGGAGCGCGACTGGCCCCAGGTCTCGCCCTCCACGCACGGCGAGCCGGACAACTGGCGGATCAGCCGGGGCCGCCCTTCAAGGCGGCACTCATTGCTGCGGTTCTTGACCGATTCGCATCGCACGATGCCGCTGCCGTCGCGGCCGCCATGGCGATCGTCGTCATAACCATAGTTCTGCGCCTGCGCGCCCCCGGCGGCGGCCAGCATCGGCAGCAGTGCGCAGGCCAGGGTGCGCCAGGTGAGTGCGTTGCCCATCGAGATCTCCAGATGAATGCGTGGCGGCAAGCATCCGGGATTCGCGGCGCGGCGCACAGAGGGCAACGTACCGTCGGTTCTTTCCCCATTCAAACAGCTCAACCGCGGCTGACTGCGCCGCAGGGTCGGCCGCTAGGTACCGATCCGCAGTACATCTACGGCACCCCCCAGTGCCTCCACACGCACGATGCAGTGCTGGCCCGTGCGGCGGTGATGTTCCTGGGCCAGTTCGGTGGCGACATCGAACGCGTCGGCGCCGCGGGCGAACGAGGCGGTGGTGCGCGCCTCGGGGTCCAGCACGAACCAGTGCTGGGCATTGCAGTGGACGGTAAACACCATGATCGACTCCAACGGAGGGAATGGACGCGGCGCCGGGGATGAGGTGAGAGCGCCGATACCTGTTCAGGCTAGCGAGCGCTTCAGGCAGGGCCTATCAGATTTGTCCGAAAAATCCCCGCCGGCGGATCGGAATTCGCGCTTCGTCACATCCCTGAGCCCGTTCACCCCATGACTTTCGTGATTCTTGTCACGAAGTCAGCTTGGCTTCACACTATCGTCACCAACAGGGGCCCCTTCCACATGCGCACCTTCCAACCGCCGCAGCGCTCGACGCTGCTGAAGTTCTACTTCGCAGCCTGCTACCTGGTCCTGATCGAGGAACTGATCCGCGCGTCGATGAGTTGAGCGCTTGCCGCTGCTGCTGGCCCGCCGCACACTGATGGTTTAGGCCACGGAGTGTCCTCGATGAAAGCCCTCATGCTGGCGCCGATGCTGCTGGCCCTGGCCGCCTGCGCGGCACCGCAACAGACGCCCGTGCGCGAAGCGGCAGCCACTTCCGCACCCGTAGTCGGCGGTGATCGCGATGCCCATGGCTGCATCGGCTCGGCTGGCTACCAGTGGTGCGAGCGCAGCCAGCGCTGCGAGCGTCCCTGGGAACTGGCCCAGGCGCAGGGCCTGGCCAACACCGCCGAGGCGATCGACGCCTACTGCGCGATGCCGGCACAGCCGGCGCGCAGATGAGTGCGGCCCCATGACGGCGCTCAGTCCCCTGCCGACGCTGGCGCGCGGCCGCTATCGTCATTTCAAGGGTGGCGAGTACGAGGTGATCGACATCGTGCGCAGCAGCGAGACCCTGCAGCCGATGGTGCTGTACCGCGCCCTGTATGGCGAAGGCGGATTGTGGGTGCGGCCCTACGCCATGTTCGTCGAACAGGTACCGGGCGCACTTGGCCCGCAACCTCGTTTTGCACGTATCGACGACTGACGGCTGTGCGTCTCGCGTGGCAGCGCACACCTGCGCGCGCTGCCACGCGGTCAGCCGCTAGCTGACCTTCTTCGCGACGGTCATGCCCAGCAGGAACAGCACCACGGCAATGATGATGCCGGCCCAGAACAGGAACTTGGCGATACCCACCGCGGCACCCGCGATGCCGCCGAAGCCGAGCACGCCGGCGATCACACCGATGATGGCGAAGATGATGGCCCACTTGATCATGTCGATCCTTTCCCCACAGGGACTGAAAACAGTGCGATCAGCCTAGGCCGCAGCCGATGCCAGCCTCGTGAGGGAGCCGCGCGTGCGGCGTGAAGCCGCATACGGATCAACGGGGCCGGAAGCGCAGCAGGGCCACCGCGAACGCCAGGAATACGCTGCCCACCAGCCGCTCGAACCAGCGCCGGGCGAACGGCCGGCCGAGCCAACGGCGCAGGCCATGGCCACCGGCGGCATACATCACGTACCAGAACAGCTCGCAGCTGGCGAAGGTTGCCACCAGGACGCTGTACTGCACGGCCTGACCCCGCGCGGGATCGACGAACTGCGGCAGGAACGCCGTGGCGAACAGCAGCAGCTTGGGATTGCTCAGGCCCACCAGCAGGCCGCCGCGGAATACCGCCCAGGTGCCGTCCGCTGACAGCACCGTCGCCGGGGCCTCAACGTCCACCGGCGCTGCCGGCCGGCTGCTGTCGCGCCACGCTTTCAGGCCCAGCCAGGCCAGGTAGGCCACGCCCAGATAGCGCAGCACTTCAAACAGCATGGGTGAGGAGTGCAGCAGTGCGCTCAACCCGGCGGCGGAGGCCGCCAGTACCGCCAGCATGGCCAGCAGGCAGCCGGCCATGGCCGGGAGGCTGGCGCGGAATCCCAGGCCGACGCTGCGTCCGAGGATATGCAGCATGTTCGGTCCAGGGGTGCCACACAGCACGAACACCGTAGCCAGGAACCACCACCAGGTCTGCAGGGACATTCGGCCATCCACGAAAGAGAACCGTCCCAGCATAGGCGGTGGCTCACCGCGACGTCACATACAGCGCGATGCCGATGCGACGGTTACAGGCGGCCACTCACGCATGAACCTGCCGTGCCGCGCGCAGCTCCGACCACGCCGTACCCAGCACGCGCATCGCCGACCGCAGAAACAGCACCAGCAGTGCGGCCGCCACCAGCAGATCGGGCCAGCCCGCACCGAACAGCGCCACCAGCCCTGCAGCCAGCAGCACCGCCGAGCCCTCGTACAGATCGTTGCGCGAGCACTCCCAGGCGGACGCCAGGTTGACGTCATCGTTGCGATAGGGTGTGAGCAGCCACAGGCACAGTGCATTGGCTGCCAGATTGAGCAGGGCGGCCAAGCCCATGCTGGCGAACAGCGGCACCTCCGGATGCAGCAGGCGCCAACCGATCTGCACCGCCACGGCCACCGCTGCGGCAAGGATCAGCAGCCCCTTGAACAGCGCCACACGTGCCTTGGCGACGATGCCCGCACCCACCACCGCGAGGCTGAGCGCATAGGTGGCCGCGTCGCCCAGATTATCCAGCGCACCGGACAGCAGTGACGAAGAATGGCTGTACCAGGCGGCCAGCACCATCATCGCGAACGTGGCAAGGTTGACCAGCAGCACGATCCGCAGCACGCGGCGGTGACGCGCCTGCATCGCCGCCAGGTCCATCGTCCTGCCGCAGCCACAGCATTCGCCCATCACCCTGCCCTCGATCATCGATGGCCGCATTATCGCGCCTGTCAGCGGTCGCGGCGACATCGCCGCCCGCCTGTGCTGCAATGGCGCCTCCCCACCTGGAGCGGCACATGAAGACCCTGGGCCTGATCGGCGGCATGAGCTGGGAGAGTTCGGCGCAGTACTACCGCCTCATCAACGAAGAGGTGCGCCGTCGCCTGGGGGCCGCGCACTCGGCGCAGCTGCTGATGTGGTCGGTGGATTTCGCTCCGATCAAGCAGTTGCAGCACGACGGCGACTGGGATGCGCTTGCGCGGCACATGGTGGATGCGGCAGAGCGGTTGCAGGCGGGCGGCGCCGATGTACTGCTGATCTGCACCAACACGATGCACGCGCTGACCGCACAGATCGAAGCAGCCTGCCCGCTGCCGCTGCTGCACATCGCCGACCCGACCGCCACCGCCATCGTGGCGGCCGGTTGGCGCAGGGTGGGCCTGCTCGGTACTGCTTTCACAATGGAACAGGACTTCTACCGGGGACGCCTGGCCGGTCGCTTCGGGCTGGAAGTGCTGGTACCCGACGCCGAAGATCGCCAGCAGGTCCACGACATCATCTACCAGGAGCTGATCGCCGGCGTGGTCAGCGAGCGCTCGCGACAGGTCTACGCAGACGTGATCGCGCGGCTGGTGGCGCGTGGTGCCGAAGCGATCATTCTCGGCTGTACCGAAATCATGCTGCTGGTACGTCCGCAGGACAGTGCGGTGCCGCTGTTCGACACCACCAGCCTGCACGCCCAGGCAGCGGTTGACGCCGCGCTGGCGGGATAGACGGCCGGCATGGACGCGATCACTCCGCCCCCTGCACTTCCAGCGCCGTGACCAGCCAATCCACCACCGCCTGCGAGTCGCACAGAAAGAAGATCGCATCGCCGGACCGGGCCTCGGTCAACAAGCGATAGACCGTGATCGCCACCGCCGACTGGTTGGCGATGAACACCTCGGGGCTGCGCGGCCCCTCGTTGTGCCGGGAAACGGTCTGCAATGCGCGGCGCGCGGCCACCGTTGCGGCCGGGTCGGCACTGCGGGTCAACTCGGGCCCACGCAGGCCCCAGCTGACAAAGACGTGCTTGCCCTTGAACGTGGTGTCCAGGACCTGCACCTCGGCGGCACCTGCCTCAGCCGAGCGATGAATGACGGTACTGCTGATCAACGCAACCCCCTGTGGTCGTCGTGGTCCGCGCATCCACCTCCACGGACCCGCTGCACGCCCATGACCGCAGCCACATGCTGCGCCAGCGGACGCGGAAGAGAGACGGAAGGAGAAACCGATGCGATCGGATGTGCAGCGATGATACGGGATGTCGGTCACGCATGGGCCGGCGTACGCGGCCGCATCGCCCATCGGTTCACCCACAAAAAAGCCCACGCATCGCTGCGCGGGCCTTCTGTTCCATCACAGTGGTCGGGACGGCCGGATTCGAACCGACGACCCTCTGCCCCCCAGGCAGATGCGCTACCAGGCTGCGCTACGCCCCGACTGATGCTGCGATGTTCCCGCCAGTGCGGCGGGGCGTGAAGTATAGCGGATCACGCGGGATTTGGGTCACCGGCGAAGCAATTGCAGCACTTCTTCCAGCTCCATCCGCACCTGCTTGATGATCTGGTTGCTCAGCGCCGATTCCTCGCGGGCATCGGGGCCCTCCAGACGCAGGCGGGCACCGCCGATCGTGTAGCCCTGTTCGTACAGCAGGCTGCGGATCTGCCGCACCATCAGCACGTCATGGCGCTGGTAGTAGCGGCGGTTGCCGCGGCGCTTGGCCGGCTCAAGGCTGGGAAACTCGGTTTCCCAGTAGCGCAGCACGTGCGGCTTGACGTCGCACAGCTCGCTCACCTCACCGATGGTGAAGTAGCGCTTGGCCGGGATCGGCGGTAGTTCGCGGTTACTGCCCGGATCCAGCATAAGCTTCCACCCTTTCCTTGAGCTTCTGGCCCGGACGGAAGGTGACCACCGTACGGGCGGAAATCGGAATTTCCTCGCCGGTCTTCGGATTGCGGCCCGGACGCTGGTTCTTGCGCCGCAGGTCGAAATTGCCGAAGCCCGACAGCTTCACCTGACGTCCCTGTTCCAATGCTTCACGCAGCACATCGAAAAACGCGTCGACGAATTCCTTGGCTTCACGCTTGTTCAGACCGACTTCGTCGAACAGCTTTTCCGCCATCTCCGCCTTGGTCAATGCCATTGCCTGCTACCCCCGAGTGCTGCCCGCTCAGCCGCGGATCCGGGCGTGGTGTTCACGCTCGATGGCGGTGACCGCCTCGGCCACCACCGCATCCACGTCGCGGTCCGTCAGAGTGCGCGACTTGTCCTGCAAAATCAAGCCCATAGCGAGACTCTTGAATCCCGGCTCGACCCCTTGGCCCACATAGCGGTCGAACAGGTTCAGCTCGCGCAGGAGCGGGCCGGCGGCCTGGCGGACCGTGGCGGCCAGATCGCTCCAGGCCACCTGCTCCGGCACCAGGAACGCCAGGTCGCGGCGCACCGCCGGGAAGCGCGACAGCTCGCCGGCACGCGGCAGGCGGCGCGCCGACAGCGGCTCCAGGTCCAGCTCGAAGGCGTAGACGTCGGCCTCGATGTCCATCGCCTTGGCCAGGCGCGGGTGGATCTGGCCGATCCAGCCGATCGCAACCCCGTCGCGGAACACCTCGGCCGAGCGCGCCGGGTGGCCATGCGCACGGCTCGACGGGCGGAACTCCAGCGAGGCACCACTGGCAGCAGCCAGGGACTCCAGATCACCCTTCAGGTCATGGAAATCGACCTTGCGGGAAGGCAGACCCCACTGCACCGCCTGCGCATCGCCGCACACCGCGGCAGCAACACGCGGAGTTTCCAGCGGCGCCGGCTGGCCCTCCCCCGCCTGGCGGGCGAACACGCGGCCGATCTCGAACAGGCGCACCCGGCCCAACTGGCGCGCGGCGTTGCGGCCCAGCGTGGCCACCAGGCCCGGCAGCAGCGACGGGCGCATCACCGCCAGTTCGGCCGACAGTGGATTGGCCAGCGGCACCAGATCGTCGCGCAGTTGCCACTGGGTCAGCAGCGCATCGTCGACGAAGGCGAAATTGAGGGTTTCCTGCAGGTCGCGCGCGATCAGCTGGCGACGCACGCTGAGGGTGTCGAGCTGGGTCTCGCTCGGCATCGCCACGCGCGCGGCACCGCCCGGCAGGGTGGTGGGAATCTGCTCGTAGCCATGGATGCGGGCCAGCTCTTCGATCAGGTCCTCTTCGATGGCGATATCGAAACGGCGGCTCGGTGCGGTGACCTGCCAGCCGTCGGCCGTGGCGACCACCTCCATGCCCAGCGCGCGCAGGATGCGCTCCACTTCGGCATCCTCGATGGTGATGCCGAGCACGCGGGTAATGCGCGCGCGGCGCAGCGCGATGGTGGCCGGCCGGGGCAGGTCAGCCTCGCGCACGGCCTCGGTGACCGGTGCCGGGGTGCCGCCGGCCAGGTCCAGCACCAGGCGGGTGGCGTACTCGATGGCGGTGCGCGGCAGCGCCGGATCGACGCCGCGCTCGAAGCGGTGGCCGGCATCGGTGTGCAGGCCCAGCTTGCGGCCACGGCCCATGATCGCTGCCGGCGCGAAGTGCGCAGCCTCCAGGAACACGCTGGTGGTCGCGTCGGTCACACGGGAATCGAAGCCCCCCATCAGACCCGCCAGGCCCACCGCTCGATCAGCATCGGTCACGACCAGGAAACTGTCGTCCAGCACGGCATCGCGGCCATCGAGCAGCTTCAGGTTCTCGCCTGCGCGTGCGCGCCGCACGGCGATGCTGCCCTGCAGGGTGCCCAGGTCATAGGCATGCATCGGCTGACCCAGTTCCAGCATCACGTACTGGGTGATGTCGACCAGCAGCGACACCGGACGCACGCCACTGCGGCGCAGGCGCTCGGCCATCCACAGCGGGGTCTTCGCCGCAGGGTTCAGGCCCTCGATGACGCGCCCCAGGTAACGCGGCGCCTCGGCGCCGGCGTCGAGCCGGATCGACAGCTCGCGGCTGCCGACGGCGGCGACCGGTGCTGCAGCGAAGTCCAGCACCTGGCTGCGGGTGGCGGCCGCTACGTCGTAGGCGATGCCGCGCACGCTGAAACAGTCGGCACGGTTCGGGGTCAGCTTGATCTCGATGCTGGCATCGGGCAGGCCCAGGTAGTCGACCAGGGTCTGGCCGACCGGGGCATCCGCGGGCAGTTCCAGCAGGCCGGAAGCATCGTTGTCCAGGCCCAGCTCCTTCGCCGAGCACAGCATGCCGTTGGACTCGACACCCCGCAGCTTGGCCGGCTTGATCTTCAGTTCGCCGATCTGCGCACCGACCATCGCCAGCGGCGCGACCAGGCCCGGACGCGCGTTCGGTGCGCCGCAGACGATCTGCAGCAGCTCGCCCTGCCCGGCATCGACCCGGCAGACCTGCAGGCGGTCCGCTTCGGGATGGCGCACGGCCTCGACGATGCGCGCCACCACCACGTGCTGCAGGCCCTCGCCCAACGCGGTCACGTCTTCCACTTCCAAGCCGATCGCGGTCAGCACCGCACTCAGCTCATCGCGCGACGCGCGGGTGGGGACGTGGCTGCGCAGCCAGTTTTCGGAGAATTTCATGTTGTCACCCTGGTGGACCCGGCGCAGGCGCCTGGGCCGTCGAATGTTTGAGTCCGCCAGGCTGGGCCCGGCGTTGCCGAATGCGTTACGCGAACTGCTTCAGGAAGCGCACATCGTTCTCGAAGAACGCGCGCAGATCGTTGACGCCGTAGCGCAGCATCGCGAAACGCTCCACGCCCATGCCGAAGGCGAAACCGGTGTAGCGCTCAGGATCGATGCCGACGCTGCGCAGCACGTTCGGATGGACCATGCCGCAGCCGAGCACTTCCAGCCAGCGGGTGCTGCCATCGGGCTGCTGCCAGGCGATGTCCACTTCCGCACCGGGCTCGACGAACGGGAAGTAGCTGGGACGGAAGCGCATCTCGAAGTCGCGCTCGAAGAAGGCACGGACGAATTCGGCAAGCGTGCCCTTCAGGTCGGCGAAGGTCGAGTGCTCGTCCACCAGCAGGCCTTCGACCTGATGGAACATCGGCGAGTGGGTCTGGTCGCTGTCGCTGCGGTACACCTTGCCGGCGGCGATCATGCGCAACGGCGGCGCATGGTCGCCCATGTAGCGCACCTGCACACCGGAGGTATGAGTGCGCAGCAGGCGGCCGTCACCGAAGTAGAAGGTGTCATGCATGGCGCGCGCCGGGTGGTGCGGCGGGAAATTCAGCGCCTCGAAGTTGTGCCAGTCATCCTCGATCTCCGGCCCTTCCGACAACTCGTAGCCCAGTCGGCCGAAGATGCCGGTGATGCGCTCCAGGGTACGGGTGATCGGGTGCAGGCCGGCGCGTTCGCCATTGCGGCCCGGCAGGGTGATGTCGATGGCTTCGGCGGCCAGGCGCGCATCCAGTGCCGCATCCTCCAGCAGCGCCTTGCGCTCGCCCAGCGCGCGGGTCAGTGCGTCGCGGGCCTGGTTGATCGCTTCACCGGCGGCCTTGCGCTCGTCGGCCGGCAGGGCGCCGAGCTGCTTGAGCTGCGCAGTGATGCTGCCGCTCTTGCCGAGCAGGGCCACGCGCAGTTGCTCCAGCACGTCGGGGCTCTGTGCAGCAGCCACCTCGGCCAGCGCCTGGGTGGTGAGGGATTGGATGTCGCTCATGGGGGGCCGGAACTCCAGTCGATCTGCCATCGCGGCAGGCGAAGGGCCGACCCCTGTCGCCACCGCCGTCCCCGCGTCGCCGTGGCCACGCCGGGACCCAAAAAAGAATGGGGAAGGACTTGCGCCCTTCCCCATGCATTGCCTTGACCTGACACCGTTCCGGATGAACGGCAACGGCATCGGGAAGGACTTATGCCGCCAGCGCGCCCTTGGCCTTTTCGGCCAGCGCGGCAAAGCCGGCTGCGTCGTGCACGGCGATGTCAGCCAGGACCTTACGGTCCAGGGTGATGCCGGCCTTCAGCAGGCCGTTCATGAAGCGGCTGTAGCTCAGACCATTGATGCGGGCAGCCGCATTGATGCGGGTGATCCACAGCGAACGGAAGTTGCGCTTCTTCTGCTTACGGCCGATGTAGGCGTACTGCTGTGCCTTGATGACCGCCTGCTTGGCAACGCGGAAGACCTTGCGGCGGGCGTTGTAATAGCCCTTGGCGAGATCCAGAATCTTCTTGTGGCGGCGACGCGCCTGTACGCCACGCTTAACTCGTGCCATTTTTCAGTTCCTCAGAGGTAAGGGAGCATGCGGTCCAGACGGCCTGCGTCTTCTGCACGGACATGGCCCGTCTGACGCAGATTACGCTTACGCTTGGTCGCTTTCTTCGTGAGGATGTGGCTACGGTTGGCGTGGCCGCACTTGTACTTGCCCGAGGCGGTCTTGCGGAAACGCTTGGCCGCTGCCCGGTTGGTCTTGATCTTGGGCATTGCAATGTCCTTGATGGGATTTGACCCTGGTTTCTGACTGATCTGGCGGCGGCCTGGGCCGCTCTTTCCGTCCTGCCATGATCGGCGTACGACCCGTCCTGGGTGGGTCGAGCCGGGCATGATACAGGCAAAACCGCCCTGCCACCAGCCCCAGCACTCCTTGCGCCGGCATTTCACCGGCATCCTGCAAAAGCAAAGGGACGCCAGTGGCGTCCCCTTACCCTGAACCATTCAGCCAGGCGCCCCGGAAGGCGGCCCGTCAGGCCTCAGGTCTTCTTCTTCGGCGCGATCATCATGACCATCTGACGCCCTTCCAGGCGCGGACGGGATTCAATGACGATGTCCTCGCCCAGATCGGTCTCGATCCGGTTGGCCATTTCGCGACCCAGTTCCTGGTGGCTCATTTCACGGCCACGGAAACGGATGTTGACCTTGATCTTGTCGCCTTCTTCAAGGAACCCGCGCATCTTGCGCAGCTTGATCTGGTAGTCGCCCTCGTCCGTGACCGGACGGAACTTCACTTCCTTGATCTCGACCTGCTTGGTCTTCTTCTTGGCCTCGCTGGCCTTCTTCTGCGCTTCGAACTTGAACTTGCCGAAGTCCATGATCTTGCAGACCGGCGGATCGGCCTGCGGCTGGATTTCGACCAGGTCCAGGCCTTCATCTTCGGCCATGGACAGCGCTTCGTCGCGCGACAACACGCCGATCATTTCTCCGTCACTGCCGATCACGCGGACGCGCGGCACACGGATTTCCTGATTCTTGCGGTTCTGTTTGTTGTCAGGGGTGCTGATATTACGTTCTCCCAAGGGTATCGAACCGGTCCGGGTGCCTGTGCCCCCGGACCGGACCTTTGCTTACGCGCCCTCGGCCTGGAGCCGCTCGATGAAGGCCTGCAGGCTCATGCTGCCCAGGTCTTCGCCAGAACGCGTACGCACCGCCACAGCCCCATTTTCCTTCTCGCGGTCACCAATGACCAGCAGGTAGGGCACGCGCTGCAACGTATGCTCGCGGATTTTATAGCCGATCTTCTCGTTACGCAAATCCGAGCTGACGCGGAAGCCTTGCTCCGCAAGGGTTTTGGTCACGCCCGAGACGTAGTCGGCCTGGGCGTCGGTAATGTTGGCCACCACCACCTGGGTCGGCGCCAGCCAGGCCGGGAACTGGCCGGCATGGTGCTCGATCAGGATGCCGATGAAACGCTCCATGGAGCCGACGATCGCCCGGTGCAGCATGACCGGGTGCTTCTTCTGGCTGTTCTCGTCCACGTACTCGGCGCCCAGGCGGCCGGGCATCATGAAGTCGACCTGCATCGTGCCCAGCTGCCAGGTACGGCCGATGGCGTCCTTCAGGTGGTACTCGATCTTCGGGCCGTAGAAGGCGCCCTCGCCCGGCAGTTCCTGCCACTCCACGCCGCAGCTGGCCAGCGCCGAGCGCAGTGCGCCCTCGGCCTTGTCCCAGGTGGCGTCATCGCCCAGCCGCGATTCCGGGCGCAGCGCGATCTTGATCTGGATCTCCTCGAAGCCGAAGTGCCGGTAGACCGCCAGCGCCTGCTGGTGGAAGGCGGTCACCTCGGATTCGATCTGCGCCTCGGTGCAGAACACATGGCCGTCGTCCTGGGTGAAGCCGCGCACGCGAAGGATGCCGTGCAGTGCGCCGGAGGGCTCGTTGCGGTGGCAGGAACCGAACTCACCGTAGCGGATCGGCAGGTCGCGGTAGCTGTGCAGGCCCTGGTTGAACACCTGGACGTGGCCCGGGCAGTTCATCGGCTTGACCGCGTAGGTGCGCTTCTCCGACTCGGTGAAGAACATGTTGTCCTGGTAGTTGTCCCAGTGACCGGACTTCTTCCACAGGCTCACGTCCAGGATCTGGGGGCAGCGCACTTCGCCATAGCCGCTGTTGCGATAGACCTTGCGCATGTACTGCTCGACCACCTGCCACAGCGCCCAGCCCTTGGGGTGCCAGAACACCAGGCCCGGCGCCTCTTCCTGCAGGTGGAACAGGTCCTGCTGCTTGCCGATGCGGCGGTGGTCGCGCATTTCGGCTTCCTCGATGCGCTTGATGTAGGCATCGAGCTGCTTCTTGTCGGCCCAGGCGGTGCCGTAGATGCGCTGCAGCTGCTCGTTCTGCGCGTCACCACGCCAGTACGCACCGGAAATGCGGGTCAGCTTGAAGGCCTTCAGGAAGCGCGTGTTCGGCACGTGCGGGCCACGGCACATGTCCACATACTCCTGGTGGTAGTACATGCCCATGGCCTGGATGTCGTCGGACATGTCCTCGATCAGGCGCAGCTTGTAGTCCTCGCCACGCGCCTTGAAGATCTCGATCACTTCCGCGCGCGGCGTCATCTTCTTGATGACGTCGTAGTCCTGGGCGATCAGTTCACCCATGCGCTTCTCGATCGCGGCCATGTCGTCCGGGGTGAACGGGCGCTCGGAGTAGATGTCGTAGTAGAAGCCCTCGGCGATGACCGGGCCGATGACCATCTTCACGTCCGGGTACAGCTGCTTGACGGCATGGCCGACCAGGTGGGCGCAGGAGTGGCGGATGATCTCCACGCCCTCCTCGTCCTTGGCGGTGATGATGCGCAGGCTGGCATCGTGATCGATGACGTCGCTGGCATCGACCAGCACGCCATCGACCGAGCCGGCGATGGTCGCCTTGGCCAGGCCGGCACCGATCGACTGGGCGACGTCCATGACGCTGACGGGGTTTTCGAACTCGCGGCGGCTGCCGTCGGGAAGGGTAATGTTGATCATCGCAGTGGCTTCGTGCGGGGGCCCGCGCTGCGGGCTGGAAAGCGGCTCCGGGCAGGCGCCCGGGCAATAAAAAAGCGCCGCGAGGGCGCCTGGAACGCAGGGCCTTCGGGGGCAGGTCAACCGTGGGCGGTGGTAGTGCTCATGTCGCACGCTCGGCCGGCGCTGGGCGCGGGCCACCTTGTTCCAGTCAGGATAATGACTGCGATTTTAGACCAGTGCGCGGGAAAGCCCAAGCACTCCCCGTCGCGCCCCTGAATGGCCGTCGCTGGCAGCCTGAAATCGCAATGATTACCATATCCAGGCAGCCCGCCCCGTGCCAGCCTGCCCGCTTTCCCCCAGGACCTCGTGATGCGCCACCCGCTCCGACCGGCCTACGCCGGCCCCGCCCGTGTCCCGCGTTCGCCGCCCTCGCGCCGCGCAGGCTGCCGGCAATGATCACTGTCGGCCTTTCCACGCTCGGCTTCTGCAGCCTGGGCGTGCTGTCTGCGATGTTCTCGGCGACGGCCTTCTATGCCGCCTCGCCGCATTGCCGCTGGCCGCGCCTGCGCCGGGCTGGCCGGCTTGGCCGACAGATCGGCCTGGTTGCCGCTGCGGCCGCACTATGGCTGTGGATGGCCGAACTGGGCTTCGCCGCGGGGCTGGTGGCGATGCTGTGCACCTGGATGCTGGCGGCGATGCTGCTGCCGGCCATCGCCGCCTGGCACCGCCCCGGCACGGAGCCGCGCTGATGTGGGCCCGCGCCCTCGCCGGCATCTTCGCCGGCTTCCTGCTGGCCGCGGCCGCCACCGGACTGGTGGCCTGGCTGCCGCCCGGCCCATGGCAGCACGCCCTGGTACCGGCCCTGATCGCCTTCATCCCGCTGTGGATGCTGGCCGCCCTCTGGGCGTTCAGCTTCCGCCGCGCCGCACACGCCTGGCTGGCCCTGGCCGGCACTGCTGGCGCCGGCTTCGCCGTGCTCGGCCTGCTGCGCCTGGCCGGTGCGGTGCAATGAGACCGTCCCCATGAAGTTCTCCTCGCAGACGCTGCGAACGTTCACCACCCTGCACACCTGGGTCGGCCTGGTCGCCGGCTTTGGCCTGTTCGTGGCCTTCTATGCAGGCGCCCTGACCCTCTTCCACCATGACCTGCCGTTGTGGCAGACGCCGGGCGCGGCGACGGCATTGCCCGCGGACCTGGATGACGCACAGCACCTGCTCGAGGACGTGCTGGCAGCCCACGCGGAGGCACGCCGCCATGTCGGCATGACCTTCCCCGGCACCGACCATCCGCAGCCGCTGGCCTACTGGCAGACCGATGACGGCAGCTGGCGCTATGCGTGGCCGGGACACACCGCCGGCAGCCCGACGCCGCCGCAGACCGGTCTGGCCGAACTGGTCAACGAGCTGCATTACAGCCTGGGCCTGCCGGTGGCCGGCGTGTATGTAATGGGCATCGTCAGCCTGCTGTACGGCATGGCCCTGCTCAGCGGCCTGGTGATCCACCTGCCGAAACTGCTGGGTGACCTGTTCGCGTTGCGCCCGGGCCGCAACCTCAAGCAGCAGTGGCAGGATGCGCACAACGTGATCGGCGTGCTCAGTCTGCCCTTCCATCTGATGTTCGCCGTTACCGGCGCCCTGCTCTGCCTGGCGTTCGTACAGATGGCACTGCTCAATCCGCTGATCTTCGATGGCAAACTGCTGCAGGCCGTGCCGACCGCGATGGATACCGCTCCGGTGCGCGAGGCCAGCGGCGTTCCGGCACCGCCGGGCAGCCTGCAGGTCCTGCATGCGCGCGCCCTGGAAGTGGCCCGCGCCCAGGGCGTGGCCAACTTCGAACCGGCCTATCTGAAACTGGCCAATGGTGGCGACGCCAAGGCCACCATCGAGATCACCGGCGAATCCACCGGCACGCTGGGCCCGCTGGGCGCGGTCGCCCTGGACGTGACCACCGGCGACGTGCTGGCCACGCAGCTGCCGGGCCAGCGCGATGCCAATCACGCTACGCTGAGCGCCGCCTATGCGCTTCATTTCGGTGAGTTCGGCAACGGCGTGGGGGTCTGGTTGTACTTCCTGATGGGGCTCGGCGGCGCCTTCCTGTTCTATTCCGGCAACCTGCTGTGGATCGAATCGCGACGCAAGCGACGCCAGCCCGAGCAGTCGCGTGCGGCCGTCAACATGGCGCGTGCCACCGTCGGCGTCTGCATCGGCCTGTGCGTGGCGATCTCGTTGGCGTTCGTGGTGGCGCTGGTGCTCGAACGCGCAGCACCCGCGGCGGTCGACCCGGGCATCCGTTGGGCCTGTTTCAGCAGCTGGGCCGCGTGCGCGCTGTGGGCATTCCTGCGCAGGCCCGCACAGGCTGCCCGGGAACTGCTGTGGGCCGCTGCGGCCGCGACCGCGCTGGTGCCGGTCCTGCATGGTGCATTGAACGGTGACTGGCTGTGGCGTGCCGCCGCTGCCGGGCACTGGCCGCTGTTCTGGATCGACGCCGCCGCCCTGGCGATGGCCTTCGGCTTTGCGCGCCTGGCGCTGGCCAGCCAACGCCGGGCGCGCAACGGCGACCCCAACAGCGTCTGGGCCGACTGACCGCCCCGCCGGGCCATGCCGGCGGAGCGCGGCGCCTTCAATCGCCCACGCGGGCCTTGTGCCAGGGCGCCAGCATCGCGTTGAGCAGGCTGGCCTGTTCATCGTCGCCGGTCAGCTCCCACATGAAGACACCGGCCAGCCCCTGTTCGCGGGCGAACTGCGCCCGCAGGCCGATCGAACGCGGGTCTTCATAGCTGATGAAGACGTTCTCCCGCGGGTTGTACAACCACGGGCTCTGCGCCTGCGGGTGCCAGTGCCTGGTCCAGCCCGGCTGATCGAGGTAACGCGCCTTGATCACCCGCCAGTCGCCGGCATCGGCCGGCGCACTGTAAGCCTGGTACAGGCCGTCGGCACTCTCCCCGGTCACCTTGAAGCCGCGCCCGTAGAACGGCACGCCCAGCACCAGCTTGTCCGCCGGCACGCCATGTTCGCGGTAGTACTGCACCGCACCGGCCACGTTGTTCCAGCGCCGCAGTTCCGGCGCCAGCGGGTCGGCCGGCACTTCATGCAATGGCGCGTTGAAGGTCGACACGGCCGAAAAACCGGTACCCATGTCGTAGCTCATCAGGTTGATGAAATCGAGTATCCGGGCCAGCGCCGGCAGGTCGTAGCTGGCGGCGGGATCATAGGGGCCATCGGTCTGCAGCCGGCCAGCGGCCAGCGCGGCGGTCAGCAGCATCGGCTGCCCTGCCCTGCGCCCGTACGTATCGAGCGCGGTACGGAACGCCTGCGCCAGGCGCGTCATGTTGGCCCGGTCCTGCGGACGATGCGCCAGTTCCTTCGGGCCGCCACTGACCGGAAACTCCCAGTCGATGTCCACGCCATCGAAGCTGCCTGCGTGCCGCTCGAAGAACAGCGCCATGCAGGAGTCGACCAGGCGCCTGCGGCTGGCTTCGGTCAGCGCGGCATCGGAGAACCCACCGGCGCCCCAGCCGCCGATCGAGATCAGCGTGCGCAGATGCGGATGCGCTTTTTTCAGGTCAGCCAGCTCGGCAACGTTCTTCGATGCGTCCGCACCGATCACGCATCGGCCGTCTTCGATGGTGGAGAACGCGTAGAACAGATGCGTCAGGCGCTCGGCTGGAATGCTCGACACCGGATAGCGCCCGGCCGAGCCACCGGGGTAGTAGGCGCCGAAGATCGGCGACTGCGCCGGCGCAGCGTGCACTGCGCCGGGCACGGCAGCGGTGACGAGTACGGCAAGGACGGCAAGGACGGCCAGGGTCTGGCGGAACATGGGATCTCCCGGTTCGAAGGCGCAGCCACGGTAGCAAACCGATCACGCCCCGGCGCGGCTTCATCGAATGTCGTCCACTGGACAGGCACGGACGCCCGCAGGATGACATCGGCATGTCCCTGACGCCCCACGGCAGGACAGCGCGCTGCCGTCGCCGGTACTGGCCCTTCAGAATTCTTCAGACACGCTTCCAGCACTTCAGCGAAGGACCGGGCTCAATCCAGTCTCCTTTCCGATGGAGCCCGACCATGCGTCCGTTGATGTCCTTCCTCCTTCTGCTGCTGGCATTCATACCCCACACCACCGGCGCCGCAACGCCCGCCTCCGTCCGCCTGCCCGCCCTGGAGCAGGCCATCGCCCGCGATGACCTCAAGCAGATCCGCAGCGTGCTGCTGCAGGTCGACGGCAACGTCGTCTACGAGGGCTACTTCAACGGCGCGGACGCGGGCACCCTGCACGATGTGCGCTCGGCCAGCAAAAGCGTGACCGCACTGCTGATCGGCGCCGCCATCGGCGAGGGGGCGCTGCCGGGCGTGCAGGCCCGGGTCTACGACTACTTCCCCGGATTCACCGCGCGCCACGTCGTCGACCCGCGCCTGCGCGCCATCACCCTGCAGGATCTGCTGACCATGAGCAGCCTGTGGGAATGCGACGACGAGAACCCGTTCTCGAGCGGCCACGAAGAGCGCATGTACGTGAGCGAGCGCTGGCTGGACTTTGCCCTGTCCCTGCCGGTGAAGGGCTTCGCGCCCTGGATGCAGCGACCGGAGGACAGCCCTCATGGCCGTTCCTTCGCGTACTGTACGGCCGACTCGTTCGTGCTCGGCGCCGTGCTCGAGAGGGCCACCGGCATGCCACTGTCGGACTATGCCGCCCGGGCACTGGAGCGTCCGCTGGGCATCACCGAGAGCCACTGGAACCGTTCACCGGAGGGCATCGGAATGGGAGGCGGCGGCACGCGCTACCGCAGCCGCGACCTGGCGCGGCTGGGGCAGCTGGTGCTGGATCAGGGGCGCGGCAATGGCCGGCAACTGGTTCCCCGTGATTTCATCGCTGCAATGATCCAGCCACAGGCCCGCACTGGCGATGGCAGCGAGTACGGCTACCAATGGTGGGGCCTGCAGCTGACGGTGCAGGGCAGGCAGCGGACCGTGTGGGCGATGTCCGGCAACGGTGGCAATTATGTCTTCCTGATTCCTGACAGGAATGCCGTGGCCGTAGTCACCAGCCAAGCCTACAACCGCAGCTTCGCCCATCCGCAGTCGCGGCGGATTCTCACTGAGTTCCTGCTTCCGGCACTGCGCTGAGACCGGACAGATCGGAGGGTCGCCATGCGGCGGCGAGGACCTGCGCGCGCTGCCTGGCGACATCCGCATCGATACGCGCCAGCAGCGGCTCCCACTCCGGCGCGCTGCGCAGCGGAGCATACAGCGGCGTGGCACGCAGCCATGCCGCATCGCGGAAGCCATCGTCCACCGCCTGGTGCAGCGCGGCCACGGCGGCCTTCGCATCACCCACCGACTGCAACAGCAGAGCCCGCTCGAGCGCAGCATCGGCCCAACCATCACCACTCCCCGCCGGCAGGCGCTGCAATCGCGCACGTGCCCATGCCGGATCGATGGCCGTCGATCCGTACAGGCCCGCCAGCGTCTCTCCCAACGATTGCTGCGGCCGCAGCCGGTGCGCCGTCGCGAACGCCTCGGCCGCCGCCGCGGTGTCACCGGCCAGCAATGCCAGTTCTCCCTGCAGGCGCAGCAGCTGGGGGTGTGGTGTGCCACGCGTCAATGCGATGGCCAGCTCCTCCCGGGCGCGCCCGGCGGCCCCGGCAACGTACAGGCTGCGCGGCCACGCGATGTTGGCGAACACGTTGTCCGGGTAAAGCTGGAAGTTGCGCGCATGGCGCTGCGCTGCCGCCTGGGTGAAACCGAGCAGTTCCATTTCGCGCGCCACCTGCACATCACGGAAGCGGATGCGTTCGGGTGCCTTGAGCGCGAGGTTGGCGCGCAGCGCCAGCGACAGGTGGCCCTGCTCCTGCTGCAGGTAGGCCAGCGATGCGCGGGTGCGCTCGTCCGCAGGATCGAGCTGGATCGCGCGCGCGTAGTCGGCTACCGCATCGTCCATCCGCCCAAGGCAATCATGCGCATACCCGCGCAGGGCGTACGTGGCACCGTCATGCGGCGCTCGTGCACGTTCGGAGTCGGCCAGCGCCAGCGCTTCGCGCATCTGCTGCGGAGAACCGTTGAACAGGCATCCCTGCGCCGACAATGCACGTGCCAGCCCACGCCGGGCCGCGCTGGATTCTGGATCGACCTGGAGTGCCTGGCGGTAGAGGGCGATCGCGCGTTCGTTGTTGCTCGCCTGGCCGATGCCGGCGTAATAGTCCGCGCGCTGCAGCAGGGACGTGGCTGCGGCGGGCGGAGCCTGGTCCGGCCACGCCAGCACCGCCACCGCCAACCCGCCCACCGCCACCAGCGCTGCAGCCCACCACCAGCGCCCTCGTGACGATCGGATCACTGGCGGCGGTGCCATCGGTATCGGTGCGGCGCACAGCTGATAGCCACGCCCACGCACCGAACGGATGTAGCGCGGCTGACGGCTGTCATCGCCGAGTGCCTGCCGCAGCAGTTTCACCCGCTGACTGACCGCATCCTCGCCAACCACCGCAGGTGCCCAGACCTGGGCCGCCAACGTGTCGAAATCCACCACACGGGTGCCGTGTGCAAGCAGCACGTCGAACAGGGTCCAGCTCAGGCCACTGATGGGCAGGGCCTCACCGGCCCGGCTCACGCGCTGCGCCGGGCGGTCGATGTCCAGGTCGAGCAGGCGCAGGAGGTCCATGACAACAGCATAGCGGCAAGCCCGCTCAGGATGCCGGACAAAGAAAAAGCGGGCCGAAGCCCGCTTTCTCATTCCAGCGATGTCAGCGGCGGTGCTCAACCCGGGTTGACACCTGCCGTGATCGACCGTGGGTCGATCATTCGGCGCTGGCGCCCTCGCCTTCTTCCACGGCCTTCATCGACAGGCGGATACGGCCCTGCTTGTCGACTTCCAGCACCTTGACCTTGACCACATCGCCTTCCTTCAGCTTGTCGCCGACCTTCTCGACGCGCTCGCTGGAGATCTGCGAGACGTGGACCAGGCCGTCCTTGCCCGGCAGGATGGTGACGAACGCGCCGAAGTCCATGATCTTGGCGACCTTGCCTTCGTAGATGCGGCCCGGCTCGACGTCCGAGGTGATCTGCTCGATGCGGGCCTTGGCGGCCTGAGCAGCGATCGCGTTGACCGAGGCAATGACGATGGTGCCGTCATCCTGGATGTCGATCTGGGTGCCGGTTTCCTTGGTGATGGCCTGGATGGTCGAGCCACCCTTGCCGATCACTTCGCGGATCTTGTCCGGGTGGATCTTGATGGTCAGCAGGCGCGGCGCGTAGTCGGACAGTTCCGAACGCGGAGCGGTCAGGCCGTGGGCCATTTCGCCCAGGATGTGCAGACGGCCAGCCTTGGCCTGCTGCAGCGCCTGCTTCATGATCTCTTCGGTGATGCCTTCGATCTTGATGTCCATCTGCAGGGCGGAGATGCCCTCAGCGGTACCGGCCACCTTGAAGTCCATGTCGCCCAGGTGATCTTCGTCACCCAGGATGTCGGACAGGACGACGAAGCGGTCGCCTTCCTTGACCAGACCCATGGCGATACCCGCCACCGGGGCCTTCACCGGCACGCCGGCGTCCATCAGGGCCAGCGACGAACCGCAGACCGAGGCCATCGACGAGGAACCGTTCGACTCGGTGATTTCCGAGACGACGCGGATGGTGTACGGGAAGGCTTCCAGCGACGGCATGACAGCCAGCACGCCGCGCTTGGCCAGGCGACCGTGGCCGATCTCGCGGCGCTTCGGACCCATCATGCGGCCGCACTCACCCACCGAGAACGGAGGGAAGTTGTAGTGGAACAGGAAGTTTTCCTTGTACTCACCGGCAACGGCATCGATGACCTGACCGTCGCGGGCGGTGCCCAGGGTGATGGTCACGATGGCCTGGGTTTCGCCGCGGGTGAACAGCGAGGAGCCGTGGGTACGCGGCAGCACGCCGGTCTTCACGGAGATCGGGCGGACGGTATCCAGCGCACGGCCGTCGATGCGGACCTTGGTGTCCAGCACCGAGTCGCGCATGGTGCGGTATTCCAGTTCGCCGAATTCCTTCGACAGCTCGGCCGGGTTCCAGCCTTCGGCAGCCACGCGGCCGGCCAGGGCTTCGACCACGTCCTTCTTGATCGCCGAGATGGCGTCGCGACGCTGCAGCTTGTCACGCACCTGGAAGGCTTCGCCCAGGCGCGGGCCGATGGCTTCCTTCAGGGCGGCGATCAGCGCTTCGTTCTTGGCCGGGGCTTCCCAGGTCGACGGCTTGGTGCCGGCTTCGACGGTCAGCTCGTTGATCGCGTTGATGACCTTCTGCATTTCGCGGTGACCGAAGGTCACGGCGCCCAGCATCACTTCTTCCGACAGCAGCGCGGCTTCGGATTCGACCATCAGCACGGCGTTGGAGGTACCGGCAACGACCAGTTCCAGCTGCGAGTCAGCCAGTTCACTGACGGTCGGGTTCAGGATGTACTCGCCGTTCTTGTAACCGACCTTGGCAGCGCCGATCGGACCCATGAACGGGGTCCCGGCCAGAGCCAGGGCCGCCGAAGCACCGATCAGGGCCGGAATGTCACCGTCCACGTCCGGGTTCAGCGACATCACCGTGGCGATGATCTGCACTTCGTTCTTGTAGTCTTCCGGGAACAGCGGACGGATCGGACGGTCGATCAGACGCGAGATCAGGGTTTCCTTCTCGGTCGCACGGCCTTCGCGCTTGAAGAAACCACCCGGAATGCGGCCGCCGGCGTAGAACTTCTCCTGATAGTCGACGGTCAGCGGGAAGAAGTCCTGGCCTTCGCGCGCGCTCTTGGCGGCGACGGCGGTGACCAGCAGTACGGTGTCGTCCATCTTGACGATGACGGCGCCGCTGGCCTGACGGGCGACTTCGCCGGTCTCAAGCGTGACGGTGTGCTTGCCGTACTGGAAGGTTTTGGTGATTTTTGCCACGGAGGGTGTCCTTGGGGATGCTGTCTGCGAATTTGGACCGTCGGCGACCCTTGCCGCCAGCGGGTGACCGGATCGTTCCGGCCTGAATCGGGGATTGCGGTACTACAAAACAAAACCGCGGCGCATCGCTGCGCCGCGGGGGATTCGTTGCTTAGCGACGCAGGCCAAGCTTCTCGATCAGGGCCTTGTAACGCTCGACGTCCTTCTTCTTCAGGTAGTCGAGCAGGCTGCGACGGCGGTTGACCATCTGCAGCAGGCCGCGGCGGCTGTGGTGATCCTTCTTGTGGGTCTTGAAGTGGCCGGTCAGCAGTTCGATGCGGGCGGTCAGCAGGGCCACCTGGACTTCCGGGGAGCCGGTGTCGGCGGCGCTGCGCTTGTTGTCTTCAATGACCTTCTGGGTGTCGATCGACATGTCTTTTTCTCAGTGATGCGTGGCCGGCAGGAACGCGCTTCGCGCACCGCCAGGCTCGCCGTGGACTACAGGGATGAAACCTGCGCGGGGCAGGCTGCCAGAAAATGGCCGCGAAATTGTAACGGCCAGGGGCTCCGGGGACAAGGACCGGGGCTGAACCGCCCCCCCCTGCTCAGAGGTTGAAGCGGCGCTGCGGGGCCAGCAGGCCACTGTCATCGACCTGACCGAGGCCCTGGACAGCGGCGTCCGGACCGAACACCGCCACCAGACCGCGCGGCCAGCCGGCATCGCGCAACCGCTGCCCCATGCAGAACCGTTGCGTCTGGCCGGCGTCCAGCTCGACCCGCGGATACCCGGCCAGACCGTCGGCCAGCGGCAGCAGCAGCGCATCCATGGCCGCCAGGTCGCCCGTTTCGACCATCGCCCGCAGCTGGTCCAGGGTGACCATCGCCGGCTCGCGGAACGGCTCCACCCACAGCCGGCGCAGGGCGCTGATGTGCGCACCACAGCCCAGCGCCTCGCCGAGATCACGCGCCAGGCTGCGGATGTAGGTACCCGAGCCACAGGTGACGCGCAGGCGCAGCCGCTCGGGCTGCTGTTCCAGGACCTCGATGGCATGCACCTGGACCTGCCGCTCCGGGGCCTCGATGGCGTCGCCGCGGCGGGCCTTCACGTACAGCGGCTCGCCTCCCTGCTTCAGCGCTGAATAGATCGGGGCCCGCTGGCGGATGCTGCCGGTCAGCGGTGCCAGCGCGGCCTGCAGGACGTCAGCAGTGATCTGCGGCACCGGGCGCTGCAGCAGCACCTCGCCTTCGGCGTCATCGGTGTCGGTGGTCTGGCCGAGCACGATCTCAGCGTCATAGGCCTTGGCCGAGCCCAGCAGCAGGCCGGCGATCTTGGTCGCCTCGCCGAAGCACAACGGCAGCAGGCCGGTGGCCAGCGGGTCGAGACTGCCGGTATGCCCGCCCTTCTCGGCACGGAACAGGCGGCGCGCCACCTGCAGGGCAGCGTTGGAGCTCATGCCGGTCGACTTGTCGAGCAGCAGGATGCCGTCCAGGCGGCGGAACTGAATTCGGGTCATGACAGATACGGGTGTAGCGCCGGACCATGCCCGGCAAGCGCGCGGCGCGGCCTGCATCAGACATCGCGCAGCCGGAATGCAGCAACGCCGGGCATGCCCGGCGTCGCGCGGTTATTCTTCGTCGCTCTCGCGGCGCTTCTCGGCAGCCACGGTGTCGGGCAGATCGCGCAGGATGTTGTCGATGTG
The DNA here is from genome assembly GCF_056756445.1 of Stenotrophomonas sp. STEN225. NCBI lineage: Bacteria > Pseudomonadati > Pseudomonadota > Gammaproteobacteria > Lysobacterales > Lysobacteraceae > Stenotrophomonas > Stenotrophomonas sp. STEN225. The sequence goes on along the minus strand of NZ_JBRRBV010000001.1, from coordinate 169,648 downwards.
CTCGCCCCGATCAACCGAGTCGTCGTAATGGAAATGCAGCTCCGGCACGTGACGCAGCTTCATCGCCCGGGCCAGGTCCATGCGCAGGCGATAGCCCAGTTCCTTCAGGCCGGCCACCGCTTCGGCCGAACGTTCCGGCATCAGCGCGGTGACAAAGACCTTGGCATGGGCCATGTCGCGGGTGATTTCCACGTCGGACACGCTCACCGAGGGCAACCCGTGCTCGCGCACGGCGTTGTGCACCAGGGTGCCGAGTTCACGGCGCAGCTGGGCGGAGACACGGTCGGTTCGATGGAAAGTCTTGGGCACGCGGTCGGGCTCTTGAATTGAATGTGACCCGACCAAGGTCGGGCCCTACCGGGAGAGACGGCCCGACCGGGGTCGGGCGCCACCAGGGGTGGACCCGCCCGCGAGGGCCGGTCCGTTGCAGCATTACAGGGTACGCGGCACTTCGATGCGCTCGAAGCACTCGATCTGGTCGCCCGGCTTGACGTCGTTGTAAGCCTTCACGCCGATACCGCATTCGGTACCGTTGCGGACTTCCTCGACGTTTTCCTTGAAGCGACGCAGCGATTCCAGCTCGCCTTCGAACACCACCACGCTGTCGCGCAGGACGCGGATCGGCTTGCTGCGCTTGACCACGCCTTCGATGACCATGCAGCCGGCGACGGCGCCCAGCTTGGAGCTGCGGAAGACATCGCGGACCTCGGCGATACCGATGATCTCTTCGCGGATCTCCACGCCCAGCAGACCGGAGGCCACCTGCTTCACCTGATCGATCACGTCATAGATGATCGAGAAGTAACGCAGGTCCACGCCGTTGGATTCGATGATGCGACGGGCCGAAGCATCCGCACGCACGTTGAAGCCGATGACGGTGGCCTTGGAGGCGGCAGCCGAATTGGCGTCCGACTCGGTGATGCCGCCCACGCCGGAGTGGATCACGTTGATGCGGATGTCGTCGTTGGACAGCGCGACCAGGGCCTGGCTCAGCGCCTGCACCGAACCCTGCACGTCGGCCTTGATGACCAGGTTGAGGACCTGCTGGCCCTCACCCTTGCCCAGGGTCGCCATGATGTCTTCCATCCGGCTGCCCGCCGTGGCGACCAGGCGCGACTCGCGGCGCTTGGTCTCACGCTGCTGGGCAACGTCCTTGGCCAGACGCTCGTCCTCGACCACCACGAAGTCGTCACCGGCTTCCGGCACGCCGGACAGGCCCAGGACCTGCACCGGGATGGACGGGCCGGCGAACTCCGGCTGCTTGCCGGTTTCGTCGAACAGCGCTCGCACGCGGCCGTACTGGATGCCGCACACCAGGTAATCGCCCTTCTTCAGGCGGCCCTGCTGCACGAGCACGGTGGCGACCGGGCCGCGGCCCTTGTCCAGCGACGATTCAATCACCACGCCGGACGCGCGGCCTTCATCGACAGCCTTCAGCTCCAGCAGTTCGGCCTGGATCGAGATGGCGTCCAGCAGGTCGTCGATGCCCAGGCCGGTCTTGGCCGAGATCTCCACCATCTGGGTGTCGCCACCGAAGTCTTCGGCCACGACCTGCTCGGTCAGCAGTTCGTTCTTGACCCGCATCGGATCGGCGTCGGACTTGTCGATCTTGTTGATTGCCACGATCAGCGGCACGCCGGCGGAACGGGCATGCTGGATCGCTTCCTTGGTCTGCGGCATCACGCCGTCATCGGCAGCGACCACCAGCACCACGATATCGGTCAGCTTGGCACCGCGGGCACGCATCGAAGTGAAGGCTGCGTGGCCCGGGGTATCCAGGAAGCTGATCACGCCCTTCGGCGTATCCACGTGGTACGCACCGATGTGCTGGGTGATGCCGCCGGCTTCGCCGGTGGCGACCTTGGTGCGGCGGATGTAATCCAGCAGCGAGGTCTTGCCGTGGTCGACGTGGCCCATGATGGTGACCACCGGCGGGCGCTGCACGGCTTCGCCCTGGTTTTCACCGGTCGATGCCAGCAGTGCGTCTTCGGCGTCGTTGTCGTTGGCACGGATCGCCTTGTGGCCGAGTTCCTCGGTCACCAGCGCCGCCGTGTCGTGGTCGATGGACTGGGTGATGGTGGCCATCACGCCCATCTTGAACAGCGCCTTGACCACCTCGCCGCCCTTCAGCGCGAGCTTCTGCGCCAGGTCGGCCACGGTGATCGTGTCGCCGATCGCCACTTCACGCACGACCGGTGCGGTCGGACGTTCGAAGGCATGCGGACCGGCGTTGCTGCCACCGCGCGACATGTCGCGACGGCCGCCGGCCTGGTTCCGGCCGCCCGGACGACCACGGGTCGTGCTGTTGCTGTTGCCACGACGTGCACGGTCGGCGGCCGACAGGTGCATCTGGCCGGAGAAACGATCGCCCGGGCCACGCTCGTTGCGCGGCGCGCTGCGGTTGTTGCGGTCATCGCTGCGTGGCGGAGCGCCACGCGGGGCAGCCGGGGCTGCGGCCGGGGTACGCGGCGGACGCGGTGCGGTTTCGTCGATCGGAGCGCGCGTCTTCGGCTGGCTGGCGGCCAGCGCCTCGGCGGCCTTGGCGGCAACCGCTGCTTCCTCTGCAGCCTTCTTCTCGGCTTCGGCACGCTCCTTGGCGGCAATCTCTTCCTCGCGTGCACGGACGATGGCCTCGTCGCGCAGACGGTCCTTCTCGGCCAATGCCTGCTGTTCGGCGAGGTTGCGGGCGCGCGACTCTTCCAGCTTGCGCAGGATGTCGGCGCGCTCTTCGTCCGGAGTCATCGCACGACCACCATCGGACTTGACGTAGGTACGCTTCTGGCGCACCTCGACATTCACGGTCGTCTTGCTGCGACCGGAATTGACCGTCACTTCCTGCTGTTTACGGCGGTTGAGGGTGATCTTCTTTGCAGACTGATCGGTCTCTTCCGGCGCCTGCTCGGGCTTGCCGTGCGAACGACGAAGGAAGCCCAGGAGCTTCACCTTCTCGGTGCTGGTCACGACCTGGTCGGGACCGCTGAACTTCATGCCGGCACCGGCCAGCTGTTCAAGCAGTTTTTCGACCGGTGTGTTGACCAGTTCGGCAAGCTTGCGGATGGTGGTTTGCTGCGACATTCGGATCCTATGATCTTGTGGGCGCCCCCCCGCATCTGGAGGTGGCGCGGATTCTACGCCCTGAGCGGCTCAGGGCCCTGTTCATTGCCGGCTCATTCGCCGCGTTCCAGTCGGGCGATCTCCTCGGCACGCGCGGCCAGGATCAGCGCGGCGGCGCGCTCCTGGTCCAGCCCTTCGATGCCGAAGTCCACGACCTCGTCGGCGGCCAGGTCGGACAGATCCTCACTGGTGCGCACGCCGTGGCCGGCCAGCGCATACGCGGTGGCTTCGTCCATGCCCTTCAGGGACAGCAGGTCCTGCGCCGGCTGGCCGTCTTCAAGGCCTTCCTCGACTGCCAGGGCCTCATTGAGCAGCGCATCGCGGGCACGAGCGCGCAGCTCTTCGACGATATCCTCGTCGAAACCTTCCACGGCCAGCAGTTCGCCGACCGGGACATAAGCGATTTCCTCGACGGTGCCGAAGCCTTCGCTGACCAGGATGCCGGCGATCTCCTCGTCCACTTCCAGCTTGTCCATGAACAGCTGGCGGGCCGAAGCCTGCTCGGCCTCCGACTTGGCGGTGACCTGGTCCTGGGTCATCACGTTGAGCTGCCAGCCGGTCAGGCGGCTGGCCAGGCGCACGTTCTGGCCACCCTTGCCGATCGCCTGGGCCAGGCGGTCCTCGGCAACGGCCAGATCCATCGAGTGCTTGTCCTCATCGACGATGATCGACTGCACCTCGGCCGGCGCCATCGCATTGATGACGAAGTTGGCCGGGTTGTCGTTCCACAGCACGATATCCACGCGCTCGCCATTGAGCTCGTTGGACACCGCCTGCACGCGCGAACCGCGCATGCCGATGCAGGCACCGATCGGATCGGTGCGCTGGTCGTGGGCCAGCACGGCGATCTTGGCGCGGTCGCCCGGATCGCGGGCACAGGCCTTGATTTCCACCAGGCCCTGACCGACTTCCGGCACTTCCAGCTTGAACAGCTCGATCATGAACTCCGGCGCGGCGCGGCTGATGAACAGCTGCGGGCCACGCGGCTCCGAGCGCACTTCGGCCAGGTAGCCGCGGACGCGGTCACCGGCGCGCAGCACGTCGCGCGGAATGCCCTTGTCCTTCGGGATGAAGCCTTCGGCGTTGCCGCCGAGGTCGACGTAGATGTTGCCACGCTCGGCACGCTTGACCACACCGGTGATCAGCTCGCCGACGCGGTCCTTCCATGCGTCCACGACCTGCTGGCGCTCGGCTTCGCGAACGCGCTGCACGATCACCTGCTTGGCGGCCTGGGCGGCGATGCGGCCGAAGTCGGGGTTCTCGATCTGCTCTTCGATGTAATCGCCGACGTCCACGCCCTCGGCTTCATCGATGGCGTCCATCAGGCGGATCTGGCGGTCGGGCGACTCCATGACCACGTCATCAGCCACCACTTCCCAGCGACGGAAGGTTTCGTAGCTGCCATCCTTGTGGTCGATGACCACGCGGGTCAGCACTTCCTCGTCGGGATAGCGCTTCTTCGCTGCCGAGGCCAGGGCGGCCTCGATGGCATCGAAGATCACTTCACGCGGCACGCCCTTCTCGTTGGCGACCGCGTCGACTACCAGCAACAGTTCCTTGCTCATTGGCTCACTCCGCGCGCGGCTTCTTTGCCGCCGGCTCGTTGGAAGAAGAATTCTTGTTCGGCTTCGGACGCTTCGGTGCAGGACCGGTCGGCTTGCTCGGGGCCAGCCCCAGCGCCACCCAGTCGGGCAGGATCCGTGCCTTGTCGATGTTGTCCGCCGACACGACCACTTCGGCCTTGTCGACGATGAAGGTGATGGTGCCCGCAGCCTCGTCGGTCGCTTCGATACGGCCCTGCAGGCGACGTCGGTTGTCCTGCGGCAGCTTCAGGGTGACCTTGGCCGACTCCCCCAGGTGGCGAGTGAACTGCTCCAGGTTGAACAGCGGACGATCGACGCCCGGCGAGGACACTTCCAGCGTGTAGTTGCCGCTGATCGGGTCTTCGACGTCCAGCTGCGCCGACACTTCGCGGCTGACCCGCTCGCAGTCGTCGACATTGATGATGCGCTCGGGCTGTTCAGCCAGCGGAACGTCGATGTAAAGGCGCAGGGTCGCACCGCCGGGGGCCGGCAGATACTCAACGCCCAGCAGCTCCAGGCCCAGCGACACAACGGTCGGGGCGAGCAGATTCGCGATGTCGGTTGCCTTGTCGCTCACAGCCTGCCTTGATCTCTTGGTTGGGTGCCGGCCATGGCCGGCATGAACATGACGCCCCGGAAACGACAAAGGGCCCGCAGGGCCCCTTTTTCCGGAAAGACTCCGGTGACTGGATTCCGGTTGCAGCACGCCGCGAAGGCATGTTGCGAGCCCTCCTTCCGGGTGAGGTCTCCCCAGGGGAGCGCCGCCTTCAGGGGTACTGCTTAGGCCGATGATGATAGCGGCTGCACCGCGCTGGTGCAAGGCAGGGACCCGGGTCAGATCCCTTTTCCACGGAAAAAGGGATCTGACCCCGAACACGTGGAAAGCACACAGACCTCAAAGAAAAACGCCTTCGAAGCAGGACTTCGAAGGCGATCTCTTTACTTGGTAGCGGGGGCAGGATTTGAACCTGCGACCTTCGGGTTATGAGCCCGACGAGCTGCCAGACTGCTCCACCCCGCATCAGAAGCGGAATCATGAGGCATAAGTGCAATAAATGCAAGCTTTCCCTCATTCATCAAGCCGGATGGCGCCGGCCCGATGTTGGTAGCGGGGGCAGGATTTGAACCTGCGACCTTCGGGTTATGAGCCCGACGAGCTGCCAGACTGCTCCACCCCGCACCGGAAGTGTTTGAACTGCTGCCCCACCCTGACGAGGGGGCCATTGCAACGATGTTCTGGCTGAACCGCTGCAGTGACAACTCAGGCTGCGCATATTACACGAATCGCGCAGCTTTGTGTCAACTTTTATGCAAGATGCGCAAAAGCCTGCTGGCACCAGACCATGATCGGGTTCCAGGCCAGGCCCAAGGCCAGCAGCGCCAGCGCGTTCACGCCCAGCACCAGGCCCAGCACGCGGTCGTTGCTGCGCGGAATGGCCTCGCCCACCGGCTCATCGAAGTACATGACCTTGATGACCCGCAGGTAGTAGAAGCAGCCGACCACTGCGCACAGCACGCCGAGGATCGCCAGCCACAGCAGGCCGCCGTTGACGGCCGCACCCAGCACCGCCAGCTTGGTCCAGAAGCCGAGGAACGGCGGAATGCCCGCCAGCGACGCCATGATGCACAGCACCAGGCCGGCCATCCACGGATTGCGGGCATTCAGGCCCTTGAAGTCCTCGATGTTCTCGGCCTCGAAGCCGGCACGCGACAGCGCGATGATCGCGCCGAAGGCAGCGGTGGACATGATGGCGTAGGCCAGCGCATAGAACAGCGCGGCAGCGTAGCCCTGCGAGCCACCACCGGCGATGCCCATCAGCAGGAAGCCGATGTGCGAGACGGTGGAGAACGCCAGCATGCGCTTGAGATTGCTCTGCGCGATCGCCATCAGGTTGCCGATCACCAGCGATACGGCGGCCAGGCCGGCGATCAGCAGCTGCAGCTCGGTCGACAGCGGACCCACGCCCATTTCCAGCAGGCGGTAGGCCATGCCGAACGCAGCCAGCTTCGGTGCCGAGCTGATGAACAGCGCGATCGGCGCCGGCGCACCCTGGTAGACGTCCGGCAGCCACATGTGGAACGGTGCCGCACCCAGCTTGAAGGCCACGCCCGCGATCATGAACACCGCGCCGGTGATCAGCAGCACGCGCTCTTCGGAATGCGGGATGGCATCGCGGATCACGTCCAGGTGCAGGCTGCCGGTGGCGCCGTAGATCAGCGACATGCCATACAGCAGCAGGCCGGAGGCAAGCGAACCGAGCACGATGTACTTCATCGCCGCTTCCGAGGCCAGGCCGCTGTCGCGGTTGCTGGCCACCAGCGCATACGAGCACAGCGCCAGCAGTTCCAGGCCCAGGTAGACCATCAGCAGGCTGCCAGCCGAGACCAGGATCATCATGCCGGCCGTGCCGAACAGGATCAGCACCGGGATCTCGCCCTGGAACAGGTTGCGGTCGCGCAGGTAGCGCCAGCCGTACACGAGGGTCAGGCCGCTGAGCAGCACGATCCCGGTCTTCATCACGTCCGCGGCGGTATCGCGCACGAACATGCCATGGAAGACCTCTCCCTGCCCGCCCACGCCGGTCGCCAGCATGAACAGCACGACGGCCAGTGCAGCAACCGAGAACAGGTGGGTGACGATCTTGTTCCGCTCGCTGACGAACAGGTCGAGGATCATCAGGGCGAAGGCGCTGCCGATCAGCACCAGCTCGGGGGCGAGCGGAGGCAGGTCAGCAGCGGTCAATGGCAGCAGCGGCGAGGTGGTCATCATCAAATCCTGGAATTACAGCAGCTTGCTGGATGCGATCTGCATCGCCAGCTTCGCGATCGAGGGCTCCATCAGGTCGGTCAGCGGCTTGGGGTAGATGCCCAGGGCAAGCACGCCGATGGCGAACACGCCCAGCACCAGCCATTCGCGGCCGTTGATGTCCTTCAGTTCGGCGACATGGCTGTTGGCCACTTCGCCGAAGAAGATGCGCTTGTACAGCCACAGGGTATAGGCCGCACCGATGATCAGGGTGGTGGCCGCGCCCAGGGCGATCCACGGGTTACGCTGGAAGGCGGACAGGATGACCATGAACTCGCCGACGAAACCGCTGGTGCCCGGCAGGCCCGCATTGGCCATGAAGAACAGCATGGCGAAGGTGGCGAACCAGGGCATCACATTGACCACGCCGCCGTAATCGGCGATGCGGCGGCTGTGCATGCGGTCGTACAGCACGCCGACGCAGGAGAACATCGCACCCGACACGAAGCCGTGCGAGATCATCTGCACCATCGCGCCCTGCAGGCCCAGGCGGGCCGCATCGACGTTGCCGGCTTCACGCACCAGCCACAGGGCAATGAAGGTACCCAGGGTGACGAAACCCATGTGCGCGATCGATGAGTACGCGATCAGCTTCTTCATGTCGTCCTGGACCAGGGCGACCAGGCCAACGTAGATCACCGCGATCAGCGACAGCGCGATCACCAGCCAGGCCCACTCCAGCGAAGCATCCGGCACGATCGGCAGGTTGAAGCGCAGGAAGCCGTAACCACCGATCTTCAGCGCGATGGCGGCCAGGATCACCGAACCGGCGGTCGGCGCTTCCACGTGCGCATCCGGCAGCCAGGTGTGCACCGGGAACATCGGCACCTTGACCGCGAAGGCGATCAGGAAGGCGAAGAAGATCCAGGTCTGCTCCTTGGCCGTCAGCGGCAGCGCGTACAGATCGGCCAGCTGGAAGCTGCCGCCCTTCATGTACAGGTAGATCAGCGCCACCAGCATCAGCACGGAGCCGAGGAAGGTGTAGAGGAAGAACTTCAGTGCGGCGTAGATGCGACGCGGGCCACCCCAGACACCGATGATGAGGAACATCGGGATCAGCATCGCTTCGAAGAACACGTAGAACAGCATCGCGTCCGTCGCGGCGAAGATGCCGACGGTGACGCCTTCCAGGATCAGGAAGGCCGCCACGTACTGGTTGACGCGCTTGTCGATCGCGCTCCAGGCACCGATCAGGGCAAGCACGCTGACCAGGGTGGTCAGCAGGATCAGCGCCACGGCGATGCCGTCCACGCCCAGGTTGTAGCCGATCTTGTACGCCGGGATCCACGCATGGGTCTCGACGAACTGCAGGCCATCGATGCCCGGGTTGTAGCCGCCCAGCAGCGAGAGGCTCGCCACGAAGGTCAGCACCGCCACGCCCAGCGACGCCCAGCGGGCGGTCTGCGCATCACGGATCGCAAGGATCAGGGCACCACCGATGATCGGCAGCCAGATGAGGACACTGAGTAGAGGCCAGTTCGACACGTCTTCTTATTCCGTACAGGTCATCAACGCAGGTAATGCATCAGCACGCCCAGCAGGGCAATCAGGCCGATGATCATCGCGAAGGCGTAGTGATAGAGGAAACCGGATTGGGTACGACGCAGCACGCCGGCTGCGACGTCCACAACACGTGCCGAGAGATTGACCACGCCGTCGACGATGTTGCTGTCGATCCAGCGCGAGACCCTGCCGAGCTTGACGCTGCCACCGGCAAAGCCATCGATCCACAGCTTGTCGAAGCCGTACTTGTTTTCCAGCACCGACACCACCGGGGCGAAGGCCTTGCGTGCCTTGCCCGACAGGTCCGGCTTCCACAGGTAGAACAACGCGGCCAGCAGGAAGCCCGCCAGGGTCAGCCAGAACGGCGGCAGCATCATGCCGTGCAGCGCGAACGCCACCGGGCCATGGAACTCCTCGCCGAGGAAGGCCACGGTGTTCTTGGCCGGATCGTAGAAGTCGACGATGCCGGTGAAGAACGTGGTCGCCTGGCCCTTGATCGTCTCATGGGCGTGGTGGCCGGCCCAGTCGGTGCCGTGCAGCATCGGACCGATGCTGAAGAAGCCGATGGCGATCGACGGGATGGCCAGCAGGATCAGCGGCAGGGTCACCACCCACGGGGTCTCGTGCGGCTCGTGCGCGCCGTGGCCATGACCGTGGTCGTCATGGTGGGCGTCGGCATGGTGCGCATCGGCGGCATGGTGATCGTCATGGCCGTGGCCATGATCGTCATGCGCGTCGCGGAAGCGCTCCTTGCCATGGAAGGTCATGAACAGCAGGCGGAAGCTGTAGAAGCTGGTCACCAGCACGCCGCCCAGCACCGCCCAGTAGCCATAGGTGGCCACCCAGCTGCCCTGGATATGGGCATGGATCTCGGCGGCCTCGATGATGGTGTCCTTCGAGTAGAAGCCGGAGAAGAACGGCGTGCCGACCAGGGCCAGGGTCCCGATCCACATGGTGATGAAGGTGATCGGCATGTACCTGCGCAGGCCGCCCATCTTGCGCATGTCCTGCTCGTGGTGCATGGCGATGATGACCGAACCGGCGCCGAGGAACAGCAGCGCCTTGAAGAAGGCGTGGGTCATCAGGTGGAACACGGCAGCCGAATAGGCCGAAACACCCAGCGCCACGGTCATGTAGCCCAGCTGCGACAGCGTCGAGTACGCGACCACGCGCTTGATGTCGTTCTGCACGATACCGATCAGGCCGGTGAAGAAGGCCGTGGTGGCACCGATGAACAGGATGAAGTCCAGCGCGGTCTGCGACAGCTCGAACAGCGGCGACATGCGGGTGACCATGAAGATACCGGCGGTCACCATGGTCGCGGCGTGGATCAGCGCCGAGATCGGCGTCGGGCCTTCCATCGAATCCGGCAGCCACACGTGCAGCGGGACCTGGGCCGACTTGCCCATGGCGCCGATGAACAGGCAGATGCAGATCAGGGTGGCGATCGACCAGATCACCGGCTCGTTCAGCAGCTGCATCCCGAACAGGGTGCCGTCCCAGATCTGCAGCTGGGCGCGCGGGTCGGCCAGCATGCTGGCCTGCGAGAACACCTCGGAGTAGTCCAGGGTGCCGAACACCCACAGCACGCCGGCGATACCCAGCAGGAAGCCGAAGTCACCGACGCGGTTGACCAGGAACGCCTTCATGTTGGCGAAGATCGCGGTCGGGCGCTTGAACCAGAAGCCGATCAGCAGGTACGACACCAGGCCCACCGCTTCCCAGCCGAAGAACAGCTGCAGGAAGTTGTTGCTCATCACCAGGGTGAGCATCGAGAAGGTGAACAGCGAGATGTAGCTGAAGAAGCGCTGGTAGCCCGGATCGTCCTGCATGTAGCCGATCGTGTAGATGTGGACCAGCAGCGACACGAAGGTCACCACCACCATCATCATCGCGGTCAGCTTGTCGACCATGAAACCGACGTGGGCCGAGTACTGGCCGACTTCGAAGAAGGTGTAGACGTTCTGGTTGAACGGCTGCGCCCCGCCCCACAGCAGCTGGTAGAGCGTGTACATCGACAGGCCGCACGCAACCGCAACGCCGAGGATGGTGATGGTCTGCGCGCCGAAGCGCTTGACCTGGCGACCGAACAGGCCGGCGATGATGCTGCCGAACAGCGGTGCAAGCACCACTGCGATCAACAGACTCTTGGAGAGAGTGATTTCCATCTGTGGATCAGCCCTTCAGCGAATCGACTTCGCCGACATTGATCGTGCGGCGGGTACGGAACAGGGTCACCAGGATCGCCAGGCCGATGGCGGCCTCGGCAGCGGCGACGGTCAGGATGAAGAACACGAACAGCTGGCCGGATGGATCGCCCAGCTGGCGCGAGAATCCGACGAAGTTGATGTTCACCGACAGCAGCATCAACTCGATGGACATCAGCAGCACGATGATGTTCTTGCGGTTGAGGAAGATGCCGGCAAGGCTGATGCAGAACAGCACCGCGCCCAGCGCCAGGATATGGCCCAGAGTGATCATGCCTTGGTCTCCTCTTCGCCCGCCGCAGGCGTGCTGTTGCTGTGCACCACCGGCTGCTCGGCACTCATCTTGACCACGCGCAGGCGATCGTGCGCCTTGACCATGGTCTGCTGCGTCGGGTTCTGGGTCTTCAGGCCTTCGCGGCGACGCAGGGTCAGCATCACCGCGGCCACCACGGCCACGGTCAGGATGACGGCGGCGAACTCGAACGGCAGCAGGTACTCGGTGAACAGGCTGCGGGCCAGCCAGGTGACGTTGGACGTGTCAGCGGCCAGAGCGGCGGCATTGTCGGCCGGGAACGGGTTGACCGCCCTGCCCTTGACGCCGATCAGCATCAGCATCTGCACCAGCATCGCCACGGCCACGACCAGGCCGACCGGCAGGTAACGCACCCAGCCCTCACGCAGGTTCGACGGATCGATGTCGAGCATCATCACCACGAACAGGAACAGCACCATCACCGCGCCGACGTAGACCAGCACCAGCGCCACACCGAGGAACTCGGCGCCCACCAGCAGCCACACGCAGGCAACGGAGAAGAAGGTCAGCACCAGGCACAGAACGGCGTGCACGGGGTTGCGCACGCTGATCACCGCCGCGGCGGAGATGCCGGCCACGATGGCGAAGACCCAGAAAGCGATATTTACCCAATCCATCTCTCGACCTCAGCGGTAAGCGGCATCGGCGGCGCGACGCTCGGCGATCTCGGACTCGAGACGGTCGCCCAGGGCCAGCAGCTGCGGCTTGGTAACGATGTTTTCGCCACGATTCTCGAAGTGGTACTCGAGGATGTGGGTTTCGACGATCGAGTCCACCGGGCAGCTTTCCTCACAGAAGCCGCAGAAGATGCACTTGAACAGGTCGATGTCGTAGCGGGTGGTGCGGCGGGTGCCGTCCTCGCGCTTGGCCGAATCGATGGTGATGGCCAGCGCCGGGCAGACCGCCTCGCACAGCTTGCAGGCGATGCAGCGCTCTTCACCGTTGGGATAGCGGCGCAGCGCATGCAGGCCACGGAAGCGCGGCGACTGCGGGAACTTCTCCATCGGGTACATCATCGTGTACTTCGGCCTGACGCTGTACTTCAGCGTCAGCCAAAGGCCGGCCAGCAGTTCGAGCAGCAGCAGGCTCTTGAAGTAATGGGTAATCCTGTTCATCACTTTAGACGCCCTTTTGAATCACGCCGAAGAACACCATGACGGCGGTGACCGCGATCCAGAAAATGGTCAGCGGAATGAAGACCTTCCAGCCCAGGCGCATGATCTGGTCGTAGCGGAAGCGCGGGAAGCTGGCACGGAACCAGATGTAGGCACTGGCGAAGAAGAACACCTTGACGAACAGCCACGGCGCGCCACCCTTCCAGATCCAGTCGACCAGCGGCGACACAGTGCCCGGATCGACCCAGCCCTGGATCGGGCTCAGCCAGCCACCGAGGAAGAAGATCGAGATCAGGAAACTGATCAGTATCATGTTCGCGTACTCGGCCAGGAAGAACAGCGCGAACGCGCCGCCCGAGTACTCGACCATGTGGCCAGCGACGATTTCCGACTCGCCTTCCACCACGTCGAACGGCGCACGGTTGGTCTCGGCCACGCCGGACACCCAGTACACGACGAACAGCGGGAACAGCGGAATCAGGAACCAGTCGAAGAAGCCGGAACTGCCGGCCTGGGCCATCACGATGTTGCTCAGGTTCAGGCTGCCCGAAGCGATCATGACGCCGACCAGGGCGAAGCCCATCGCGATTTCGTAGCTGATCATCTGCGCCGAGGCACGCATCGCACCCAGGAACGCATACTTCGAGTTGGACGCCCAGCCGGCCAGGATGATGCCGTAGATGCCCAGCGAGGTCATCGCCAGCAAGTACAGCAGGCCGGCATTGGCGTTGGACAGCACGATCTGCGAATCGAACGGAATCACCGCCCAGGCCGCGAACGCCGGGGCCAGGGTGATCAGCGGTGCCAGCAGGTAGATCGCCTTGTTGGCGTTGCTCGGCTGGACCACTTCCTTGAACAGCAGCTTGAAGACGTCGGCGAAGGCCTGGAAGATGCCCATGCCCACGTACATCGGGCCATGGCGGACGTGCATCCAGCCGATCAGCTTGCGTTCCCAGACCACGTAGAAGGCCACCGAGACGATCACCGGTACGGTGATCACCAGGATCTTCAGGATGATCCAGAGCAGCGCGCCGATGTCACCGAGGCCGAGCAGCCACTGGTGCAGCGGATCGACCGCGTTCAACAGCAATTCGTTCATGCAGCCACCACCGTTACGCGAGCGGCACCCAGCGGCGCGGTCGCGCCGTGGCCCGATTCAATCCAGACCGAACCCGCAGCGACGCGGGCGTCGACCACCACCGGCAGGGTGGCGCGACCGGCATCGGTGCCGACCTTGGCCATCTGCCCTTCCTGCAGCTGCAGGCGTGCGGCATCTTCCGTGTTGAGGACGATGCGCGGGGCGTTGTTCAGCGGATGCGACTGCAGCGCCGGAGCGCGGCGGACCACGGCATCGGTGCGGTAGATCGCCGCCGTCGAGGCCACTTCCAGGCCTTCGCCTGCAACGGCCGGCTGGGCCGACGCAGCCACGGTGACCGATACCGGTGCCAGGCTGGCACGCAGGCCCGCCAGATCGATGAAGTCGAAACCGGCCACCGCCAGCTCACCGCCCAGGGCACGCAGGACGCGCCAGCCTTCACGGGCCTCGCCCGGCAGCTTGCCACCGGCACGGGCCGACTGTTCGCGGCCATCGAGGTTGGTCAGGGTGGCGTCGATTTCCGGCAGCGCACCGATCGGCAGGATCACATCGGCGACGTCGCGGGTCGAGGCGCAGGCGAAGTGGCTGAACGCCACGACCTGGGCACCGGCCAGTGCCTTGCGCGCGGCAGGCGCATCGGCAAAGTCCAGGCCCGGCTCCAGGCCGTACACCACGTAAGCCTGGCGCGGCTGCGCCAGCATCGCGGCGACGTCCCTGCCGGCCGGCAGCACGCCCGCACGGGTCAGGCCGACGGCGTTGGCGCCCTGCGGAATGCGGCACAGGCGGGCACCGGTGGCGGTGGCGAAATCACGCGCGGCGGCGCGGATCGCGGCAGCCTGCGGGTGGTTCTCGGCGATGGCACCGACGATCAGCACGGTGTTGCTGCCACCCTGCACCGCCGAACGCAGCTCGGCGTTGGCCAGGGCATCGACGAACTGCGACGGTGCGACGATCTGCTTGCCGGCGATGCTGAAGGCGAAGTCGAAGTCGACCGGGTTGACGACGTGGATCTTCGCGCCGTTCTGGGTCTGCGCCTTGCGCAGGCGGGCATGCAGCAGCGGCAGTTCATGGCGGATGTTGCTGCCCAGAACCACGATGCGGTCAGCGCCTTCGATCTCCGCCAGCGGCAGGCCGAACACTTCGGCGGTGGCGGCGTCGGAGAAATCGCGGTTGTTGATGCGGTGATCGATGTTGCCCGAACCCAGGCCCTTGGCCAGGCGCGCCAGCAGAGCGCCTTCCTCGTTGGAGGTCGACGGGTGCACCAGCACGCCCAGGGTGTCGCCCTGGTTCGCCTTGAGGATGTCGGCGGCAGCGGCCAGGCCTTCGGCCCAGCTCACTTCCTTCCACTCGCCGTTGACCTTGCGCAGCGGCTTGACCGCACGGTCTTCGCTGTACAGGCCCTGGTGCGAGTAGCGGTCGCGGTCGGACAGCCAGCATTCGTTGACCGCTTCGTTGTCGCGCGGCACCGAACGCAGCACTTCACCGCGGCGCACATGCAGGAACAGGTTCGAACCCATCGCGTCGTGGTAACCCAGCGACTCGCGCGCGGTCAGCTCCCACGGACGGGCACGGAACTGGAACACCTTGTTGGTCAGCGCGCCGACCGGGCAGACGTCGACGACGTTGCCGGACAGTTCGGTGGTCAGGGGCTTGCCGTCGTAGGTACCGATCTGCAGGTTCTCGCCGCGGTACATGCCACCCAGTTCATAGGTGCCCGCCACTTCGGCGGTGAAACGGACGCAGCGGGTGCACTGGATGCAGCGGGTCATCTCGGTGGCGACCAGCGGACCCATGTCCTCGTCCGGGACCACGCGCTTGCGCTCGTTGAAGCGGCTGACCGAACGGCCATAGCCCAGCGACACGTCCTGCAGCTCGCACTCGCCGCCCTGATCGCAGATCGGGCAGTCCAGCGGATGGTTGATGAGCAGGAACTCCATCACCGAGCGCTGGAACTTCAGCGCCTTCTCGCTGCGGGTGGCGACCTTCATGCCGTCCATCACCGGCGTGGCGCAGGCCGGCGCAGGCTTCGGCGACTTCTCCACGTCCACCAGGCACATGCGGCAGTTGGCGGCGATCGGCAGCTTCTCGTGGTAGCAGAAGCGCGGAATCGGAATGCCGGCCTTGTCGGCGGCCTGGATGATCATCGAACCCTTGGGCACGACCAGGGACTTGCCATCGATCTCGATGGTCACATGGTCCGGTGGCACGTTCGGGTTTACGGGTTGCGCGCTCATGCGGCGGCTGCCTCCACCTTCTTGCCGTCAACCATCGAATGACCGTTGACGATGTAGTACTCGAATTCGTCCCAGAACTGGCGCAGGAAGCCCTGGATGGGCCATGCCGCCGCTTCGCCGAACGCACAGATGGTGTGGCCTTCGATCTGGCCGGCCACCGCCTTCAGCTGGTGCAGGTCTTCCATCGTGGCCTTGCCGGCGACGATGCGCTCGAGCACGCGGTGCATCCAGCCGGTGCCTTCGCGGCACGGCGTGCACTGGCCGCAGGATTCCTTGTGGAAGAACTGGCTGATGCGGCAGGCGAACTTGACGCAGCACACGCTGTCATCCAGCACCACGACCGCCCCGGAACCCAGGCCGGAGCCCAGCGCACGGATGGTGTCGTAGTCCATCGGCAGGCCCTTCAGCTCCGCCGCGGTGAGCACCGGCATGGAGACGCCGCCCGGAATCGCACCCTTCAGGGTACGGCCCGGGCGCAGGCCACCGGCCATTTCCAGCAGCTCGTCGAAGGTGGTGCCGAGCGGCACTTCAAAGTTGCCGCCGTTCTGCACGCAGCCGGAGACCGAGAAGCACTTCGGGCCGCCATTGGCGGTCCGGCTCAGGCCCTTGAACCACTCCGGACCGTTGCGGATGATCGCCGGCACCGAGCCGTAGGTCTCGGTGTTGTTGATCGTCGACGGCTTGCCGTACAGGCCGAAGTTGGCCGGGAACGGCGGCTTGTAGCGCGGCTGTCCCTTCTTGCCTTCCAGCGATTCCATCAGCGCGGTTTCTTCGCCGCAGATGTAGGCACCGGCACCGAGAGCACCGTAGATGTCGATGTCCACGCCTGAGCCCAGCACGTTCTTGCCCAGCCAGCCGTTCGCGTAGGCGTCGGCCAGGGCCTGTTCGAAGTGCTCGAAGGGCTCGTGGTGGAACTCGCCGCGCAGGTAGTTGTAGCCCACGGTCGAACCGGTGGCGTAGCAGGCGATCGCCATGCCTTCCACCACCGAATGCGGGTTGTAACGCAGGATGTCGCGATCCTTGCAGGTGCCCGGCTCGGATTCATCCGAATTGCAGAGGATGTACTTCTGCATGTTGCCCTTGGGCATGAAGGACCACTTCAGGCCGGTCGGGAAGCCTGCGCCACCGCGGCCGCGCAGGCCGGAGGCCTTGACCATCTCGATGACCTGCTCCGGCGGGATCTTCTCTTCGAGGATCTTGCGCAGGGCAGCGTAGCCACCGGTCTTGAGGTAGCTTTCGTACGACCACGGCGTGTCGTAATGCAGGGTGGTGTAGACCACCTGGTGCGGCAGCGGCGCGGGACCGACCGGGCCCTTGGATTCGTGGTGATGTGCCATGCCCTTACTCCAGCCCGTCCAGCAGCTCGTCGACCTTTTCCAGGGTCAGACGCTCATGGTAGTGACCGTTGATGACCATCATCGGCGCACCGCCGCAGCCGGCCAGGCACTCTTCCTCGCGCTTGAGGTAGACGCGGCCGTCCGGGGTCGATTCGCCGTGCTTGATGCCCAGCTTCTTCTCGCAGTGGCGCACGATGTCCTCGGCGCCATTGAGCCAGCAGCTGATGTTGGTGCAGATGGCCACGTTGTTGCGGCCCACCTTCTCGGTCTCGAACATCGAGTAGAAGCTGGCGACCTCGTAGGCCCACACCGGCGGCAGGTCCAGGTACTTGGCCACGCCGGCGATCAGCTCGTCGGTCAGCCAGCCCTCGTTCTGCTCCTGGGCCGCATGCAGGCCCTGCAGCACGGCAGAGCGCTTGCGGTCCGGCGGGAACTTGGACAGCCAGTGATCGATGTGAGCGCGGGTCTTGTCGCTCAGCACCACCATCGGGTCGACGTCGCGCGCCGCCTCGAAATTACCTGTCGCCTTCATCGGCCGACCTCAGCGAAATGCATAACGTGAAATTCCAGGAACTGCGGCGCCGGCTTGCGCCGGCTGCCTGCAGCAGGCGTTGGCGTGGCAGACGGCATTACCGGTCAACCTCGCCGAACACCAGATCGTAGGTACCGATCATCGCCACCACGTCGGCCAGCATGTGGCCGCGCACGACCGAGTCGATCGAGGACAGGTGGGCGAAGCCCGGCGCACGCAGGTGCACGCGGAAGGGCTTGTTGGCGCCGTCGGAAACCAGGTAGCAGCCGAACTCGCCCTTCGGGGCCTCCACCGCCGAGTAGGTCTCGCCGGCCGGCACGCAGTAGCCTTCGCTGAACAGCTTGAAGTGGTGGATCAGCGCTTCCATGTCGTCCTTCATGTCCTCGCGGCTGGGCGGAGCGACCTTGAAGTTCTTGACCATGACCGGGCCGGGGTTGGCCTTCAGCCATGCCACGCACTGCTTGATGATGCGGTTGGACTCACGCATCTCGGCGACGCGGACCAGATAACGGTCGTAGCAGTCGCCTTCCTTGCCCAGCGGAATGTCGAAATCAACGGCATCGTACTTGGCATACGGACGCTTCTTGCGCAGATCCCAGGCGATGCCCGAGCCGCGCAGCATGACGCCGGTCATGCCCCACTGGTGCGCCAGTTCCGGGGTGACCACGCCGATGCCGACGGTGCGCTGCTTCCAGATGCGGTTGTCGGTCAGCAGGGTTTCGTACTCGTCGACGCGACCCGGGAACTCATTGGTGAAGTTCTCCAGGAAATCCAGCAGCGAGCCCTCGCGCGAAGCATTGAGCTGCTTCAGCGCCTTGCCCTTGTGCCAACGGGATTCCTTGTACTTCGGCATGTGGTCCGGCAGGTCGCGGTAGACACCGCCCGGACGGTAGTACGCCGCGTGCATGCGCGCGCCGGAAACCGCTTCGTAGCAGTCCATCAGCTCTTCGCGCTCGCGGAAGGCATACAGCATCACCGCCATCGCGCCGAGGTCGAGCGCGTTGGAACCCAGCCACATCAGGTGGTTGAGGATGCGGGTGATCTCGTCGTACATGGTACGGATGTACTGCGCACGCTCCGGCGCTTCGATGCCCATCAGGGTCTCGATCGCGCGCACGTAGGCGTGCTCGTTGCACATCATCGACACGTAATCCAGTCGATCCATGTAACCGATCGACTGGTTGAACGGCTTGGACTCGGCCAGCTTCTCGGTACCACGATGCAGCAGGCCGACGTGCGGGTCGGCGCGCATGATGGTCTCGCCGTCCATCTCCAGGATCAGGCGCAGCACGCCATGCGCGGCCGGATGCTGCGGGCCGAAGTTCATGGTGTAGTTGCGGATTTCCTGCCGGCTTTCGGCGGCATTGCTGGCGAACGCTTCGCCGGCCTGGTGTACGTGGCTCACTTCACTGCCTCCTGCGCGCGCTCGCCGGCTGCGGTCTGCAGACGGGCGTCGTCGCGGATCACGCGCGGCACGCCGACACGCGGCTCAACCGAGGTGACCGGTTCGTAGATCACGCGCTTCTTTTCTTCGTCGTAGCGCACTTCGACATTGCCGATCAACGGGAAGTCCTTGCGGAACGGATGGCCGACGAAACCGTAGTCGGTCAGGATCCGGCGCAGGTCCGGGTGGCCTTCGAAGATCACGCCATACAGATCGAACGCTTCACGCTCGAACCAGTTCAGGCCCGGCCAGATGCCGGTCAGCGAGGACACCACCGGCAGTGCTTCGTCAGGTGCGAAGCAGCGCAGGTGCATCATCAGGTTGTGCTGGTACGAGCGCAGCTGCGCCACCACGGCAAAGCGCTGGGTCGGCATGTGCTGCGGGCGGGCGCCTTCGGCACTCTCCTCGCTGGGGAACTCGCCCCACGCGAAGCGGCCCTGCGCCTTGCCCTCGACCCCGCGGCTGAAGCCGTGCGAGGACACGTCGGCGGTGTCCCATTCGTCGGAGCCATAGCCCAGGTAGTCCACGCCGCAGAGGTCCACGGCCTGCTCGAAACCAAACTCGTCACGCAGCGCCAGGGCGGTGGCGTGCCACTCGGCGGCAGGCACTTCCAGCGTCACTTCGCCGCGGGGTTCGACCACGATGACCTTCGCACCAGCGAAACGTGCGGAGAGTCGGTCGATGAAGGATGCTTGCTCTGCCATGGGGGCTTGGCGCGCTCTTGTCAGGTGAAGGGGTCAGCGGGCGATGGTCTGTGTACGCCAGATCTTCTTCTGCAGCTGCAGGATCCCGTACACCAGCGCCTCGGCGGTCGGCGGGCAGCCCGGGACGTAGACGTCCACCGGCACCACGCGATCACAGCCGCGCACGACAGAATAGGAATAGTGGTAATAACCACCGCCATTGGCACAGCTGCCCATGGAGATCACCCACTTGGGGTCGGGCATCTGGTCGTAGACCTTGCGCAGTGCCGGGGCCATCTTGTTGACCAGCGTACCGGCGACGATCATCACGTCGGACTGGCGCGGCGACGGGCGGAACACCACGCCGTAGCGGTCCAGGTCCAGGCGCGCGGCGCCGGCGTGCATCATCTCCACGGCACAGCAGGCCAGGCCGAAGGTCATCGGCCACATCGAGCCGGTACGCGCCCAGTTCAGCAGGGCGTCGACGCTGGTGGTGACGAAGCCTTTTTCCAGCAGGGGATTGTCGCCTTCCGGCCGCAGGATGTCATCAACCCGCCCTTCCGGGGTCGGATTGTTCATCAGGCCATCGAGCGTCTGAATCACTCCCATTCCAGCGCTCCCTTCTTCCAGACGTAAATGAAACCGAGGAACAGCATGCCGACGAACAGGCCCATGGTGACCAGCGAACGGGCACCCAGCTCCATGAAGACCTGGGTCCACGGCACGAT
This sequence comes from Stenotrophomonas sp. STEN225, assembly GCF_056756445.1. Lineage (NCBI taxonomy): Bacteria > Pseudomonadati > Pseudomonadota > Gammaproteobacteria > Lysobacterales > Lysobacteraceae > Stenotrophomonas > Stenotrophomonas sp. STEN225. The sequence continues at coordinate 148,953 of NZ_JBRRBV010000001.1, read as the reverse complement.
GAAGATGATTTCCAGGTCGAAGACGATGAACTGGATCGCGATCAGGTAATAGCGCACATCGAACTTCATGCGCGCGTCTTCGAACGCCTCGAAGCCGCACTCGTACGGCGAGAGCTTTTCCAGATCAGGGCGACGGGGACCGAGGAGTCGGCCGACCAGCATCAGCACGACGCCGATACCGGTGGCAACGATCAGAAACAGCAGAGACGGCAAATATTCGGCCAGCACAGCGATTCTCTCTTGCCTCTGCCGCTGCGCCTGCAGGCGCTTTGGCATGGGGGAGTGGACGGGAATCGCCCTGGCGCATTGCGCGCCAGGTGAACCCGCTTTACTTACAAATGGTGCCCAAGAGGGGACTCGAACCCCTACGACTTGCGTCGCTACCACCTCAAGGTAGTGCGTCTACCAATTCCGCCACCTGGGCAAACGATCACATCAGACTATTTTCCCGATGCGCCGCGTATTGTAACCGGCTTCAGTCTTTCTGGGAGCCTTCCGACGGCTTTTCTTCACCAGAAACCGAAGATTCCGCCTGAGCCGGCACAGTCGCCGCCGGAACCGGGGCTGCCGGGACCTCATCGGCCTTCGGAACGGCCGGCAGTTCGCCTGCAGGGGCGGCCGGAGCGCTGGCCGCCGGGGCGGACATCAGACCCAGGTCCTGCTCGGCGGCAGGACGGCTGCCGTGGCCGGCATACCAGGCCATGAAGAGACTGATGCCGAAGAACACCACGGCCAGCCACTTGGTCGACTTGGACAGGAAGTTCGAGGCGCCACGCGCACCGAACACCGTTCCCGAGGCACCGGCACCAAAGCCCGAACCAGCCGCTGCGCCCGAGCCACGCTGCATCAGGATCAGCGCGATCATGGCTACGGCAACCAGCACGTAGACGACATTGAGGATCAACATCAGCATTGGAAATCCGCCCTCGGACAATACTTCTAGGATTTAGTTCGCGGCCGCCGCCTTCGCGATGGCCAGGAAGTCCGCGGCCACCAGGGAGGCGCCGCCGACCAGCCCACCATCGACATCCGGCTGCGCGAACAGTTCCCCGGCATTGTCGGGCTTCACGCTGCCGCCGTAAAGAATGGGCAGTGAATCAGCAATTCTAGCATCGATGCGCGCGACTTCGCCACGGATGAACGCGTGCACCTGTTGTGCCTGCTCCTTGCTCGCGGTGCGGCCGGTGCCGATCGCCCAGACCGGCTCGTAGGCGACCACGGCGCTGGCGAAACCGTCGGCGCCGACGAGATCCAGCACCGGCGCCAGCTGGCTGGCGATGACCGCTTCGGTCTGTCCGGCCTCGCGCTGCTCCAGGGTTTCCCCCACGCACAGTACCGGCACCAGGCCGGCATGCAGGGCAGCGGCGAACTTGCGGGCAACCAGTTCGCTGCTCTCGTGGTGGTACTGGCGACGCTCGGAATGTCCAACCAGGCCGTAACGGGCACCGACCTCGTGCAGCATGGCCGCGCACACTTCGCCGGTGTAGGCCCCCTTCTCGTTGCTGCTCACGTCCTGGGCACCGAAGGTCATGCCGGTCGCGCCGAACTCCTCGACCAGCTCGCCCAGGTACGGCAGCGGCGGCAGGATGACGACATCGACCCCGTCCAGCGGCAGCCCCGCAGCCACCTGCCCCAGCAGTTCATTGGCGAATTGACGGCTGCCGTGCAGCTTCCAGTTTCCGGCGACGATCTTGCGGCGCATGAGCGGGTGGCTCCTGTGTGAAGTCAGCCGGTCATGATACCCGTTACGGCAAAAATCCGTTTCCGTGTAAGCGGTTACATGGATTTCCAGCCAACGGCGCGGCCCCTCGTGGCGGGGGTGGGGTTGGTCGCGGGGAGCCCCGGGTAGTTGATCGGCCTGGCCGGGCGGGCGGGACTGCGCAGGGGACGCTGCAAGTACGTCCCTGTAAGCTCGGTCGCCGCATCCATGCGGCTCACGCCCCTGCGCAGCCCCACCCGCCCGGCTTCTGACACATTCCGGCGGTTCCGCCCGCCACGGAAAGAGAAAAGAAGATCAAAGGCAAAAGCGGCATTGCAGGTGACTACCGGGGTCAGATCCGGATCTGCCCCCCCTGCCCCACCTCGGTGTGACAGATCTCATCCACCCGTCACCGGGAAACTGTCGAAGGCGGGGAGGTGTCGGATGGGGGGTGTCCGCGGCATGGATGCCGCGGCCAAGTCCCCAGGGATGGGTTTACGCCGTCCCCGCCATCCGACGCCTCCCCGCCTCCCCACGGAACATCCCGGAGCCGCTTTGGCTTTGGCTCGCCGGGCACGGCCCGGCGCTACCCGTAATGGAAAGGCCGCCTCGCGGCGGCCTTTTCATTACTTCAGCTTGATCTCGCGCAGGCGTTCCTCGAGGAAGCCGTGGGCGGTGATCGGCTCCGGATACCGGCTCGGGTTCTCCGGGGTGATGCAGGACGGCAGCACGTCGATCAGGAAGTCCGGGTTCGGGTGCAGGAAGAACGGCACCGAGTAGCGCGGCTGGCGGGCCAGCTCGCCCGGGGGATTGACCACGCGATGGATGGTGGAGGGATACACGTGATTGGTCAGGCGCTGCAGCATGTCGCCGATGTTGACCACGATGGTGTCCGCATCCGACGTGAACGGCACCCACTTGCCATCGTGCGACTGCACCTCCAGGCCCGCCGCACTGGCACCAACCAGCAGGGTGATGAAGTTGATGTCGCCATGCGCACCGGCACGCACGTTGGGAATGTCGTCGGTGGTGATCGGCGGGTAATGGATCGGGCGCAGGATCGAGTTGCCGAAATTGGTCTTGTCGGCGAAGAAATCCTCCGGCAGGCCGATGTGCAGCGCCAGCGCCGACAGCACGCGCGACCCGAGGTTGTCCAGCGCCTGGTACAGGCCGTAGCCCCGCTCACGGAAGCCCTCGACCTCGGTCGGCCACAGGTTCGGCGGCATCACGTCGCGGTACCTGGAGTCGTCGCCGATCTCCCGGCCGATGTGCCAGAACTCCTTCAGATCGAAGTGCTTGGACCCCTTCGCGGTTTCCACGCCGAACGGGGTGTAGCCGCGTGCACCGCCGCCGCCAGCCACGTGGTACTTCCGCTTGACCTCCTCCGGCAGGGCGAAGAAGGCCTTGAAGACATCGTAGGCCGCGTCGATGTCGGCCTGCGGAATGCCGTGGTTGCGGATGCCCGCGAATCCCCATTGGCGATAGGCCGCCCCCAGCTCGGCCACGAAGGCCTCGCGGTCGCTGTCAAAACGGGTGATGTCGAGGGTCGGGATCTGGCTCACAGCGGTTCCTGGCTTGTCATTGGGTCTGGAGGGCCGCCGCATTCAGGGCCCACCTGAACATTGTGACAGATCGCCCGCAGGTCGACACCGATACGTTGAAACAAACCGATACAATGCGCGACCCGCGCGCGGATCCGCCGGCCGCGGCGGCGCCGCCCCCTTGTCCCGCTCCTGCTGAACACGTACCGACGATGCCCTCCGCTCCACCCGCCGCCGATCCAGCTTCCCGACCCGGTTGTACCCAGCACTGGCGCCGGCTGGCCTGGTGGTCCTTGTTCGTGGCGGCGAACGCCGTACTGGCAGCCGTCATCACCCTGGGCAACGTGCCGCTGCGGGACAACCCCGGCGGCCCCGTCGGCCTGGCGTATCTGGCCGTTGCCCTGCCCGGCCACCTGCTGGCGTTCGGCGCGCTGGCCGGCCTGCTGCCGCTGCTGCTCGGACTGTGGGCCCGCAGCGCGCGTCCTCTGAGCATCGGCGCGGTGGTGCTGCAGGGCCTGTGGCTGTGCCTGCTGCTGGTCGATGCCAAGGTGTTCGCGCTGTACCGCTTCCACCTCAATGCCATGGTGGCGAACATGGTGTTCGGCGGCGCGCTGCACGATCAGGTCGCACTGTCGTGGAAGACCTGGCTGCAGGCGATCGCCCTGGTATCGGCCATCTTCGCCGCCGAAGCCCTGCTGGCGTGGGCCTGCTGGAAGCTGCTGCCCGCCCTGCCCCGACGGCGCCACGTCCTGCAGGCATGGACACTGGTCATCCTGCTGATGGCAGGTGGCCAGGTGGCGACCGCCTATTACGATGCACGCGGCGAGCGTGACGTGATCAGCCAGTGGAACTACCTGCCCTGGGCGCAGCCGATCACCGCCAAGAGCTTCATGCGTCGCCTGGGCGTGGTCAGCCAGCAGCAGGCGGGCCTGCCCGACCCCCGCCATGCCCAGCTGCACTACCCGCTGCATCCGCTGCGCTGCCAGAGCCACCGGCGGCCGAACGTGCTGATGGTGGTACTCGAATCACTCCGCCACGACGTGCTGACGCCACAGATCATGCCGAACACCACGGCATTGGCGCAGTCCTCCCGCGTCTACGAGCATCACTTCAGCACCGGCAACGCCACCCGCTACGGCCTGTTCGGCCTGCTCTACGGCCTTCCCGGTGGCTACTGGGCAAGCATGCTTGACGAGCAGCGTGGCTCGCAGCTGTTCCAGGTCCTGGGACAGCAGGGCTATGACCTGCACCTGTACGGCAGCGCGCCGATGTACAGCCCTGAATTCGACCGCACCGTGTTCGCCGATGTCCGTGACCAGCTGCACCAGGGGCCGTCGGCACTGAAGCCCGATGGCCGCGACCGTGCCATCGTCGCGTCGCTGCAGCAGGACATCCGTAACAGCCAGGCCGCGCAGCGCCCGTGGTTCGGTTTCGTGTTCCTCGACTCCACCCACGCGCCCTACCACCTGCCGGCCGACTATCCGCCCCTGGCCACGCCGATGGCCGCGGACATCGACTTCCTCAAGTTCGGGCCGGACCACGATCCGACGCCGGAACTGAACCGCTATCACACCTCCGTCCACTACGCCGACAGCCTGGTCGGATCGCTGCTCGATACCCTGCGTGCGCAGGGCCTGGAGCAGGACACCATCGTGCTGGTCACTGGCGATCACGCAGAGGAGTTCAACGACCTCGCGCTGAACTACTGGGGCCACAACGGCAACTTCTCCGACTACCAGTTGCAGGTGCCGTTCGTGCTGCACTGGCCGGGCGAGGCCAGCGGCCGTGATGCGCGCACCAGCTCGCATGAGGACTGGGTGCCCACGCTGATGCGGCACGCCCTGGGCTGCGAGAACCCGCTGGCCGACTACAGCACCGGCCAGGATCTGCTGGCGGCCCCGGAAGGGCTCCGTGCCCTGGTGGTGGAGAGCTGGTCGCAGCGCGCCGTCCGCCACGGCGATGCCCTCTATGTGTTCGACAAGTTCGGCAATGCCACCGCGCTGGATCGGCACTATCGCCCACTGCCACAACAGGCGCCGGACGCAGCCGCGATCCGTTCCGCCTGGGAAGCGCTGACGCGCTTCCGCAATCGTTGATATCAAGGATCGAGTCCGCATGAAACGTTCGCTGCGCATCCTGCACACCGAAGCCGCCAAGGGAATGGGCGGGCAGGAGATCTACATCTTCCGCCACATGCAGGCCATGCGCGCGCGCGGCCACGACGTCTCGCTGCTGTGCCAGCCCGAGGCACGGCTGGCGCAGCTGGCGCGCGATGACGGCTTCACCGTGCATACGCTGCGCATGGGAGGGCTGGCGCGCCTGCTGCGCGGCATCTGGTCGGTTTCGCGCCTGGTGCGCCGCGAACGCTATGACGTGGTGAACACCACCAGCCGTCGCGACGCCTTGATTGCCGCCGCCGGCGCCCGCCTCGGCGGTGCGCCGCTGGTGGTGCGCTCGCGCCACCTGATGAGTCCGGTCAACTCGCTGCTGACCTATACCGGCCTGCCGCACCGGGTGCTGACCGTCAGCAGCTTCGTCAAGCAGCTGCTGGCCGACCGTGGCATTCCCGCTGAGCGCATCGGCATCGTGCCGCCGATCGCGGTTCCACCGCGCTGGACCGATATCCGCAAGGAAGATCCGTGGCAGTGCCTGCAGGACGTGCGTGCCGAAGTCCGTGCCGAGCTCGGCTTCGGCGAACAGGACATCGTGGTCGGCTGCGTGGCGGTGCTGCGCGAGCCCAAGGGCCATGCCGATCTGCTGCAGGCAATGGTGCCGCTGTGCAAGGCCAATCCGAACCTGCACCTGGTGGTGATCGGCGACGGGCAGCCGGTGATGGAGCGCCTGCAGGCGATGTGCGCCGAGCACGGCCTGCAGTCGCAGGTCCACCTGCTCGGCTACCGCGACGGCGCCTGCCGGCTGATGGCCGGCTTCGATATCTTCGCCCTCGCCTCGCACAAGGAAGCCGCCGGCACCGTGTTCCTGGAAGCGGCGTACGTCGGCGTGCCGATCGTGGCGACGCGGGTTGGTGGCGTGCCGGAGATGGTCGTGGACGGCAGCAATGCGATCCTCACCCGGCTGGGCGACAATGCTGCCCTGACGGGCGCTCTGCGCCTGCTGGTGGACGATCCGGAACGGCGCCGGCAGATGGGCCGTGCCGGCTGGGAATGGATGCGCGCTGCGCACCGCTTCACACCCACCGGCCACGGCGAGACCACCGAACACTACTACCGCCAGTGGCTGAAGGAGCTGGGACATGGCTGATGCCCGAACCGTACCGGTGCTGATGCACCATCACGTCAGTCCGTCGCCCGGCATGATCACGGTGTCGCCGGAGAATTTCGAAAGCCAGATTGCCTGGCTGGCCAACAGTGGCTGGACCTCACTGACACTGGAGCAGTACGCCGGGTTCCTGGCCGGCAGGCCGGTGCCGCGCCGGTCGATCGTCATCACCTTCGACGATGGCTACCTGGACAACTGGGTCTACGCGCATCCGATCCTGCAGAAGTACGGCATGCACGCGGTGGTGTTCGTGGTCACCGGATGGATGGGCGAAGGCCCGGTGCGGCCGCATGCAGGCCTGCCCGGCGCGGTACTGCCGGCAACGCCGGACCATCGCGGCTGCGAGGCCGCCATCTACGAGCAGGGGCGCAGCGACGATGTGATGATGCGCTGGAGCGAAGCGCGCGCGGCGATCGACGCGGGCACCTTCGAGGTGCATTGCCATACCCACACCCATACACGCTGGTTGCGCCGCGAAGACCTGGACCGCGCGCAGCGCCGGGCCGGCATCAGCAACGACCTGGCCCTCTCGCGCCAGGTCCTGCAGGACAAGCTGGGCGAAGTTTCGGACACATTGTGCTGGCCGTACGGTGACTTCGACGATGACCATGTCGAAGTCGCGCGCGAGCAGGGGTTCCGTTACCTGCATACCACCCACCCGTTCGGCCGCAACGTGATCGGCGGCGATCCCGAACGCATCTACCGCTTCGCGATCCGCAACCGGCCGGCCAGCTGGTTGCGCAAGCGCATCGCGCAGAGCTACAACCCGTTGATCGCGCCGCTGTTCAACGGCTTCAAGGCCCGCCAGAAGAAGATGGTGCCGGGCCCCTGAGTCCGCCTCGGCCCAGCAGCGGCCCCCTGAACAGAAAACGCCCCGGTCGTCCGGGGCGTTGTCCGTTGCGGAACCACCTGCGGGCTCAGGCCGCGGCGGCGGCCTTCACTGCGGCCGACAGGCGATCCAGCGTGTCCTGCATCAGTGTTGCGTCATCGGCCTCGACCGTCACCCGCACCACCGGCTCGGTGCCGGACGGGCGCAGGAATGCGCGCCCACGGCCGGCCACGGCCTGCTGCGCCTCCAGCAGTGCCGACTGCACGCTTTCGGCCTGCACGGTGGTCTTGGCCGAGACATTGCCCAAGCGCACGTTCACCGTCTTCTGCGGGACCTTCACCAGCGGCTGCAACGCCTGCCGCAGCGTCTGTCCGCTGCTGCGCAGCGCAAGCAGCACCTGCAGCGCACTGACGATGCCGTCACCGGTCGTGGCCCGGTCCAGGCACAGCAGATGGCCCGAGGCTTCGCCACCGAGCACGCCGTCACCTTCGATCAGCGCCTGGTGCACGTAGCGGTCGCCGACGTTGCTGCGCTGGAACGGGATCTGCAGGTCGGCCAGCGCCTTCTCCAGTCCATAGTTGCTCATCAGCGTGCCGACCACCGGCCCACGCAGGCGACCTTCCGCCTGCCAGGTGCGTGCCAGGATGTACAGCAGGTCATCGCCGTCGACCGGATTGCCCTGGTCGTCAGCCATCAGCACGCGATCACCGTCACCGTCGAAGGCGATGCCGAGATCGGCACGGGTCTCGCGGACCTTGGCGGCGAGGTTGTCGATATGGGTCGAACCGACGCCGGCATTGATGTTCACCCCGTTCGGCTCGGCACCGATGCCGATGACCTCGGCACCCAGCTCGCGGAACAGCAGCGGGGCGATCTGGTAGGTGGCACCATGCGCGCAGTCCAGCACCAGACGTACGCCACGCAGATCGAACGCACGCGGCACGCTGGCCTTGCAGAACTCGATGTAGCGGCCTACCGCCTCGCGCGCGCGCGACGCCTTGCCCAGCCGCTCCGATTCGGCCGTGGTGAACGGCACGTCCAGTGCGGCTTCCAGCGCCAGTTCGGTGGCGTCGTCCAGTTTCTCGCCCTGTGCGGAGAAGAACTTGATGCCGTTGTCGTAATGCGGATTGTGCGAAGCACTGATGACGATGCCTGCATCAACGCCCAAGGTGCGGGTCAGGAACGCCACCGCCGGGGTGGGCATCGGGCCGAGCAGCTGCACATCGGTGCCGGCGGCGACCAGGCCCGCCTCCAGCGCCGCCTCGAACATGTAGCCGGAAATGCGGGTGTCCTTGCCGATCACCACGATCGGGCGGCGCCCGTCCTGGCCGTGCCGGGCCACCAGGACGCGGCCCAATGCATTGCCCAGGCGCAGCACGAAGTCGGCCGAGATCGCTCCCTCGCCGACACGTCCACGGATGCCATCAGTACCGAAGTACTTGCGGCCTCCCATCAAGCCACCTCCGGCGCCGGCTGGCGGCCCAGCATCGCCAGCAGGTCGGACAGGCGGTCACGCATTTCGCGGCGGTCGCAGATCTGGTCGATGGCACCATGCTCCAGCAGGAATTCCGAACGCTGGAAACCTTCCGGCAGTTTTTCGCGCACGGTCTGTTCGATCACGCGCGGCCCGGCGAATCCGATCAGCGCCTGCGGCTCGGCGATGTTGATGTCACCCAGCATCGCGAACGAGGCCGACACGCCGCCGGTGGTGGGATGGGTCAGCACCGAGATGTACGGCAGGCCGGCTTCACGCAGCTTGCCCAGCGCAGCCGAGGTCTTGGCCATCTGCATCAGCGAGAACAGGCCTTCCTGCATGCGCGCGCCGCCACTGGCGGAGAAGCAGACGTAAGGCCCGCCGATCTCCACGGCAGCCTCGGCCGCCAGCGAGAAGCGCTCGCCCACCACCGAACCCATCGAACCGCCCATGAAGGCGAAATCGAACGAGGATGCGACCAGCGGACGGCCCTTGAGCAGGCCGCGCATGGCGATCAGCGCGTCGTACTCGCCGGTGTTCTTCTGCGCGATCTTGATGCGCTCGCTGTACTTCTTCTGGTCCTTGAACTTCAGCAGGTCGGTCGGCCCCAGGCGCGCACCGATCTCGGTGGTGCTGTCCGCATCGAACAGCGCGGCCAGGCGCGCGCGCGCGCGGATCGCCATGTGGTGACCGCACTTCGGGCAGACCTCCAGGTTCTCTTCCAGTTCCGGCCGGTACAGCGCGCTGCCGCAGTTGCTGCACTTTTCCCACAGGCCCTCGGGGACGCTGCGCTTCTTGCTGGGGGTGTTGTCGGTGCGGATGCCGGACGGCATCAACTTGCTGAGCCAACTCATGCGGGAGGACACTTCCGTTCAGGGCGGCCCGGGGGCCGCAAAGGCGGACAGTCTAGCTCCGCTTTCCCCGCCCGTGCACCCCTTGCCGGCCTGTGGGCGGCGGCGGAAAAACCATGCTGGGACGTACGTTTAGCGCAGGCAGCGCCGGGCCACGCCCGGCGGATACGCCGTAGCGCGCACCGCCGGGCATGGCCGGGCGCTGCCGTCAGGCGTCCAGGGCCTGGCGCAGGGGCGCCAGGAATGCGTGCGCCCGCTGGGCCGCCTCTTCGGCCGAGGTCGCTTCGGCCAGTGCCGCGACCAGGGCGCTGCCCACCACCACACCGTCTGCCTCGCGCGCCATGGCCGCCGCACTGGCGGCATCGCGGATGCCGAAGCCGGCCACCACCGGGACCGTGGCCCGTTCACGCAGCGCCTGCAGGCGTACGCTGGCGGCCTCGCTGTCGAGGCGGTCGGACGCACCGGTGACACCGGCAAAACTGACGTAGTACAGGTAGCCCCGCGCCAGCGCGAGCAGTTTGTCCGCGCGTGCCGGGCTGGTGGTCGGGGAGGCAAGCAGGACCAGGGCCAGGCCTTCCGCATCAAAGGCCTGCTGGGCTTCGCCGGCTTCCTCCGGCGGCAGGTCGACCAGCAGCACGCCATCCACGCCGGCGCTCACCGCGGCCTTGGCGAATGCCGCGTAGCCATGGATCTCCACAGGATTGAGATAGCCCATCAGCACCACCGGCGTCTGCGCATCGCGCTGGCGGAACTGCGCTACCGCCTGCAGGACGTAACGGCTGCCTGCACCGCGCGCCAGCGCACGTTCGGAACTGCGCTGGATGGTCGGGCCGTCGGCCATCGGATCGGAGAACGGCACCCCCAGTTCGATCACATCGGCGCCCGCCTCAACCAGTGCATGCATGACCGGCACGGTTGCTTCCAGCAGAGGATCGCCAGCGGTGACGAAGGGAATCAGTGCCTTGCGCTGCTGTTCGCGCAGGCGCTGGAAACAGGCGTCGAGTCGGGATACGGGCATGTCAGATACATCCTTCGATCAGGTCAACGGCGCCGCTGGCGCCCCAATGCATTCTGGATACGGTGCCATCCACGATCTCCACGCGGATCGCCAGATCGGAACCGGGGTCCTGCCAGAGCAGGGATTCGCCGGCGTCGGCATCAACGCCCAGCGCAGCTGCGATGACGCCCTGCGGCATCTGCTGCAGCACCTGCGCACGCGGCATGTCCAGGCGCAGTCCGAACGGCCCGGGCTGGGTCACCACCAGGCCCGAATCGTCGATCGGAGCCAGGTCGAAACGCACCACGTTGCCGTCCTGCACCAGCATCGCCACGCCCTCGGGCAGCGTGCCGCGCTCGTAATAGTCGCAGCGCCCGGCCGTAGCCTCGGCGAGGCCAGCCGAGTGCCACTGCGCCTCGGCCTGCAGTTCGCTGAAAGGCTGGCCGATCAGCACCTCGCCGGCATGGTCCAGCGCGACCGAAGCCACCGTCGGCGCGGCCCCGTCATCCGTGACCTCCCCTGCTGCAGGCAACGGTGCATCCTCGATCGGGTGATGGGCGGCATCGTCGTCGTTGCTGGCCACCTGGCGGGCCGGGGCGATGGCCGCCGGAGACGTCGCCGCGGGCGCCAGCACCGGCGGATCGGGCGGCGTGCAGCCGCCCAGCCCCACCGCCAGTACCAGCGCGCCGCCATGGCGCAGCATGGGCCTCACAGCACCAGCCCTTCGCGTGCGGCGATGGTATGCACGTCCTTGTCGCCACGCCCGGACAGATTGCACAGCACGATCTGGTCGCGCGGACGCTCGCGCGCCAGCTTGATCGCCTGCGCCAGCGCGTGGCTGGACTCCAGCGCCGGCAGGATGCCCTCGGTGTGTGCCAGCAGATGGAACGCCTGCAGCGCTTCTTCGTCGGTGATGCCGAGATAGCGCGCGCGCCCGCTGTCGGCCAGGAACGCGTGCTCCGGGCCGACCCCCGGATAATCCAGGCCGGCAGACACCGAGTGGGTCTCGATGATCTGGCCGTCGTCGTCGCACAGCACGTAGGTGCGGTTGCCATGCAGCACGCCTGGACGCCCTGCTGCGATCGAGGCGGCATGGCGGCCTGTGTTGATACCGTCACCGGCCGCTTCGGCGCCGACGATCTCGACCTGGCGGTCGTTGAGGAAGGCATGGAACAGGCCGATCGCGTTGCTGCCGCCACCCACGCACGCCGTGATCGCATCCGGCAGCCGGCCGTACTCGGCCAGCATCTGTTCGCGCGCTTCGCGGCCGACGATGGCATTGAAATCGCGCACCATGCGCGGATACGGGTCCGGGCCCGCCACGGTGCCGATGATGTAGAAGGTGTCCTGCACGTTGGTCACCCAGTCGCGCATCGCTTCATTGAGCGCATCCTTCAGGGTCGCCGAACCGGAGGTGACCGGCACCACCGTCGCGCCGAGCAGCTTCATCCGGTAGACATTGATCTTCTGCCGCTCGATGTCGGTGGCGCCCATGTACACCACGCACTCCAGGCCCAGGCGTGCGGCAACGGTGGCGCTGGCGACGCCATGCTGGCCGGCGCCGGTCTCGGCGATGATGCGCGTCTTGCCCATCCGCGCCGCCAGCAGCGCCTGGCCGATGGTGTTGTTGATCTTGTGCGCGCCGGTGTGGTTCAGGTCCTCGCGCTTGAGCAGGATCTGTGCGCCGCCGACGTGGTCGCTCAGGCGCTGGGCATGATAGATCGGGCTCGGCCGGCCCACGTAATGAGCCAGATCGCGGTCGTAGGCCGCCTGGAACGCGGGGTCCTGGCGGGCCTGGTCATAGGCCTGGGCCAGCTCCTGCAGCGGACCGACCAGGGTTTCGGCGACAAAGCTGCCGCCATAGCGGCCGAAGTGGCCCTGGGCATCCGGGAAGGCGTGGTAGTCGGCAATGGGGGAGGCAGACATGGCAGGGACCGGTGATTCAGACAGGTGGATACTCTAGCGCACGGGTCATGACCGGAAAATGGATATTATCTGGCACCTATCGTCAGGAAATCTCACATGAGCCGATCCCTGCTGCCGCCACTCAATGCCCTGCGCGCGTTTGAGGCCACCGCCCGTCTGGGCGGTGTGGGCCGCGCCGCGCAGGACCTGCATGTGACCCATGGTGCGGTCAGCCGGCAGCTGAAGCTGCTGGAGGATCATCTGGGCCTGGCCCTGTTCCAGCGCGCCGGGCGTGGCCTGCGCCTGACCGCATCGGGAACACTGTTGCAGGCGGCCTGCAGCGAAGCCTTCGCCGGCATCGAAGACTGCGTGCGCGAGCTGCGGCGGCCCGCGGCGTCGCCAGCGCTGGTACTGGGCTGCAGCGGCAGCGTGCTGGCGCGCTGGATGATTCCGCGCCTCCCCGCCCTGCAGGCCGCACTGCCCGGTGTGCGCCTGCAGTGGTCGGCACTGGACGGCAGCTTCACCGAGGCGCAGGCGGCACTGGATGCGGTCCTGCTGCTGGCGCAGGGGCCGTGGCCACGGGGCTGGCAGGTGCGCGAGCTGGCGCCCGAGCGGGTGGGCGTGGTGGTGGCACCGTCACATCCGGCGGCGCAGCGCCTGCGCCATGTGCCGCCCTCGGCACTGCTGCAGGAGACGCTGCTGCACACCAGCTCACGGCCACAGGCGTGGCCGACGTGGGCGCAGGCGCACGATCTCGACCCCGCCCGGCTGCGGCTGGGCACGGGTTTCGAACACCTTTACTACCTGCTGGAAGCGGCGGTGGCAGGGCTGGGTCCAGCGATCGCGCCGGAGCCGCTGGTCGCTGAGGATCTCGCGGCAGGCCGGCTGCTGGCCCCATGGGGTTTCGCCGCCACGGGCGGCTTCTGGGTCCTGGCGCGGCCGGAGGGCCAGGCCGACGCACGCGTCGACGCCCTGGCGGACTGGGTCGCGGCCCAGCTGAGGTAACGTGACGCCGCAGCCTCCCGGTCCTACTCCAGCACGGTGCAGTCGGCGCGGCGCACTTCCTCGACGAAGGTGCGCATCCTGTAGCCGTCCTTGATGCCCGGCTCCAGTTCAATGCCGCTGGAGACGTCGACGCCCCACGGCAGGGTCGCCAGCACCGCGTCGTACACATTGTCCGGGGTCAGACCGCCGGCCAGCAGGAATGGCCGATGCAACCCGGTCGGGATGCGGGTCCAGTCGAATGCAACACCGGTACCGCCACCGCCACCCGGTGCGTGGCTGTCGAACAGGAAGCCGGCCGCGCTCGGATAGCGCAGTTGCAGGGTACGCGCGTTGACTTCCTCACGTCCCCCCATCGCGACCGCCTTCAGGTAAGGCATGTTGAAGCTGCGGCAGAAGCTCTCGTCCTCCTCGCCATGGAACTGCAGCAGGGTGGGCCGCACGGTGCGCAGCACTTCGCGCACCTCTTCCTTGCTGTTGTTGCGGAACAGCGCCACCACGTCGACCATCGGTGCGATCGCCTGGCGCATCGCACGCGCTTCGGCGGGCGCAACCCGGCGGCTGCTCTCGCGGGCGAAGATGAAACCCACCGCATCCACGCCGAGCTCGCCGGCCAGGCGCACGTCGCCGGCACGGGTCATTCCACAGAACTTGATGCGTGTACGGTAGTAGGAGCGGCTCATAGCGTGACCTCGGCGGGCAGATGCCAGTTGTCGGGGTACAGCGGTCCAAGAAACACCAGGCCCTGCGGCGGTGCAGTGGGACCGGCTACGGTGCGATCCCTTCCGGCCAGCAGCTCGGCGATCCACTCCACCGGTTTCTCGCCGCTGCCGACCAGGATCAGCGAACCGACGATATTGCGAACCATGTGATGAAGGAATGCATTGCCCTGTACCGCCACCTCGATCACCTCGCCGTGGCGGCTGACCTGCAGTGACTGCAGCTCGCGCCGCGCATGCAGGGCCTGGCACTGGACCGAGCGGAACGCGCTGAAGTCGTTCTCACCCAGCAGCGCCTGCCCGGCCGTGTGCATCAGCGTCGCGTCCAGTGCGCGACGCTCCCAGCTCAGCGTCTGCCGGTCCAGCGCCGGCCGTACTTCGCGATTGAGCAGCCGGTAACGGTAGCGGCGCGCTCGCGCTGAGAACCGCGCATGGAAATCCTCCGCCACCGGTACGCACCAGCGCACCGCGATCGAGCGCGGCAGGCGGGTGGTGGTACCCAGCATCCAGGCGCGCGGGTCGCGCACTACGTCGGTATCGAAATGCACGACCTGGCACTGGCCGTGCACGCCGGCGTCGGTTCGGCCAGCGCAGACCACCTGCAGCGGCGCGTCGGCCACCGAAGACAGGGCCTGCTCAAGACTGGCCTGGACGCTGGGACCGCCCTCTCCCAGGTTCTGCCAGCCTCTGAAATCGCTGCCGTCGTACTCGACGCCAAGCGCATAACGCATGTGCTACCTCGATGTTGCGGAGTGGACGACGCTCAGGCCGGATCGCGTTCCGACCAGACCGCCAGTTCATTGCCACCGGGTTCGACGAACTGGAAGCGGCTGCCGCCCGGGAAGGAGAACACCGGCCGCACCACCTCACCACCCGCCTGGCGCACGGCCATTTCGGCGGGGGCCAGCTGATCGGCGTACAGCACCAGCAGCGGGGCACCTTCAGTAGCGCGTTGCGGCTGGCCGCGGAAGAAGCCCCCCTGCAGGCGACCATCGTCGAAGGCGGTGTAGTCGCTGCCGTAATCGACGAACGACCAGCCGAACACCTTCTCGAAGAAGGCACGGCTGGCGGCCGGGTCGCGGGACGCGAACTCAACATAGTCGATGCGACGCTCGCGGGTCATGGCAGGGTCCTTGTCGAAGGTATCGGTCACGGCAGCCGGGCCAGCAGCTCGCGCGCCTGCGCCTGGCAGTCCGGGTCGCCCCCTTCGGCAACCTCCAGCAGCAGGGTACGCGCGGTCTGTGCGTCGCCCAGATCCAGGTAGGCGATCGCCAGCTCCAGGCGTTCCTGCCCAGCACGGGGCGACCAGGTGTCGCCGGCATCCTCCACCGACGGGGCGTCGTTGTCCTGCAGATCGGCGGGCAGGTCGAACACGCCGCGGAACTGCGGCTGCTGCTCGGCATGCAGCGCGTAGTCCGGGACCGAAACCCCGGAATCGGCTTCCTGGGCCGTCGGCCGGCCAACACCCCTCTCGTCCACCGGTTCGTCCCAGCGCGGCAGGTCGGTCACGGGTTCCGGCAACGGTGCCTCGTCCTTGCCATCGCCCGACGGCTGCCCGTCCGTGCCGCCCGATCCGTCTTCGGATCGGGCGTCGGCGATCGTCGCCCAGGCCGGCATCGCCGGCTCCTGGCGCCCGCTGTCGGCATCGGCGGTAGACCACGCAGACTGCTCGGCCAGCGTATCGAGCGCGGCACCGGCCGGCACGGCCGCCGCCAGAGCTGTGGCATCGTCTTCCTCGCGCAGCGGCGGCAGCGGCGATGGCTTGCGACGGCGCAGCAACCATGCGGCGCCTGCCAGCACCAGCAGCACCGGCAGTCCCAGCCAGTACCACGGCGTTCCGGCGTCACGCGCGCCCGGCGCCTGTGCCAGCCGTTGCTGAGCCGCCGCCAGGTCGTTGTCCTTCATCGCGATCAGCGACTGCTGTTGTGCCTTCAGCGTCTCCAGTTCGGCCACACGCTGTTTCAGCTCGCCGATCTCGGCATCGCGGGTGGCGATGTCCTCGCGCGCCTGGCGAAGTTGTTCGTTGCCCAGCATGTCACCCTCGCTGCCGGCTCCGGTGCCGGTGGTTGTGCCCGCGTGCGCGGCGTCGGACGCCAGCGCCGGGGCGATCTCAAGTCGTGCCCCGGCCGCGGCGGCCGGAGAAGTGGCCCGCGCAGCGACCGCAGGTGCAGGAACGCCTGCCGGCTGCGGCACGGTACGCGCCTGCCGCCACTGCGCGGCGTGTTCGCGGACCAGGGCACCGGCTTCGGCCGCATCCACAGCCGCCAGCGCGTCACTGCCGGGCATGCGCAGTACCGCACCCTGTTTGAGCAGGTTGATGTTGCCCCGGATGAAGGCCTCGGGATTGGCACGCAGCAGCGCAATCATCGCCCGGTCGCGGCTGACCTGGTTGCCGCGGGCGACCGCGCTGGCGATCTGCGACAAGGTCTGCCCGCGCTGCACGGTAATGCTGCCATCGGCAGCCGGCGGCAACGACGGTGCAGCGGCAGCGCGCGGACGCACCGGTGCAGCCGCCGTGGTCGCACTGGCCGGCGTCCCGCCCTGTGCAGGCGCCGGTACCGCCGCCTCGGCGGGCGGATCGCGGGCGATGGTATTGGAGAGCGTGCCCGCCGGTGCGACGATTTCCGGTTCCGCCACGGCCAGCGCGCTGGAGGGCGCATCGATCAGGGCCGAATACTCGCGCACCAACCGCCCCTGCCCCCAGTCGGCCTCGACCAGGAAGCTCAGCGACGGCGTCTCCACCGGCATCTGCGAGGTGACCCGCACCACGGCCCGCCCCTGCGCATTGCGGGTCAGCTCGAACTGGAGCTCGCCCACCAGGCCGGTCGGCTGTTGCAGGCCGACACGTTCGAACGTGGCTGGCGATGCCAGCGCCACGCGCAGATTCTCCAGCTCCGAAGGATCGGCGGACACCACCGGAATCTCCGCCAGCAGCGGCTGACCGGGTCTGGACAGGACGCGGATGTCGCCCAGCCCCAGCGCGAACACCGGACTGCTGGCCAGAGCCAGCAGTGCGGCAGACAGATAGGTGAGCGGGCGCGATGCGCCCTTGGCCCGTTTATTCATGGGCGACACTATAAAGCGTGCGGACCGGGGTCCGCACGCACAGAGCAGCCCAGGGCGCCCGGGCTGTCGATCAACGCTGCTCGGCAGCGACCAGCTCTGCCAGCTGCACCGCGTTCAGGGCTGCGCCCTTGCGCACGTTGTCCGACACGATCCACACATTGAGGCCACGCGGATGCGACAGATCCTCGCGGATGCGGCCGACGTACACCGCATCGGTGCCCGATGCGTGGGTGACCGGCGTCGGATAGCCGCCGGCTTCATGGCGGTCGACCACCTCGATGCCGGGCGACTGTTCAAGAAGCGCACGGGCCTCGGCCACGGTGACCTTGTCGCGGGTCTCGATCGCCACCGACTCGGAATGGCCGTAGAACACCGGCACGCGCACCGCGGTCGGGTTCACCAGGATGCTGTCGTCGCCCAGGATCTTGCGGGTTTCCCACACCAGCTTCATTTCTTCCTTGGTGAAGCCGTTGTCCTGGAAGTCGTCGATGTGCGGGATCAGGTTGAAGGCGATCTGCACCGGGAAACGCTGCGGATCGATCTCCTGGAAACTCAGCAGCTGGCCGGTCTGCTTGCCCAGCTCCTCCAGTGCGGAGCGTCCACCGCCGGACACCGATTGATAGGTGGAGACGTTGATGCGCTCGATGCCATAGCGACGATGCAGCGGCGCCAGCGCGACCAGCATCTGCATGGTCGAGCAGTTGGGGTTGGCGATGATGCCGCGCGGACGATTGCCGATCTGGTCCGGATTGACCTCCGATACCACCAGCGGCACGTCATCGTCGTAACGGAAGGCCGAGGAGTTGTCGATCACCACCGCACCGGCGGCGGCGAACTTCGGTGCGTACTCCTTGGAGACGCTGCCACCTGCGGAGAACAGGGCGATCTCCACACCCTTCGGATCGAAGCTCGCCAGGTCCTGGATCCTGACCTTCTCGCCGTTGAACTCGACCTCACCACCGGCCGAACGCTCGGAGGCAAGCAGGCTCAGGGTTCCGACCGGGAAACCGCGCTCGGCCAGGATGGCCAGCATGGTCTCGCCGACGGCGCCGGTGGCACCGACGATGGCGACATGGAAGCGGCGTTGTGCATTGCTCATGGGGGAACTCTCAAGAAAACGGATGGGAAAAATTCACGCACGACAGCTGGGTTCGGGGAACCTCCTCGGACGGAACGCGCGGAGGCTCCCTATCGTTTCCCGTTTTTTTTGCCCAGGGCGGCACGTGCGGCCAGCGCCGCGTCGGCATTGATCGCGCTCGGCATGTGCGCCGGCCCGCCGGCCAGGCCGAGCGCGGCCAGCAGGTTGTCCACGGCCCGCTGCACCATCGCCGTACGCGTGGCCAGCGAAGCGCTGCCGATGTGCGGGGTCAGCACGACGTTGCGCAGCGCCAGCAGTTCCGGGCGTACGGCCGGCTCGCCTTCGTAGACGTCCAGCCCGGCAGCGGCCAGGCGCCCATGGGCCAGTGCATCGGCCATTGCTGTTTCGTCGACCAGGCCTCCGCGCGCGATGTTCACCAGCGTGGCCGTCGGTTTCATCTTCGCCAGCGCAGCGGCGTCGATCAGGTGGTGCGAGGCCGGGGTGTAAGGCAGCACGAGCACCAGATGGTCGGACTGCGCCAGCAGCGTATCCAGATCGACATAAGCGGCACCGACTGCTGCTTCGGCATCTGCTGGCAGTCGCGAGCGGTTGTGGTACAGCACCTTCATGCCGAAACCATGCGCGCCGCGACGGGCGATGCCCTGGCCGATCCGCCCCATGCCGAGAATGCCCAGGGTGCTGCCGTGGATGTCGGCACCGAGCATGGTCTGGAACGACCATTGCTGCCAGTGCCCTTCACGCAGCCAGCGCTCGGATTCGGTGATCCGGCGCGCGGCGGCCATCAGCAGTGCGAAGCCCAGATCGGCGGTGGTCTCGGTAAGCACGTCGGGGGTATTGCTGGCCAGGATGCCCGCCGCGCTGAGCGCGGTCACATCCAGGTTGTTGTAGCCCACGCCGACGTTGGCAACGACCTGCAGCCGCGAGGCATTGGCCAGCTCGGCCGCGCCGATACGCTCGTTGAGGGTGATGATCGCGCCATCGGCGCTGGCCAGTTGTGCGGCGATCTGCTCAGCCGACCACACGGTGACGGCGTCGGTGGTGCGCAGCTGCACGCGATCACGCAGCGGCGCGATGACCGCCTCGATCAGCGGCTGGCTCACCCACACCGTCGGCCGCGTTTCAGCCATCGACCTGCCCGGGAATGCGGGGCGTGATGGTGCCGACATCGCCGCATTGCGCGCGGTGACGCAATGCCTGGTCCATCAGCACCAGCGCCACCATCGCTTCGGCAATCGGCGTGGCGCGGATGCCGACGCAGGGATCATGGCGGCCAGTGGTGACCACTTCGACCACGTTGCCGGCGGTGTCCAGCGATGGGCCCGGCAGGCGCAGGCTGGAGGTCGGCTTCAACACCATCGACGCAACCACCGGCTGGCCGGTGGAAATGCCGCCCAGGATGCCGCCCGCGTGATTGCTGGCGAAACCCTGCGGGGTCAGCAGGTCACGGTGTTCAGTGCCCTTCTGGGCCGCGCTGGCGAACCCGTCGCCGATCTCCACGCCCTTGACCGCGTTGATGCTCATCAGCGCCGCCGCAAGCTCGCCATCGAGCTTGCCGTAGATCGGTTCGCCCCAGCCCGGGGGCACGTTGTCGGCAACCACGTCCACGCGCGCGCCGACCGAATCGCCGGACTTGCGCAGCGCATCCATGTACGCCTCCAGCTCCGGCACCTGCGCGGCGTGCGGCCAGAAGAACGGATTGTCTTCCACCGCCGACCAGTCGAAACCTGCAGGAGTGATACCGCCCAGCTGCGACAGATACCCGCGCACGGTGACGCCGAAGCGCTCGGCCAGCCACTTCTTGGCGACCACGCCCGCGGCCACGCGCATGGTGGTCTCGCGCGCCGAGGAACGGCCACCGCCCCGCGGATCGCGGATGCCGTACTTGTGCCAGTAGCTGTAGTCGGCATGGCCCGGCCGGAACTGCTGGCCGATGTTCGCGTAGTCCTTGCTGCGCTGATCGGTGTTGCGGATCAGCAGCGCGATCGGCGTGCCGGTGGTCAGGCCCTCGTACACGCCGGACAGGATCTCGACCTCATCGGCCTCGCGCCGCGCCGACGTGTGCCGGCTCTTGCCGGTGGCACGGCGCTGCAGATCGTGGGCAAATTCGGCCGCGTCCAGCGCCAGCCCGGGCGGACAGCCATCGATCACGCAGCCGATGGCCGGCCCGTGCGACTCGCCGAACGTGGTGACGGTGAACAACTTGCCGAACGAATTGGAGCTCACGGCCGTTGCGCCGCCAGTTCGGTGATGCGGGCGCTGTGGGCGATCAGCTCGCGGCATTCGACCGCGAAAATGCCCATCTGCCCGACCTTGAACTCGATCCAGGCGAAGTCCACTTCCGGCAGCAGCTTGACCAGGTGCTGCTCGGACTCGCCCACTTCGCAGATCAGCAGGCCGTCCTCGCTCAGGTGCAGCGGCGCATCGCGCAGGATCTTCAGCACCAGGTCCAGGCCGTCATCGCCGGCACGCAGGCCCATTTCCGGCTCGTAGGAATATTCCTGCGGCAGGGCATCGGTCTCGTCGTTGGTGACGTACGGCGGGTTGGTGACGATCAGGTCGTAATGGCGGCCGGTCAGGCCACTGAACAGGTCGGACTTGATCAGCGTGACGTTGTGCGCCTGCAGGCGCTCCTTGTTCTCTTCGGCCAGCGACAGTGCGTCGTCGCTCAGGTCCACGCCGTCCACCTCCCAGTTCGGGTAATAGTGGCCCATGGCGATGGCGATGCAGCCCGAACCCGTGCACAGATCCAGCGCGCGGCTGACGTCGCGGCCGGCCAGCCAGGGTTCGAAACCACACTCGATCAGCTCGGCGATCGGCGAACGCGGCACCAGGGCGCGCGCGTCGCTCTTGAAGCTCAGGCCGGCGAACCACGCCTCGCCGGTCAGGTAGGCGGCCGGGATACGTTCGTCGATGCGGCGCTGGAACAGCTCCAGCACCCGCACCTTCTCCTCCTGCAGCAACCGCGCCTGGCCATACGCCGGGCCCAGGTCATGCGGCAGGTGCAGGCTGTGCAGCACCAGTTGGGTCGCCTCGTCCAGGGCGTTGTCGTAGCTGTGCCCGAAGGTCAGCCCGGCGGCGTTGAAACGGCTGGTGCCGTAGCGGATCAGGTCGATGATCGTGTGGAGTTCGGCGGCCGTTTCAGCGGTCATGGCGGTACTGCGGGCAAAGTGGCCCCCGATTATAGGGGCTGGCGCCTGCGCCGGCATCCGTTGCGACGGAAACGATCAGGCCGCAGCCGGTATGATGGGGACCACTTCGCGCGGGGGCTCCCATGTTCAATCGCAACGTCGGCATCATCCTGCTGATCGCCCTGGCGGCGGGCCTGGGCCTGCTCGCCGCGCAGCAGGTCTTTGCTCCGAAGCCCCCGGCCGGCCAGCCGGCCACCGAAGCGATCACCCTGTACCCGCAGCCGCGCGAGCTGCCCGACTTCAACCTGGCCCAGTCCGATGGCACGCGGCTCATTCCGGGCGAGTTGAAGGGCCATTGGACCCTGGTGTTCCTGGGGTTCACCTTCTGCCCCGACGTGTGCCCGACCACCCTGGCCGAACTGGCCGGTGCGCAGCAGCAGTGGGAAGCACTGCCCGACGGGCTGCGTCCGCGGGTGCTGTTCGTCTCCGTCGATCCCGAGCGCGACAGCGCCACCCGCCTTGGCGAGTACGCGCACGGCTTCCACAAGGACACCCTGGCGGCCACCGCCGACGTCCCTTCGCTGGAACGCTTCGCCACCGCACTGGGCTTCGTGTTCCAGAAGGTGCCGGGCAAGCATTTCGATGAGAATCCCGAGGATTACACCGTCGAGCACTCGGCCAGCCTGGCCGTGCTCGATCCGCAGGGCCGGCTCGCCGGCCTGGTGCGCCCCCCGTTCAACGCGCCGGCGATCGCCCGCGACCTGCAGAAGCTGACCGAGAAAACCGCCCCATGAGCCTCACCACCGCCCTGACATACGCCCTGCCCCATCGCCTGTTGTCCTCGATGGCGCGCTCGCTGGCGTACTCGGACAACCCGCGCGTGTCGCGCTGGCTGATCGACACCGTCAGCCGCAGGTTCAACGTCAATCTGGACGAAGCCGCCAACCCCGACCCGCGCAGTTACGCCACCTTCAACCAGTTCTTCACCCGTGCGCTGAAACCGGGTGCACGCGTGGCCGATGCCGATCCGCGCACCCTGGTGATGCCAGCCGACGGCCGTGTCAGCCAGCTCGGCAACATCGAGGCCGGCCGCATCTTCCAGGCCAAGGGCCAGTCGTTCACCGCCGCCGAGCTGCTGGGCAGCGCCGAGGACGCCAAGCCGTTCAACGACGGCCTGTACGCGACCGTTTACCTGTCCCCGCGCGACTACCACCGTGTGCACATGCCCTGGACCGGCACCCTGCGCGAGACCGTGCATGTGCCAGGCCGCCTTTTCAGCGTGGGTCCGGCCGCCGTGGCAGGCGTGCCACGCCTGTTCGCACGCAACGAGCGCCTGGTCTGCCATTTCGATACCAGCTTCGGCCCGATGGTGAGCGTGATGGTCGGCGCGCTGCTGGTCTCCGGCGTGGAGACAGTGTGGAGCGGCGAGGAGATCCCTCAGTACGGTGACCGCATCACCCGCAAGGACTATCGCGGCCAGGGCATCCGCCTGGAGCGCTTCGCGGAGATGGCACGCTTCAACTATGGCTCGACCGTGGTCGTGCTGCTGCCGCCGGGCGTGGCGGAGTTCGCTCCACACCTGGCTGCGGAGTCACCGGTGCAGCTGGGCCAGGCCCTGGCCACGCTGCGCTGACAATCCCGCCACCGGGTTGCTGCGCAGCGCCGGGCACGCGCCCGGCACTACGCACAGGCCCCTACTGCAGGGTGGGGGCCGGGCCGACGTCCATGCCGTCGTAGTCTTCCACACCCATCTGCGCTGCCAGCGCTGCCAGCTCCTGGTTGCGGCGATCCAGCGACGCTTCGTCGTGGACCTCCACGCGCTCCACATGCAGCACGTGGAACGGCGCGTCCCCCTCGTCCGGCTCCTGCTCGAACACCTCCACCAGGGTGTAGCCCTGCGCCTGCAGATGCGCGGCCAGTGCCTGCAGCGGCTCGGCAGTGGAATGCACGAAGAAATAGCCCCACAGCAGCGGGCCGCTGATGTCCCAGTCGGTGTTTTCGCGCAGATTGGCGAACAGGTTGCGGGTTGCTTCAAGGTCCATGGCAGTTCCAGAGGTCGTGGAGATTACTTTTCGCAGCCCTGCAGCTTCAGCACCTGGCCGTGGCGCAGGCTGTAGGCCGGTGCCTTCAGACCGTTGGCGCGTGCCAGCGTCGGAACGTCGCACTGGAACTTGGCCGCGATGCGGCCCAGCGTCTCGCCGCGGCCGACCTTGTAGCTGCGTGCCGGCTTCGGTCGCGCGGCCGGTGCCGGCCGAGGCGCGGCCACTGCCGCCACCGGTGCGGTCGGTACGCTGGTCGAACTGGCTGCATCGGCCACCGGCACCACGCCGCCCACCGCCACGCTGCCGGTGTAGCTGGCAGCGCTTGGCCGCACGATGGCGGCATTGAGGTCGGCCGTGATCAGGGTGCGCGCCAGGTCGGCACGCGGTCCGCTCACGCAGTTGCGCTGATACAGGCTCGCGATGCGGGTGGTTGCGTTGATCAGGGTGCCGGCCGGAATCCAGCCATCAGCCTCATAACGCGGATTGAGGTTGCGCAGCGCACGCATGTAGCCATCACGGGTGCCGTGGCTGCCCAGGCAGATCGTCAGCTCGTAGATGGTGGTCGAGCGCGCCAGGCGCAGGGTGGCCGGCTGCGCGCTGATCTTCGGGAACTCCACGCCGTACTGCTGGGGGTGCAGGAAGATCCACGCCGCAGCAATCACCATCGGCACGTAATCCTTGGTTTCACCGGGGAACTGGTTGTAGACACGGTCGACCCAGAAGCTCTGCCCCGGATTCTCGCGCGCCACGCGCAGGGCGCGCCCTTCACCCCCGTTGTACCCGGCCAGCGACAACTCGATGTTGTTGTTGAGCTCGCGCATGCGCTCGTTGAGATAGGTCGCACTGGCTTCAGCAGCGCTGTGGGCATCAAAGCGGGTATCGAAACCGGTGCCGTCCGGACCGAGGCCGAAACGCCGCCCGGTGGCCGGCATGAACTGCATCAGGCCGGCGGCGCCAGCGCGCGAGGACGCATGCACGCGCCCATTGGATTCCTTGGCCATGATGCCGAACAGGAGCGCTTCGGGCAGGCCGCGCTTCTCCCACTCCGGCCACATCACGGCACGCAGGTTCTGGTAGTTCTCGTAGCTGGTCAGCAGCGCCGGACGCATGTCGGTCAGCCAGCGGCGGATGCCGGCCTGGACGGCCGGGTTGTACTCGACCATGTTGTCGAAGGCGTGCCGCTTGTCGTTGAGCAGTGCCGCTGCGCGTGCGGCTTCCGGCACGTCGGCGGTCAACGGACCGATATGGTCGGGGTCGGCTTCCAGCCGCTCGGCGGGCAGTTCACCGCCCTCGTCTTCCGCGGCCGCATCGGCATCGCGCTTGAGCAGGCGCTTGTAGGTGGCCAGCATGTTGCTCATCTGGCAACCCTTCTGCTTCACGCACTCACTGATGACATCCTCCATGTCCTCCAGCGCCGCGTCGGCCTCGTTGCTGCCCTTGGGGTCGGCGTTGGCCACCAGCAGCAGCGCATCGCTGTAACGCTTCTCGGCAGCCGTCATGCGCTGCTGCAGGGCATCTACCTTCACTTTGTCCCGGGCGGAAACCCGCTGGGCGTGGGCATCGGGGGCCAGGGAAACCAGGCCAGCCAGGGCCAGCAACGGCCAGGTGCGGGAAATCAGGACAGGAACGGGCATTTTTGGCACTGTGTGCGAAACAGGCAGGCAGAGTAGCGGCGCCGCCAAGGTCGGGGCAAGCCGACCTTCGGGCCGTCATCGCTGCCGGTTAACATTGGGCGCATTCACCACAAGGGCTGGACCATGGATCCGATTCTGCTCGGCAAAGGCATCACCGACGATGTGGCCGTCACCCTGCTGCCGAAACTCGGCAACCGCCACGGGCTGGTGGCGGGCGCCACCGGCACCGGCAAGACCGTGACCCTGATGACCCTGGCAGAAGGATTCTCGCGGCTCGGGGTTCCGGTGTTCCTCGCTGATGTGAAGGGCGATGTGTCCGGCCTGGCCGTGCCCGGCACGGACAGCGAAGCGCTGCTGAAGCGCGCCGCGGACATCGGCGTGGCCGACTATGCGCCGGCGGGCAGCCCGGCCATCTTCTGGGACCTGTACGGAAAACTCGGCCACCCGGTGCGCACCACCGTCAGCGAGATGGGGCCGACCCTGCTCGCGCGCATCCTCGAATTGAATGACACCCAGGCCGGCGTGCTGGACATCGTGTTCAAGCTGGCCGACGACCGCGGCCTGCTGTTGCTGGACATGGATGATCTGCGGGCCCTGCTCGGCCTGGTCGCCGAAGAGCGCAAGGACATTTCCACCGAGTACGGACTGGTCAGCGCGCAGTCGATCGCAGCGATCCAGCGTGCCGTGCTGCGGCTGGCGCAGGACGGCGGTGAGAATTTCTTCGGCGAGCCGGCACTGGAACTGGCCGACATCATGCGGGTCAATCACGACGGCCGCGGTGTGATCGGCATCCTCGCCGCCGACCAGCTGGTGCTCAAGCCCAAGCTGTACTCGACCTTCCTGCTCTGGCTGCTGTCGGAACTGTTCGAACAGCTGCCGGAAGTGGGCGACCTCGACAAGCCCAAGCTGGTGTTCATCTTCGACGAGGCCCACCTGCTGTTCGACGATGCGCCATCCTCGCTGGTGCAGCGCATCGAGCAGGTGGTGCGGCTGATCCGCTCCAAGGGCGTGGGCGTGTACTTCTGCTCGCAGTTCCCCGACGACGTGCCCTCCAACATCCTGGGCCAGCTCGGCAACCGCGTGCAGCACGCGCTGCGGGCCTTCACGCCGCGCGACCAGAAGGCGGTCAGGACCGCCGCCGAAACCTTCGTGCCGAACCCGAAGCTGGATGTCGCCAAGGTGCTGAGCCAGCTCGGCACCGGTGAAGCACTGGTTTCCACGTTGCAGGACAAGGGCGTGCCGATGCCGGTCCAGCAGACGATGATCGCGCCGCCCCGCTGCCGGATGGGGCCGGTCACCGAGGCCGAGCGCGCACAGGTGCGTGCCGGCAGCCCGGTCGGCAGCCGCTACGACACGGCGGTCAACCGTGAATCGGCCGCCGAGCTGCTGGCCCAGCGGGCGCAGAAGAGCGTGGAGCAGGCCCAGACCCCGGCCGCGCGCAGCCGCGAGCAGGACGAGGCACAGGAAGGTGGATTCGGCCAGGCGATCAAGGATGCGATCTTCGGCACCAAGCGTCGCCAGGGCATGATTGAAACCATGGCCAAGCAGACCACGCGCACGGTCGGGACCAAGCTGGGCAACCAGATCGTGCGCGGCATCCTGGGCGGCATCTTCGGCGGCAAGCGCTGAGGCCCTTTCGTATTCCTGAGAAGAAGCTGTATTACATGTCCCGTTGGCGTCCGCCCGCAGAGAAAAGCACCGCCCTGATCACCGCCGCCGGCCACGCCCGGCTGAAAGCCGAGCTGGACGACCTGTGGCGGGTACGCCGGCCCGAGGTGGTGAAGGCGCTGGCCGCCGCCGCCGCCGAGGGCGACCGCTCGGAGAACGCCGAGTACACCTACCGCAAGAAGCAGTTGGGTGAAATCGACCGCCGCGTGCGCTACCTGACCAAGCGGCTCGAATCGCTGCGTGTGGTCGATACCACGCCGACCGATCCACAAGCGGTGTTCTTCGGTGCATGGATCGAACTGGAGAACATCGACAGTGGTGAGACCAGCCGTTACCGCATCGTTGGGCCGGATGAAACCGACGCCGGCCTGGGCTGGATCAGCATCGACTCGCCGCTGGCGCGGGCCGTGCTGAAGAAGCGCCTGGACGATGAATTCTCGGTGGAACTGCCGGGCGGCCGGTTCACTTTCGCGGTGATCAGCGTCGAGTACCCGTCTTCGTAACACCGAGCCCTCCCGGCGTTGCTGTCAATCCAGCGCCGGGCATGGCCCGGCGCTACCGGGGCAAGAGCGGCGGCGGGTACAGGCGGCCCTGCCGCAGCGGGCGGAAGTAGTCGGCGTTGCCATGGAAGGCGGCGTCCTGCTGCGGGTGCCAGCCGGGGATTCCGGCCAGTGGCAGCGGGCGCAGCTGCAGCGGATCGGTCACCGTCGCGCCCTGCTCGATCGCCCGGGCCACGGTCTCGATGCAGGCACCCTCATCATCGCCGCGCACCACCACGCACTTGCCGACCAGCAGGCGCCCCGGCAGCAACGCCTGTTCCATCAGTGCATGGCCGAACACCGCGGCGATGGTGATGCGACCGGCCTGCCAGTGCGGCGGCGCGAACAGCATCGGCCAGTCGTGGGCGTCCCACGCAGCGATCAGCGCATCGTCCTGGACGCACACGATCACGCCGGTCTCGTCGAACTGGGTCAGCGCCGCCTGCGCGCGATTACGTTGACCCGTTGGCATCGTGGCGACGTGCAGGCATTGCCGCCTGTTGAGCGCGTGCTTCAGCTGCGGGTGACACGCCCACATCAATGCATTGAACAGATCGTGCCAGCTCGCCGCACGGGTGGCGATACGCCCCTGCGCGATGCGCGTTTCGTAGTGCAGGCCATCGGCCAGCAACGCCGCATCCTGCTCGACCAGTCGCCGCCCGCGCAACGCCAGCCGCGCATCCAGCTCGGCAACGGTCGGCCAGCGGTCGCCGGACAGAAGATCGCGGAAGGCACGCACCCGGGCAAACAGCGGATGATCGAACACCGCCGGGTCCACCGCCGCGCGCGGCGGCGGCACGAATCGCCGAGGGCTGCCAGCGTGGCCGGCAGCACCCTCGGCCATGATCAGAGCACCTTCAGGTCGAAGGCCGGGCGCGTGGTCGGCGGCAGCGCGTCGCCATACAGATCGTGTTCGTCGCTCTCGGTGATTTCCACGTTGATGAATTCGCCTACGCGCAGCGGCACCTGGTCGGCATTCTGGATATGCACCAGTCCATCGATTTCCGGTGCATCGGCCCTGGAACGGGCCACGGCGATGTCACCTTCGATGGCATCGACCAGGCACTGCTGCACCGTGCCGATCTTGGCCTCCAGACGTGCGGCCGAGATCTGTGCCTGCTTTTCCATGAAGCGCGCCAGGCGCTCCTGCTTCACCTCTTCCGGGACAGGGTCCGGAAGAGCGTTGGCGGTAGCACCTTCGACCGGCGAATACGCGAACGCACCCACGCGGTCCAGCTGCGCCTCATCGAGGAACGACAGCAGCTCCTCGAACTCCGCTTCGGTCTCGCCCGGGAAACCGACGATGAAGGTCGAACGCACGGTGATGTCCGGCGCGATGCGACGCCAGTTCTGCACGCGCTCCAGCGTCTTTTCCACCGCACCGGGGCGCTTCATCAGTCGCAGGATACGCGGGCTGGCGTGCTGGAACGGAATGTCCAGGTACGGCAGGATGCGGTTCTCGGCCATCAACGGCACCACGTCATCCACGTGCGGGTACGGGTACACGTAGTGCATGCGCACCCACGCGTCCAGTTCGGACAGGCCCTCGCACAGCGCCTTCAGGCGGGTCTGGTAGGCCTTGTCGCGCCACATCTTCTCGGCGTACTTCACGTCCACGCCGTAGGCGGAGGTGTCCTGCGATACCACCAGCAGCTCACGCACACCGCCCCGGACCAGGCGCTCGGCTTCGCGCAGCACTTCATCGACCGGGCGCGAGACCAGCTTGCCGCGCATCGACGGAATGATGCAGAAACTGCACGCGTGGTTGCAGCCTTCGGAAATCTTCAGATAGGCGTAGTGGCGCGGGGTCAGCTTGATGCCGTAGTCGGGCACCAGGTCCACGAACGGATCATGCCGGGGCGGCAGCGCCTCATGCACCGCCTCCATCACGCTCTGGTAGTCCTGCGGGCCGGACACCGCCAGCACGTTCGGGTACGCCTCACGGATCTGTTCGGGGCGCTTGCCCAGGCAGCCGGTGACGATGACCTTGCCGTTCTGGTTCATCGCCTCGCCGATGGCGTCCAGCGACTCCGTCACCGCCGAGTCGATGAAGCCGCAGGTGTTGACCACCACCACGTCGGCCGAGTCATAGGACGGGACGATGTCGTATCCCTCCGACCGCAGCTGGGTCAGGATGCGCTCGGAATCGACAAGGGCCTTCGGGCAGCCAAGGCTGACGAAGCCGACTTTGGGGTTCAGCTGGGACATGGAATCGCGGGACTCTGGGGGCCTGGGCCCCTGCCGGAGTGGCAGGGGTTCCTGGGGGCCGGGGCCTGAAAGGGCGCCAGTATACCGGGGTTGAGGGCCGCGCTCTGAACGGCCCCGGGGTGTACTGAGGGGAGCGCCCAGGATTCTGCCCCACGTGCCATCTCCATCAGCGGGGTACTCGTGAATGCGTCAAGGCCCCCGGCGGCATGAGCTGGAGCTCCGGCTCGACCCGGCGGAACACGCTCCGACGGCTCGACGCTCACGGAGAGGCAATCGTCTCACGGTCCACCGTCGCCACGGCCGCACCGGAGCGTTGATTGCGACATCAATAGACGTTGATTGATCCGTTGTTTGTTGAGCAAACCCGCGGAATGCATGCTGACGCAGCAGTTGGGATAACGCCTCGCCTCACACCAATACACACCACCTGAAGTGTGTAAGAACCCGTGAATGGGCCCGCGTATTCATCGCTCGCGGAGGTCATGCAGCGCCCATTATCAAGCGAGAGAGTTCCTGTGGATTTCCCTGCCAATGAACTCTGGAAACGAGCAGTACCCACCGAATTGAAATTGACTCCGATTGGCGCACTCCCACTGGTCGCCAATGCAAAAACGTAGTACCCCGCCTTGGGCTGCGTCATGTCGCTGGAGGCTGGATTCGAATCCTCCGCCGGATCTGAATCACCCTCACAGGACCAACCAACGACGGCCGACTCGCCAGATATCACGGTTTCGCCACGGCGCGCCTTGGAGTTCATGACTTCGCAGGCGGCCTGGTGGTAGAGCTTTGTGGCTTCATTCTGATCATCGTAACGATATACAGAACCGCCCTTTCCATCCTTGAAAAGGCGCACCTGGACAGCCACGTCGCCGCCTTCGAAATCAGAGAGGCGCACCGTCCGCTCAACCCACTGCCTGCCATCCGATGACGCCATCTGGCGGTCCTGGTACGACGATTGGTTGGCCATAGCCACCGTGTGCATTGTTGCCATCCCCAATGCACACAGAAGGCGAAATTCCTTTTTCATTTCATGAAACTCCATTTATCGGGCGCCTGCGCCTTCACGCCGCGCCCCGGAAACATGCCGAGTTATGATCAGTCCCATATCGCCCCTCCAGACTGGAGTTCCGCGAACGAAATGCTATCTGCTCGCCCTCTTGGCTTCAGCAGGTGCTTTACTGAATCTACTGTCAGAGCCAGACCGAATCAGATGCCAGAATCCCTGGCAGGATCGTCCGCGACGCATTCGATCGAGTCGCGATCCGACGTCGCTTGATGCATCAGCCGCCCGATCACGCACAGCCGCAGACGCCGCGCTAACCCGCCCAGCGCCGACAATGCAGGTCTGTCCACTGCTACGAGGAACCCGACGATGTCCGAATGGATCACCCTGGATACGCATCATGGCCCGGTCCGGGCCTGGCAGGCCCTGCCGGCGGGCACGCCGCGTGGCGGCCTGGTGGTCGTGCAGGAGATCTTCGGCGCCAATCCGCACATCCGTGGCGTGGCCGAGCGCTTCGCCGCCGAAGGCTATGCCGTGCTGGCGCCGTCGTTCTTCGACCTGGTCGATGGCCCGGACGCCGACCCCGACGCCCTGCCCTATGACCCTGAAGGGGTGAAACAGGGCCTGGAACGGGTAAGTGCTCTGGGCATTGAACGGGCACTGGAAGTGGTGCGCGCCGCAGCAACCCGGCTTGCCCCCTTCGGCAAGGTCGGCACGGTCGGCTACTGCTGGGGCGGAACGGTGGCGATGCTGTCCGCGCTGCGCCTCGGCCTGCCCTCGGTGAGCTATTACGGCGCACGCAACGTGCAGTATCTGGACGAGACACCGAAGGCGCCGGTGATCTTCCACTTCGGCGCGCAGGACCGCAGCATCCCGCCGGAGGCCGTGGAGGCGCATCGCCAGAAGCTGCCGCAGATGGCGACCTATGTCTACCCGGCCGACCATGCCTTCAACCGCGAAGTCGGACATGCGTATGATCCAGACAGCGCCACCCTGGCGCTGCAACGCACCCTGGACTTCTTCACGGAGCATCTTGGATGAGCGATTTCGAACTTGATTCCCGCCTGGCCACCGACAGCGTTCTGGTGGCGCAAGGCCCGCTGTCGCAAGTGCGGTTGATGAACGACGAACGGTTTCCCTGGCTGATCCTGGTGCCGCGTCTGGCCGGGGTAACGGAGTGGATCGAACTGGACGGCGACCAGCAGGACAAGCTGCGCACCGAACTCAACCGCGCCTGCAAGGCCCTGAAGGGCTCCGACGGGGTGGAGAAGATCAACATCGGCGCATTGGGCAACATCGTGCGCCAGCTGCATTTCCACGTGATCGGCCGCCACGAAGGCGATCCGGCGTGGCCGGGACCGGTGTGGGGCAGCGGTCCTGCGCACCGCTACGAACCGGACGCCCTGCAGCAGCATGTCGCCTACTGGAAGGAACGGCTAGGATATCCGGCCCACTCCTGAGACCGTGCCGACACGATGCGATTCAACCTCGTCGCCGCCATCCTGCTGATCCTGATCGGCCTGTTCATGCTTGCCAGCAACCTGGGCTGGACGCACCTGAACCTGTCCAAGCTGCTGCTGACCTGGTGGCCGGTGGCCCTGGTCGGCGTCGGCATCGCCATGCTGTTCGGCCGCGGCAAATAAGCGAAGGCGGCGCAAGCGCCGCCTTCGATCGAGCGACGCCGGGCATGGCCCGGCGCTACCGGTCCGTCAGGTGCGCGGCAGGGTGACGCCGGTCTGGCCCTGGTACTTGCCACCACGGTCCTTGTAGGACGTTTCGCAGATATCATCGGCCGCCGCCTGGAAGAACAGCATCTGGGCCACGCCTTCGTTGGCGTAGATGCGCGCCGGCAGCGGCGTGGTGTTGCTGAACTCCAGGGTCACATGGCCTTCCCACTCCGGCTCGAGCGGAGTGACGTTGACGATGATGCCGCAACGCGCGTAGGTGCTCTTGCCCAGGCACACCACGAGGGTGTCGCGCGGAATGCGGAAATACTCCACGGTACGCGCCAGCGCGAAGCTGTTGGGCGGGATGATGCATTCGTCGGCGGTGATGTCGACGAAGCTGCCCGAATCGAAGTGCTTCGGGTCCACGATGGTCGAGTTGATGTTGGTGAACACCTTGAACTCGCGCGAGCAACGCACGTCGTAGCCGTAGCTGGAGGTACCGTAGCTGACGATGCGCTGGCCGTTGACCTGCTTCACCTGCCCGGCCTCGAACGGCTCGATCATGCCGTGCTGTTCGGACATGCGGCGGATCCAACGGTCACTCTTGATGCTCATGCTTTGTCCTGGGTGCGAGGGGGCGCGAGGATTCTAGCAGGGGGCCGGGCGCCACCGCCCTCCCCGGCCGGTCCCTACAGCAGCGACGACAGGATCGGGATCGAGGCACGCGGGCGCTTGCCCACTTCCTCGATGAGCCGCTGCGCAGCGTGGCGATAGGCCTGGGCCGGCAGGGAATCCGGCTGCGCGGCGGTGATCGGTGTGCCTGCGTCACCCTGCTCACGGATGCCGATCTGCAACGGCAGCGATCCCAGCAGCGGCACGCCGTACTGCGCCGCCATGCGCTCCCCGCCCCCCTCGCCGAACAGGTGCTCGACGTGGCCGCACTGGCTGCAGGTATGTACCGCCATGTTCTCGACGATGCCCAGCACCGGCACTTCGACCTTCTCGAACATCTTCAGTGCCTTCTTCGCATCCAGCGTGGCGATGTCCTGCGGCGTGGTGACGATCACCGCACCGGCCAGCGGAATCTTCTGGGTCAGCGTCAGCTGGATGTCACCGGTGCCGGGCGGCAGGTCGATCAACAGGAAGTCGAGGTCGTCCCACAGGGTGTCGTTGAACAGCTGGGTCATTGCCGAGGTCGCCATCGGCCCACGCCAGATCATCGGCGTGTCTTCCTCGATCAGGTAACCGATCGACATGGTGTCCACGCCGAAGGCACGCAGCGGTTCGATGCTCTTGTTGTCCGGGCTTTCCGGGCGGCCGGACAGGCCCAGCATGGCGGGAACGCTGGGGCCATAGATGTCCGCATCGAGCACGCCCACCCGCGCGCCCAGCTGCTGCAGCGCCACCGCCAGATTGACGGCCGTGGTGGACTTGCCGACACCGCCCTTGCCCGAGCCGACCGCGATCACGTTGCGGATGCGCGCGTGCGGTGCCAGCCCCTTCTGCACCTGGCTTGCATGGGGACGACGGGTCGGACTGTTCACTGCGGGCTCCGGCGGAAAGTCAGGAAGGAGAACCCGACATCATACAAGCTGGGCGCAAGCTGACTTGATTCAGGATTGCCCAGATCCGCGCATGGATTCTCAAGTCGGCGCCCCACGGCGGCGTTGTTGCCTCTCTGCCCCGCTGGGTGCACAGGTGGAAACTTTCACGTGCAGTTGACGGAAGGGCAGCACTCGTTCATCTTCCGGTCATCTTGATGCGAATCGCCACAAGGAACTGTCGATCATGGAAACCCGCCTCACGCGTGCCCGCCTGGGTGCCACCACCGCACTGCTGCTTGGCCTGCACGTCATCCACGCCTCCGCCACACCGTTGCCGGTCGAGGATTTCGCCAAGATCCCGGCCATCCAGTCTGTCAGCATGAGCCCTGACGGCAAGCAGCTGGTTGCAATCATTGCTGCGCCGGGCAGCAACAATGGCGATACCGCATTGGCCAACTGGAACCTGGACGTGCCCGGTTCGGCGCCCGTGGCGATCACGCCTTCCGGTGATCGCATGAAGTTCATTGCCGCCAGCGCGCTCAAGGCGGGTCGCAGCCTGGTGATCGGCCGACAGGAGCTGACCGCGCAGTTGTCCGGCTGCGGTGAAGGCAACTCGGTCGGCTCAACCAAGACGTTCCTGTCCAAGGCATTCCTCACCGACAGCAGCCAGACAAAGTTCGACGAGGCTTTCGCGGACAACACCCGCAAGCTCGGCATCAGCGAACAGACCCAGCGCTGCCTGGAGCTGGCCGGCACCGCGTCCCTGGTGCATTCGCTTCCGCTGGATCCGGACAAGGTGATCATCTCGCAGATCAACCAGACCAATTTTTCGGCCAGCTATTACCTGTTCAACCTCAAGACCGGGCAGACCGAGCTGCTGTTCCGTGGCGACGCCCGCTCCACCCCGGGCCTGTTCCACCCGCGCAACGGCGAGCTGCTGACGCGTACGCAGATCGAGCCGGCCGGCTCGAACGACTACGAGCAGCAGATCCTGGTCAAGAACAAGGCCAGCGGCCAGTTCGAGAAGCACGACACGCTGACCACCCGCCTGTCCGATCGCTACACGATGGAGGTGGTCGGCATCGATGACCAGAACGGCAAGCTGTACATCCTCACCGACAAGTTCTCCGACCAGGTACAGGCCCGACTGTACGACCCAGCCAGCAGAACGTTTGACAACGAACCGCTGGCGGCTCATCCCGAGTATCCGATCGGCGGCCTGATCCTGGGCACCAAGCCCAGCAACTTCAACCAGGTGCTGGGCTTCTATGTCGACGGCCCGCGCCGTGAAGCGGTCTATGTCGATCCGCAGATGAAGGCCCTGTACGACGGCCTCAAGCAGGCGTATCCGGGCAAGTACATCGCCATCACCGGTTACAACGATGATCTGTCCCGCGTGCTGTTCACCACCAACAGCGCGAGCTCGCCCACCAGTTACCAGATCCTGGTGGATCGCAAGCAGGTCACAACACTCGGCAGCGAACGCCCCTGGGTGGACGGCAAGCAGATCGGCGAGCAGCGCTGGGTGACGTACACGGCCCGCGACGGCCGCAAGATTCCCGCCATCGTCGACCTGCCCGCAGGCTGGAAGAACGGTGACGCGGCGTTGCCGGCGCTGGTCCATCCGCACGGCGGCCCTTGGGCCCGTGACTACACCGGCTGGGATGCGTCCGGCTGGGTACCGTTCTTCACCTCGCGCGGGTACGCGGTGATCCGGCCGCAGTACCGCGGCTCAACCGGGTTCGGGCGTGAGCACTGGATCGCCGGCGACAAGCAGTGGGGCCTGACGATGCAGGACGACAACGATGATGCGGCTGCCTGGCTTGTGCAGCAGGGGATAGCGGCCAAGGACCGCATCGCGATCTTCGGCTATTCCTACGGCGGCTTCGCCTCGGCCGCTGCGGTCGTGCGCAGCCCGTCGCCCTATCAATGCGCTATTGCCGGCGCCCCCGTAACCGACCTCGCCCGCCTGGGTGTTTCCTGGAGCGAGAACCGTCTGCAGCGCATCCTGCAGGGACAGACCGTGAAGGGCATGGACCCGATGCAGAACACCGCCAAGGCCGCCATCCCCCTGCTGACCTTCGTGGGAGACCGCGATGTGCGCACCCCCGCGTCCCACGCCAGGAATTTCTACAACGGCGTCAAGGACAAGGTGCCCGCACGCTTCGAACTGATTCCGGACATGCCGCACAGCATGCCGTGGTACCCCAGCCACTACCGCGCGACGCTGCCGCTGATGGCGGACTTCCTCAGCAAGGAGTGCGGACCGGGCGGCTTGTAAGCAACCGGACGCTGGCCCGTTCATGGACCCCGCTGGCTTGAACCCGGCGGGGTTTTTTCATGCGCCGTTCACTGAATTTCCCCTTAGCAACAACGGGTTACAGCAATTCTCCATTCATGTTGCATTTACTTTACGCGGCACATACACTCCATTAACCGAAGCATAACAAGTGGGGATCACATCGAAATGCGCAACGCCAACCGCCACATCAAGCCAAGCCGCGTCCCGCTCACTCTTGCTGTGCTGGCCTGCCTGCAGGCCGCACCGGCCCTGGCCCAGGAGACCACCCAGCAGGAAGCCGCGGCGTCAAGCACTTCCTCCCACAACCA
Source organism: Stenotrophomonas sp. STEN225 (assembly GCF_056756445.1). Classification (NCBI taxonomy): domain Bacteria; kingdom Pseudomonadati; phylum Pseudomonadota; class Gammaproteobacteria; order Lysobacterales; family Lysobacteraceae; genus Stenotrophomonas; species Stenotrophomonas sp. STEN225. Next base: position 112,449 of record NZ_JBRRBV010000001.1, on the reverse strand, counting down.
GCGCGCCACCGACCTTGACAAGATCACCGTCACCGGATCGCTGATCCGTCGTGCGGATTACGAAACGTCGTCGCCGGTGTTCACCATCGACACCGAGCACAACGCTGCCCAAGGCCAGGTGTCGGTGGGCGAGTTCCTGCAGAAGTCCGCTATCGGTGCTGCTGAAACCCAGATCACCCACCAGTTCGGTGGCTTCGTCGTTGACGGTGGTACCGGCGTGCAGACGTTCTCGCTGCGCGGCCTGGGTGCCAACCGCACCCTGGTGCTGCTGGACGGCCAGCGTCCGGGCCCGGCCGGTACCCGCGGCGCGGTCGGCGCATTCGACCTGAACGTCATTCCCACCGCCATCCTGCAGCGTGCGGAAATCGTGAAGGACGGTTCCTCGTCCATCTACGGTTCCGACGCCGTGGCCGGCGTGGTCAACCTGATCACCAAGAAGAATTTCGAGCGCCCGGAGCTGACGGTCACCGGCCGTATCCCGACCGAAGGTGGCGGTGAAGTCTTCCAGGGCTCGCTTGCCAATGGCTGGAACTTCGAGAAGGGCAGCATCGTCGCTGCCGTCGAATGGTACCGCCACAACGAGCTGACCCGCGGCGACCGCGACTTCCTGAACTGCGGCAATGATCTGATCAAGGACGCCAACGGCAACCGCATCGACCGGCAGGATCATTCGATCACCGCCGGGACCAAGCTTGCGAACTGCAACAACCTGCTCATCAACGTCATCGATGAGTACGACTCGCCGATCCGTTACATTCCCTCGCCGGACGGCAGCACCGTGGGTCCGTTCCCGGGCTATCGCCCGCGCGCCAACCGCACCTACGCCAACGGCAGCCCGGTCGCCTACTACGAAGAACCGTTGAACTTCGATGCATGGGGTCAGGCTCACATCATCAACCGCCAGGAGCGCAAGTCGGCCTACTTCGCTTCGGACTTCGGTTTTGATGGGTTCAACTGGAAGACCCAGTTCCTCTACAACAACCGCAAGACCAACAACTTCCAGTGGCGCCAGTTCTTCCCGACTGTCGAGGCCCCGGGCACCACCAATGGCTACGCCCAGCCCGTCCTGCCGTTCAAGTCGTCCTCGCAGACCGAGGTCGACTACTACTACCTGGCGAACAAGTTCGATGGCCTGTTCACCGGCAGCTGGGGCTGGGAAGTCAATGCCAATGCCAGCCGCTCCAGCGGCAAGTACAGCTCGCTGGGCATCCGTAACTCGATCACCGGCGACCTGACCAATCCGAACGCTGGCGAAACGCCGGCAGCGAACTACTTCGACCCGGGCTACCTGAGCGGCGCCAAGGTTGACGAACTGGTCGACATCCTGGGCATCACCGCCACCGGCAAGACCACCTATGACACGGTGACGGTCAATGCGATCTTCTCCGGTGAACTGTTCGACCTTCCCGCAGGTGCGCTGGGTGCTGCGTTCGGCCTGGAGTACCGCTACTACTCCATCGAAGATACGCCGGACGCCAATTACAAGGATCTCTGGGGTGCCTCGACGGCCGACGTGACCAAGGGTAACGACAAGGTGAAGGAAGCCTTCGTCGAGTTCGACATCCCGCTGATCAAGGGCGTCACCGGTATCGAATCGCTCACCGCCAACGCTTCGGGCCGCATCTTCAAGTACGACTCGGTCAGCGGCAGCGACAAGGTCTGGAAGGCGGGCCTGAACTGGCAGATCATCCCGTCGCTGCGTCTGCGCGGTACCGTCGGTACCTCCTATCGTGCACCGGGCCTGTACGAGCTGTACCTGGGCAACCAGACCGGCTTCCAGTCCCAGACCGCGATCGATCCCTGCATCCGCTGGGAAGAGAGCGACAACACCAACATCCGTGCCAACTGCGGTGCCGCCGGCATCCCGGGCGATTACATCGGCGCAGGCTCCAGTGCCACCGTGTTCACCAGCGGCGGCGCCGGCAACCTGGTTCCGGAAACCTCCCGCGCCAAGAGCGCCGGTATCGTGTTCACTCCGTCGTTCGCTGACCTGAGCGTGGCGATCGACTACTTCGACTACGATATCCGCGGCCAGATCACCTCGCTGGGCGCACTGGACATCACCACCGGCTGCTACGGCTCGAACACCTTCCCGAACCGTTACTGCGACCTGCTGGAGCGCAACCCGACCACCGGCCCGGACGCGAATTCGATCCGCAACATCTACGCCCAGTACCTGAACATCAACCAGCAGCGTACCCGCGGCTGGGACATGACCCTGAACTGGGAACATGAGTTCGGCTTCGGCAAGTTCGCCCTGGATTCGCAGGTCACCTACACCGTGGAAGACGTGGCACAGCTGTTCGACAGCGCCGAGGCCAGCGGCCTGGCCTCCTCGGATCAGCTTGGCCTGATCGGCCGTCCGGACCTGGTTGCCAACCTGGGCCTGACCCTGACCCGCGGCGACTGGGAATACAACTGGCTGACCCAGTACATCGGCAAGACCGAGAACACCAACCTCAACTCGCGCTTCACCTACCAGGGCCGTCCGGACTCGTACCGCGACCTGGTCGCCGACGCTCGCGTGTATCACACCGCTTCGTTGAGCTACAAGCAGGCCGACTGGGAAATCCTGGTGGGCGTGGCCAACGTGTTCAACACCAAGCCGGCACTGATCTCCACCGGCGCCGGCACCCGCTACGGCAACACCGCTGCCTTTGCCACCCAGTACGACCTGTACGGCCGCACCCCGTTCGTGCGTTTGAAGTACAAGTTCTGATAGGGCCGTAGTCCGCAGCACCCCGACAGACCCGGCTTTTGCCGGGTCTGTCTTTTGCAGGGCCCGATGCAGGCCCTTGCACCCGCCCATGACCTTCGACACCCTTGCGGGGTAGGCTGGCGGCGTATCGTTCGGCCCACGGCCGTCCCCGCGGCTCTTCCCTGACTCACTCGGCCTGGAGGCCAAACATAGTGATCACGCGTACTCCCAAGATCGTGCTGCTCAGCCTGGCCGTGTCGGCCGTGCTGGCCGGCTGTGGCAAGAACGAAACCCCGGCCAAGGAGGCCGCTGCGCCTGCCCCGGCCGCCGCCGAAGCCACCACCTACACCCTGGATGAGAGCAAGCTGCCGGCCTATAACGCCTTCCAGCCCAGCGATCTGGACACCAACCTGGACGCCTGCACCGCATTCGGCGACTACGTCAACAGCAAGTGGCTGGCCGCCAACGAGATTCCCGGCGACCGCACCAGCTGGGGCGCGTTCACCATCCTCGACGAGCGTTCGGTGGCAGTGCAGCACCAGCTGGCCGAGCAGGTCGCGCAGGTCAAGAACCCGAGCCACATCGAGAAGATCGTCGGCGACCTGTGGGCCACCGGCATGGATGAGGCCAAGATCAACGCCCAGGGCATCGAGCCGCTGAAGGCCGACCTGGCCGCCATCGACGGCCTGCAGGACAAGGCCGCCATCGCCGACTACCTGCGCACCAGCGCAGCCAAGGGCGAGAACGTGCTGTTCGGCTTCGGCGCCGAGGCCGACTTCAAGAACTCGACCATGAACCTGGCCTACGCCAGCCAGGGCGGCCTGGGCCTGCCTGACAGCACGTACTACACCGACGCCAAGAACGCCGACAAGCTCAAGGCCTACCAGGCGCACGTCGCCAAGGTGCTGGAACTGTCCGGCGTCCCGGCAGCCGACGCCGCCAAGCAGGCTGAGGACGTGGTCAAGTTCGAGACCCGCCTGGCCAAGGCGTCCAAGTCGCGCGTCGAACTGTCGCGCAATGTGGAGCTGTACTACAACCCGGTCACCCTGGCTGACGCCGACAAGCTGACACCGAACTTCAGCTGGACCGAGTTCTTCAAGTCGCAGGGCGTTGCTGCGCCGGAGAAGTTCTCGCTGGCGATGCCGGCCTTCCATGAGGAAGTGAGCAAGGCGCTGGGCGACACCGACCCGTCGGTCTGGCGCGCCTACCTGCGCTTCCACACCGTCGATGGCGCCTCGCCGTACCTGGCCGATGCCTTCGTCCAGGAGAACTACGCGTTCTACGGCAAGACCCTCAACGGCCAGAAGGAACAGAAGCCGCGTTGGAAGCGCGTGCTGGGCACCATCGAGAACGATGCCGGCGAAGCGTTCGGCCAGCTGTACGTGAAGGTTGCCTTCTCGCCGGAAGCCAAGGCGAAGATGGAAGAACTGGTGAAGAACCTGGCTGCCTCGCTGAAGGAACGCATCCAGGGCCTGAGCTGGATGAGCGAGGAAACCAAGGCCAAGGCCATCGCGAAGTGGGAAACCTTCACTCCGAAGATCGGCTACCCGGACAAGTGGCGTGACTGGTCGGGCCTGCAGACCCAGCGCGACAGCTACCTGGCCAACGTGCGTGCGGCCAACGAGTTCAACTACAAGTTCAACCTGTCCAAGATCGGCAAGCCGGTGGACAAGACCGAGTGGGGCATGACCCCGCAGACGGTCAACGCCTACTACAACCCGCTGCAGAACGAGATCGTGTTCCCGGCCGCCATCCTGCAGCCGCCGTTCTTCGATCCGAAGGCAGACGATGCGCTGAACTACGGTGGCATCGGTGCGGTGATCGGCCATGAGATGACCCATGGCTACGACGATCAGGGCGCGCGCTTCGGGCCGACCGGCAACATGGAAGACTGGTGGACGCCGGCCGACAAGAAGAACTTCGAAGGCCTGACCGGCAAGCTGGTCAAGCAGTTCGACCAGTACAAGGTTGACGGCCAGGCCGTGAACGGCCACCTGACCCTGGGCGAGAACATCGCCGACCTGGGTGGCCTGGCCACGGCCTACGATGCGCTGCAGAAGGCCTCGGCCGGCAAGGAAGATCCGAAGGTCGACGGCTTCACCCGCGATCAGCGCTTCTTCTTCAACTGGGCCACCGTGTGGCGTACCAAGTACACCCCGGAAAACGCCAAGGTCCGCCTGGCCACCGATCCGCACGCCCCGGCGCAGTTCCGCGCGATGGGCGCGCCCTCGAACCTGCCGACCTTCGCGGCCGCGTTCCAGTGCAAGGCCGGTGCACCGATGGCGCGCAGCGGCGAGCAGCAGGTGGTGATCTGGTAAGCCACGGCTGACGCCAAGGCAGACCTGCAAGGGCCCGGGATCTCCCGGGCCCTTGTTTTTGCGCGACCCGCCACGGCCGCCAGGCATACCGTGATACGTGCATGCTGCGCCCATGCGCGGCTTGCTATAGTGCGCCCGCCCTCAATCCATCATGGATTCGTTCTACATGCCCAATTTCCGTCCGCTTGCCATCGCCCTGGGCATCAGCCTGGCGACCCTGGTCCCGAGCCATGATGCGTTCGCCGCAAAGAAAAAGGCCGCCCGCGCCCCGGCCGTCAGTGCCCAGTGCAGCGACTTCTACGGCGCCACCAACGCTGGCTGGCTGAAGGCCAACCCGGTACCGCAGACAGGAGCCACCACCGCGCTGGGCCAGCTGGTCGAGCGCAGCAGGCAGCAACAGCGCGAACTGCTCGATGCGGCCATGACGTCGCCGCAGGGCAACGTGCAGAAGCTGCTGGGCGACTTCTGGGCCAGCGGCCTGGACGAGGCGGCGGTGGAAGCCGATGGCTCCAATCCGATCGCGCCGCTGCTGACACGCATCAATGCGATCAAGAAATCCAAGGATGTGCCGGCGTCGATCGCTGCACTCCATCAGGTCGGCATCCCGGTCGCCTTCAACTTCGGTCCGGACGTCGACCTGAAGGCACTGGACCGTCATATCGGCTACTTCATGCAGGGCGGCATGGGCCTGCCGGATCCGGCGTTCTATACCCGCACCGATGCCGATACCGTGGCGCTGATGGGCCGCTACCGCACCTACGTCAAGCAGATCCTGGCGCTGACCGGTACGCCGGCAGCCAAGCTCGATGCGGAGTCGCAGGCGGTGATCGCGCTGGAAACCGAGCTGGCGCGCAATGCACAGTCGCTGGCCGGCATCAACAACCCGTTCAACAACTACGCGCCGATCTCCACCAAGGAACTCAACAGCCGCTACCGCAACCTGCAGCTGGAGGCGTTCCTGAAAGTACAGGGTGTGAACGACGATCTGGTATCGCTGGCCGACCCGGGCCTGTTCCAGCAGCTGGATGGCATGGTCACCAAGCTCAAGCCGGACCAGTGGAAGGCCTACCTGCGCTGGCGCGTGGGCGACTCGATGGCGCCGTACCTGTCCAAAGCCTACCGGGACGCCGAGTTTGAGTTCCGCGGCCGCGTACTGCGCGGGCAGACGCTGCCGCCGCAGCGCTGGGAAGCGGTGCTCGATGCCATCAATGTGGCGGCCGGTCCGATGGTCGGCCGCGAGTACGCTGCCCGCCATCTCTCGGCCGAAGACCGCCGGCAGGCGGCATGGATCGTCGACAAGGTCCGCGAGGTGCAGATCGAGGCCGTCAGGAACAGCACGTGGATGAGTGCCGAAGCCAAGGCTGAAGCACAGGCCAAGCTGGCGGCGCTGAAGATCGAGATCGGCACCCCGCTGCGCGACCTCGACTACACCGTGCAGCCGATGGGCCGCGGCTCGTTCGGTGGCAACATGCTGATCGCCTCGACCTGGCGCCATCGCGAGGAGATGAAGCGCATCGGCAAGGGCAATGCCGACCGTCGCTGGGACGTGCTGCCGCAACAGCCGTCGCTGGCCTATGACCTGGCGCAGAACCGCCTGATCGTCACCGCGGCCATACTGCAGGGCCCGGTGTTCAACGCCAAGGCCGACAGCGCCGACAAGTTCGGCAGCTTCGGCGGCCTGGTCGGCCACGAGCTGACCCGTGCCATCGATGCCAAGGGCGCGATGGTTGATGCCAAGGGCGAACTGCGCAGCTGGTGGACGCCGGCCGACAAGACGGCCTGGACCCTGCTCGGCAGCCGTGTGGCCGCCCAGTACGGCGCCTATGAGTTCCCGGGCGTGAAGGGCGCCAAGGTCAATGGCACGTTGACCCAGGAAGAGAACCTGGCCGACATCGCCGGCCTGGAACTGGCCTGGGCGGCCTACACCGCACAGGAGCCGAAGGCCAAGCCGGCCCAGCAGCAGGGCTTCTTCCGTGCGTGGGCCGCGTTGTGGGCGCAGCAGCTGTCGCCCAACGAAGCCGCACGCCGCCTGACCGCCGACATCCGCGCGCCGGGCATGTGGCGCACCAACGGCACGCTGGCCAACCTCCCGGCGTTCGGCGCCACCTTCAGCTGCAAGGCCGGCCAGCCGATGCAGCGCAGCGATGCCGAGCAGATCAAGGTCTGGCGCTGAGCCAGCCGGCCGTGACACGAAGGGCGCCCTCGGGCGCCCTTTTTTTTGCGCATGCAGCACGATCCGCCATTAACACGCGGCATGCTATCGCTGCGCCTTCGTCCTGCAGCGGAACCCGACCATGGCCCACAAGAACACGATCTGCATCTGGTACGACAGCGAAGCACTCGAGGCCGCCACGTTCTACGCCGGGATCCTGCCCGACAGCGCGGTAACGGCCGTGCATCACGCACCGGGTGACTATCCGGACGGCAAGGAGGGCAACGTGCTGACGGTCGAGTTCACCGTCTGCGGCATTCCCTGCGTCGGGCTCAACGGCGGCACCGCGTTCAGGCACAGCGAAGCGTTCTCGTTCCAGATCCAGACCGAGGACCAGGCCGAGACCGACCGCCTGTGGAACGCGATCGTCGGCAACGGCGGGCAGGAGAGCCAGTGCGGCTGGTGCAAGGACCGCTGGGGCATCTCATGGCAGATCAGTCCGCGCATGCTGATCGAAGCGGTGACCAGCCCGGACAAGGCCTTGGCCAAGCGCGCCTTCAACGCGATGATGCCGATGAAGAAGATCGACATCGCCACCATCGAAGCGGCGATCCGCACCGCATGACCGCGTGGGATGCGGTCATCGTCGGCGGCGGCCACAATGGCCTGGTCTGCGCGGCCTATCTTGCCCGTGCCGGCAGGAAAGTACTGGTGCTCGAACGCCGTGGCGTGCTCGGCGGCGCAGCGGTCACCGAGGAATTCCATCCGGGCTTCCGCAACTCGGTCGCCTCGTACACCGTCTCGCTGCTGCAGCCTAAGGTGATCGACGAGCTGCAGCTGCACGCGCATGGCCTGCGCGTCGTCGCCCGCCCGGCCAACAATTTCCTGCCGTTGCCTGACGGCCGCTATCTGCTGTCGGCACCCGGCCGTACCCAGGCCGAGGTGGCGAAGTTCTCCGAACGGGATGCGCAGCGCCTGCCAGCCTATGAGGCGAGGCTGGAGGTCTTCGCCGACGTGCTGCGCGCTTGGGCCCTGCGCGCGCCGCCGGACCTCGGCGTCGCAGGCGGCTGGCGCGCATTGCCGGCACTGTGGCGGATGGGCCGGCTCGGCCGGGAACTGGCGGCACTGTCCCCTGCCCTGCGCCAGGAGCTGCTTGATCTGTTCACCCTGTCGGCCGCCGACTATCTGGACCGCTGGTTTGAAAGCGAGCCGATCAAGGCCCTGTTCGGATTCGATGGCATCGTCGGCAACTACGCCAGTCCGTACACGCCCGGCAGTGCCTACGTCCTGCTGCACCACGTGTTCGGCCAATGCAACGGGGTGAAGGGTGCCTGGGGCCATGCAATCGGTGGCATGGGCGCGATCAGCCAGGCCATCGCTGCATCGGCGCGCGCGGCCGGCGCAGAACTGCGCGTGGATGCCGGCGTGAAGCGGCTGCTGGTCGAGCACGGACGCGCGGTGGGCGTTGAGCTGGCCGGCGGGGACGTACTGCGCGCGCGCGTGGTGGTGGCCAACGTCAATCCAAAACTGCTCTACGAGCAGTTGCTGGACCCGGAGCAGGTGCCCGCGGCGACGCGCGAACGCATGGCGCAGTGGCGCTGCGGTTCGGGCACCTTCCGGATGAACGTGGCGCTGTCGCGGCTGCCGGACTTCCACGCCCTGCCCGGCGCCGGTGAGCACCTCAGTGCCGGCATCATCATGGCGCCCAGCCTCGACTACATGGACCGCGCGTGGCTGGATGCGCGGCGCGACGGCTGGTCGCGCGAGCCGATCGTGGAGATGCTGATTCCCAGCACCCTCGACGATTCGCTGGCGCCACCGGGCCAGCACGTCGCCAGCCTGTTCTGCCAGCATGTGGCACCGGTCCTGCCCGGGGGTAGGCATTGGGACACGCATCGCGATACCGTCGCCGACCTGATGATCGCCACCGTCGATCGGTATGCGCCCGGCTTCGCCGACAGCGTGCTCGGTCGGCAAGTGCTGTCACCGCTGGATCTGGAGCGGACGTTCGGCCTGGTGGGCGGCGACATCTTCCACGGTGCGCTCAGTCCCAACCAGCTGTTCTCGGCGCGGCCGATGATCGGCCAGGCCGGCTACCGCGGTGCCCTGCCCGGGCTTTACCTGTGTGGTTCAGGCACGCATCCCGGCGGCGGCGTGACCGGCGCGCCGGGCCACAATGCCGCGCAGGTGATCCTGCAGGATCTGTAGGGGTGTGCCAACCACGGTTGGCACCTGCTGCATCAAATGACCCTGCGGATCATTTGACGCTGCGCAGATGATTCGGACGGTTCGGCGGGCCGGGGGGACGGCGCTTGTTGAACGGTGGCTGGCCGCGCCAGTAGCGGATCAGCAGCCAGCCGAACAACATGCCACCCAGGTGCGCGAAGTGCGCCACGCCCGGCTGCCAGCCGGTCATGCCCAGCACCAGTTCACCGACACCGAACAGGATCACGAACGTGCGCGCCTTCATCGGAATCGGTGGGAACAGCAGCATCACCCGCTGGTTCGGGAACAACATGCCGTACGCCAGCAGCAGGCCGAACACACCACCGGACGCGCCCAGCACCGTGGCCGGATTCTCCAGCAGCGTCCCCACCAGCAGCTGGCAGACGCCGGCGCCGGCCACGCATACCAGGTAGTAGAGCAGGAAGCGCTTCTCGCCCCAGGTCTGTTCCAGCGGCGCACCGAACATGAAAACGGCCAGCATGTTGAAGAACAGGTGGCCGAAGCTGCCGTGCAGGAAGCCGTAGGTCAGCAGCTGCCACGGCTGGAAGTTGCCACCCGGGGAGAACGCATCGAAGCCCTGCTGCAGCGGCTGCAGCATGAACGGCTCGAAGGTCTGGTTGCCGAGCAGGAACGGCTGCTGCAACAGGAACAGGATCGCGTTGGCGATCAGCAGGGCCTTGGTGACGGTTGGCAGTCGCGGGAACATGGGGACACCGGCATGGAACGGTCTCCATCATAGCCGCACCGTCGTGTCGTGTCGGCGACTGCCGCGTGCGGCCCGTTCAGACCCCGGTCGCGCTCAGCCCGGTCCCCACACGGCGGCATCCAGCGCCGCCGCCGGGTCGGACGCCGGCATCCGCACCCGGCCGTTCTCCACCACCACGCCTTCCGCGCGCAGCCGCTGCGACTGTTCCCGCCAGCCCGCCGACCCCTCCGCCATGGCGATGCGCCCGTCAGAGCGCAGCACGCGGTGCCAGGGCAGTGTCGGGTCATCGTTCTGGCCGAGAATGCGTGCCGTCAGGCGTGCCCGCCCCGGCAGGCCCGCGCGCATCGCTACCTGTCCATAGCCCATCACCTGTCCCGGCGGGATCGCGTGGATCACCGCCAGGATGCGCGCGCGCGCCTGGTCCGGCGTCAGCGGCGCAGACGCGTCACCAGCAGCACGCCGAGCAGGACCAGCACGGTGCCGGCGATCTGCGCCGGCCCCATCGGTTCGTCGAGCAGCCATAGGCTCATCACGATGGTGGAAACAGGCCCCAGCATACCGACCTGCGCTGCCAGCGAGGAACCCACGCGCTGCACCGCCAGCATGATCGCCAGCACCGGCAGCACGGTGCAGACCGTGGCGTTGACCAGCGACAGCCACTGCACCGGTGCAGGTGCCTGCCACAGCAGTGGCAGCGGATGGGTGATGGCGAAATGCAGCAGCACCAGACCGCTGGCCACGCAGCTGGCATAGGCGGTCAGGCGCACCGCGCCGATCCGTGCCACCACCTGGCCGCTGCCGAACAGGTACAGCGCATAGCTGAGCGCGCTGCCCAGCACCAGCAGGCTGCCGACGATGATCTGCCCTCCCTCCCGCTGCAGATCGTGGCCGAACGCCAGCAGCACCCCCAGGTAGCTCAGCACCAGCGCGGCGACCTGCCAGCGCCCTGGCCGCTGTCGCGCCAGCAGCACGTTGATCAGCAGCACCAGCGTCGGGTTGAGGTAGAGGATCAATCGTTCCAGCGTGACGCTGATGTACTGCAGACCCTGGAAATCCAGCAGGCTGGACAGGTAGTAGCCGGTGAACCCCAGCCACAGCACGCGCGCCCGGTCTGCCCACGACAGCGGCTCGACACGGCGCGAAGCCCACACCGCCATCAGTGCGAACAGGGGCAGTGCCATCAGCATGCGCAGCGCCAGCAGCGTGGTCGCATCGACACCGTGGCGCAGGCCGAGCTTGACGATCACCGCCTTGCCGGATGCGGCAACGGCGCCGATCGCCGCCAGGCCGATTCCCCCCAGGGCGATGCGTGGGGATGCGGTGGCGATGCGCGGGGAGGAGCTTGACATGGGAACAGCGGCGGGCCGCGCAGGGCGGCCCGGGGGTGCGTGTGGACGCCCATTGTCGCATGGCCCGACGCGGCAACCGCAGCGTCAGCGCATCAGCACCACTTCCTCTGCGGAGGTCGGGTGGATCGCCACCGTGTCATCGAACTGGGCCTTGGTCGCTCCCATCTTCACCGCCACCGCGAAGCCCTGCAGGATCTCGTCCGCGGCCTCGCCCAGCAGGTGCACCCCCACCACGCGCTCTTCCGGCCCGGCGCAGACCATCTTGAACAGGCTGCGCTGGGTACCGTTGGCCAGTGCCTGCAGCATCGGCCGGAAACGGCTGTGATAGACCGTCACCTGCTTGAAGCAGGCACGCGCCTCCTCCTCACCCATGCCAACCGCCCCCAGCGGCGGATGCGAAAACACCACGCTGGCCACATTCTCATAGTCCATCTTCGACTGTGGGCGGCCACCGAACAGACGGTCCATCAGCCGACGCGATGCAGCCACCGCCACCGGGGTCAGGCCCACCTTGCCCGCGATATCCCCCACGGCATGGATGCTGGGTACCGCCGTGGTCTGCCATTCATCCACCTGCACCTGCTCGTGCTCGCCGATGTCGATGCCCAGCGCCTCCAGGCCCAGGCCCCGGCTGTTGCCACGGCGGCCGGTGGCGAAGAACACCGCGTCGAACACGCTGTCCATGGGGCCATCATGGCCGAAGGCGCGGACGCGCTCACCGTCGCGCTGCAGTTCGCGCAGGCGGTAATCAAAGTAGATGCGCACGCCCTGCTGGCGGAGGTTTTCTGCCAGCTGATCGGTCAGCTCGTAGTCGAAGCGTTCCAGCAGGCGCTTGCCGCGTACCAGCAGGCTCACCCGGCTGCCCAGCGCCTGCAGCAGCCCGGCCAGCTCCACCGCGATGTAGCCGCCGCCGATGATCGCGACCTCGGCCGGGGCCGCACGCAACTCGAAGAAGTCGTCGGATACCAGGCCCAGCTCCGCGCCGGGGATGTCCGGACGCTGCGGGTGCGCTCCGGTGGCGATCAGGATGTGGTCGGCGGTGTAGCGCACCCCGTCGCTGCAGGCCACCGTGTGCGCGTCGAGCAGGTGGCCGCGCGCCGGGATGCGGACGACGCCGGTTTCATCCAGACGCTTGTGGTAGCTGGTATGGATGTTGCTGATATAGGCCTGGCGATGGATCACCAGTTCCTTCCACGACAGTGCCGGTCGTGGCGGCACATCGAAGCCCATCGCGCTTGCCAGGCCGATACGCTCGTGCAGATCGGCGGCCAGCCACATCGCCTTCTTCGGTACGCAGCCAACATTGACGCAGGTCCCGCCCAGTTCACCGGGTTCCAGCAGCGCTACGCGCTTGCCGTACTGCGCGGCACGGATGGCGCCGGCCAGGCCGGCAGAGCCGCCGCCAAGGACGATCAGGTCGTAATCATGTGAAGCCGTGTTCATCGGAATCGCTCGGGTCGGTAAGGGGCAGGATCGATCGCTGGCGTGCGGCCACAGACGAGATCGGCGATCAGCTGGCCGGTGCCGGCACTCATGCTGATGCCGAGCATGCCATGCCCTGCCGCAAGCCAGACGTGAGGATGCGCAGGCGCGCGGCCGATCAACGGTACATCGTCCACGCTCATCGGACGCCAGCCGCACCACTGCTCCTGCAGCTGCGCGCCACGAGGCATGCGCAGGTGGCGATCAGCGGCCAGCTGCAACGTCTGCAGGCGCTGCGCACGCAGCTGCGGGTCGGCACCGGCGAATTCCATCGTGCCCCCCAGTCGCAGCGCGTCGCGCCAGGCGATCACGAACACGGAGTGATCTTTCAGCACCACCGGACGGGCCGGCACCAGCGGCGGGCGTGACCAGGTCAGCGAGTACCCCTTGCCGGGCTGGATCGGCACCCGCAGGTCGAGCAGCCGTGCCCATCGCGGCGACCACGGGCCGGTGGCCAGCACCAGTTCGCGCGCGCGCAGCGTGCGTCCGCCGGCCTGTACCCGGACCCCGTGTACGTCGCCGCTGAAACCCTGCATCTCGACCTGCTCGTCGATCTCGACGCCCTGCGCACGCAGTACCCGCGCCAGCTCCGCAGTGAAACGGTCCGGGCGCAGCTGGGCGTCGCCGGGGAAATGGATCGCACCGGCAAGCCGATCATGGAACGCCGGATTGTCGCGTGCGTAGTGGCCGCCATCGATGCAGCGGGTCGCAATGCCGTGCGCATCCAGCGCCTCGCACTGGGCGATATGCTGATCGAAGCTGCGTGCATCACCGAACACGTAATCCAGGCCGCGCGTCTCGAATTCACAGTCCAGCCCATGGGTTCCCACCCATTCGGCCAGGCGCACACGGGAATCATTCAACAGCGCAGCGCGCGCGCGCGTGGCCTGCAGCCAATGCCGCGCATTGCAGCGCGCGCTGAACTGCAGCAGCCAGCGCCACAGCGCGGGATCGAGGCGGCTGCGCACATACAGTGGCGCGCGTGGGTCGAGCATCCAGCGCAACGCACGCAGCGGCACACCCGGCGCGGCCAGGGGCGGTGCATGACTGGGCGTGACGGTGCCGCAGTTGCCGTACGACGTCGCTGCGCCCACGCGGCCACGATCGATCACCCGTACCTGCCGTCCCTGTCCGCACAACGCCAGCGCAGTCGCCAGGCCGATGGCACCGGCACCGATCACGATCACGTCATCGCGCGCCCCCTGCATCGGTCAGCCCCTTCCAGCCTCGCGGCGCATCGGCGGCCACTGGCGATAGGTCATCGCCCGCCACAGCCACTCCATCGGTCCGAAGCGGAAGCGGCGCAGCCAGGCATGGGAAAGCGCGACTTGCGCGGCGAACAGCAGCACAGCGAAGAGCAGCTGCACGCTGCGCGGCATCACGTCGAAATAGCCCAGGCCATGGTGGTAGAACACCCAGGTGCACAACAGCGACTGCCCCAGGTAGTGGGTCAGCGCCATCCGGCCGACCGGCGCCAGCCAGCCCAGCCGCGCGCGCCACTGCACGATCCAGGCGAGGTAGCCCAGGCACATCGGCAGCGCGCCGATCATCACCAGCGCCATCGCCGAGGTCACACCAAGGTCGTAGGCACCGGGTGCCAGGTAGGGTTTCCAGGCCACACCCAGCACGGTGACCAGCAGGCCCAGCGGCAAGGCGACCCAGCGCAGCGCCGCGAACAGGCGCGGATGGCGTTCCGGCGCGGCCAGCGCGCCACTGCCGGCCAGTCCACTGCCGATCAGGAACATGCCCAGTACCGCCGGGCCGGTGATCAGCAGCGCCCCCATCGACGAACCAAACTCATGCAGGCGCTGGATGCAGGCCTGGATCCAGTTGCCGTGTCCGTAGACCATGCGCTCCCGGGCGATGCTCTGCTGCGCGTCGACCAGCATCTGCTGCGCGTCCTGCGGCGTCGCCAGTGAAACCATGGCACCGAGCAGCATCATCATCGCCGCGCCACCGAGGTAGACGATGACGCCCATCCACGGCAGCCAGCTGCGCGGTGCCTCGCGGCACGCCAGCAGGGGCAGCGACGCCAGCGCGTAGAGCACCAGGATGTCGCCGGACCAGACCAGCAGCGCGTGGCACAGGCCGATCAGCATGAGCCCGGCGCTGCGGCGCAGATAGAACGGAGTGAACTCGCGGCCGGCGGTCTCGGCGCGCTGTGCCATCACTGCGAATCCGGCGCCGAACAGCAGCGAGAACAGGGTGAAGAACTTGCCCTGCACGAACACATAGACGAAGGCGTCGGCCCAGTAATCGATCCCCTGCCAACGCACGTCGATACCGGTGAATGCCAGGTCCAGCGGTCCGCTGAAGGCCTCCATGTTCATCAGCAGGATGCCCAGCAACGCGGCCCCGCGCAGTATGTCCAGCACGGCGATGCGGTCGCCGGAGGCGACCGGCTGCAGGGAAGACGAAGCGCTGTTCACAGGACATCCGGCGGGCAGGTCCTTCATTATGCAGCCCGCCTGCGCGCCGTGGACGAGCGCGCGGTGTTCCAGACATGCAACGGCCCGCCGAAGCGGGCCGTTGCTACCGTCACGATCGCAGGGCGATCAGTGCGCGTGACCGCCGTCGCCGTGAACGTGGCCGTGCTCGATCTCTTCCTTGCCGGCTTCGCGGACGTCGACGATTTCCACGTCGAAGTGCAGGTCCTTGCCGGCCATCGGATGGTTGAGATCGACGTCGACCACGCTCATGCCGACCTTCTGCACGGTCACCGCACGCGGGCCGAAGTTGGTCTGCAGCACGACCTGCTGGCCCGGCGCCAGCTTGGTATTGCCGAAGTGCTTCTTCGGCACGCGCTGGGACAGGCCTTCGCGGCGCTCGCCGTAGGCGTCGGCCGCCGTGACGTCGACACTGAAGGTGGCGCCGGCTTCCTTGTCCATCATGGCGTTTTCCAGGCCCGGGATGATGTTGCCGTGACCGATCAGGATCGCCAGCGGCTCGCCGCGGTCCTTGGACGATTCGATCGGCTCCTGGCCGACTTCGGAAACGGTGTAGTGGAAGCGGACAACGCGGTCTTTTTCGATCTTCATGCGCGACTCTGTCTGGTTCTGCCGGAGGCAGACGGGTTGGGGCGGGTTGTCGCCCGGCGGGGACGCCGCCATCATGACGGCCAATCCAAGGTGGCGCATTATCCGGAGAACATGCACATCACGCCAGTTTCGTCCGGCCCGCGCCGGCTGTCCGTGCCCGCCCTGCTGCTGGTCCTGCCCCTGCTGCTGACCGCCTGCGGCGGCGGCAAGGCCACCCGGACGGCGGCGCCCCCGCCGTCGGCGCACTGGCCGGCGACCACCCCGGACAATCCCGAGGCCGCCAATTCAGTACTGATGCGTGCCATCAGCCTGGTCGGCACGCCCTACCGTTACGGCGGCAACACCCCCGAATCGGGCTTCGACTGCAGCGGCCTGGTCGCCTATGTCTACCGCGAGATGCTGGATCTGAAGCTGCCGCGCACCTCGCGCGACCTGGCCGCCGTACAGGGCCCGAGGATCGATCCGAAGCGTCTGGCCACGGGTGACCTGGTGTTCTTCGGCAGCCGCGGCAACGTCACCCATGTCGGCATCTATGTCGGCGAGGGGCGCTTCGTGCACGCCCCCAGCACCGGCGGCACGGTGCGCCTGGACTCGCTCAGCGGGCCCTACTGGAAGGACCACTACACAGGGGCCAAACGCGTCCTTCGCTAAAATGAACAGGCGACATGTTCAAAATTGAGAAATACGTCACAGTGGAAATAACGGTTTTATAACGGAATTTTTAACTTATCAGTGCTTTTACAGGGCATGATGCCCCATCGTTTTTTTCTGTGACCGACGCGTGACGACTGACGACCTGACGTGCAAAGGCCAGACCGCCGCTTCCCCGCGTAGTGTCCGCCCTGTTCTTCTCGGCTTGGCACTGTGCCTGACCAGCCTCCCCGCCTGGTCGCAGACCGTTCCCTCACGCGCCGACGCTGCTCCGGTCCCGGCGACCGACAATGGCGTACGTGTGACGGGCAAGACCGACGCCGCGGCCCCCCAGCGCAGCCGCACCGATGCAGCCGCCAGTGCCACGCTGGCCGCCCTGCTGCCGCACCTGGCCGCCAACGACACCATTCCGCTGATGGACCGCTCGGCCATGGTCGCCGGCGATCTGAGCCGCCTGCTCGCCAACTACGACACCAGCAGCGCTGCCAATGGCAGCGTTGTCGGCAGCGCCGCCGACAATGGCAAGGTGCAGTCGCTGCTGCGGCGGGCGATGACCCTGCTCGGCACCCCCTATCGCTGGGGTGGCAGCAATCCGGACAGCGGCTTCGACTGCAGCGGCCTGGTCGGCTACGTCTTCCGTTCGGCGCTGGGCATCGAACTGCCGCGCGTCTCCCGCGAGATGGCACACGACAACAACGCCGAGCTGATCAACGACCGTGCCGCCCTGGCCGCGGGTGACCTGGTGTTCTTCGGTCGCAAGGGCCGGGTCGACCACGTCGGCATCTATGTGGGTGACGGCCGCTTCCTGCATGCCCCGAGCGCAGGCAAGGATGTCCGGGTGGACACCCTGCTCAGCGGCTACTGGGGCAACAAGTTCATGCAGGCGCGCCGCGTCGAGCTCTGACGCCGCCTTTCCAGGCACCGCCTGATAGCTGAAAGCCGCTGCCCTGCAGCGGCTTTTTCGTTGCCCGCGGAATGCCTGGGATGCGTCTTCCCTTCCCTGGCCCGGCGGGCACGCCCCCAACGAAAAGGCCCGCCAGTCCGGCGGGCCTTCATCTCTCGCATGACAGGCCGCTGCGCGGCGTCTCAGCTGCGTGGCGGCGTAGGGTCCGGGTCATCCACGCCCACGTTGCTGGAGGGATTGTCGTACACCGACTGGTCGAGCAGGCCGGTCTCCTTGGCCACCAGCACCGGCACCAGCATCTGACCGGTCACGTTGGTCATGGTGCGCATCATGTCCAGGATACGGTCGATGGCATACAGGTAACCGATGGTCTCCAGCGGCAGATTGGCGGCACTGAGCACCACGGTGGCCATGATCACGGCCGTACCCGGCACACCGGCAGTACCGAAGCTGCCCAGCACCGAGGCGATCAGCACCACCACGTACTGCTCCGGCGTCAAAGGCACGCCGCTGTACTGGGCGATGAAGACCGCGCACAACGCGGGGTAGATCGCGCCGCAGCCGTCCATCTTGATGCTCGCACCCAGTGGCACCGCGAATGCACCGTAGTCCTTGTTGACGCCCAGGTTGTGGGTGATCGAACGCAGCGCCACCGGCATCGCGGCAAAGCTGGAGGAGCTGACGAAGGCGACCTGCATGCCTGGCGCCGCGCCGCGGAAGAACTTCAGCGGGTTCAGGCCGTGCGCCAGCAGCAGCGCGCTGTAGACGACCACGATGTGCAACGCACAGGCCACGTACAGGGCCAGCACGAAATGCCCCAGCGGCAGCAGCTTTTCGAAACCGTAACTGCCCACCAGGCCGGCAATCAGGCCGAAGGTACCGATCGGGGTGACTTCCAGCACGAAGCGGGTCACCTGGATCATGATGTCGCTCATCTGGCCGACCAGCTTCCGCGCCTCGGTCACCTTCTCGCCCAGCTTGACGATGGCAAAGCCCACCAGGCCGGCGAAGAAGATCACCGGCAGGATCGAGCCCCTGCCAGCGGCCAGCACGGTCTCGCCGGCGGCATTGACCCGGGTGCCGATGCCGGACAGTGCATAGAAGACGTTGGCCGGCACCACATCCAGCAGCACCTGTACCACGCTGGGAACCTCGCGCGGTACATAGTTGCTGGCCATGGACAGCTGCAGGCCACCGGCACCGGGCTGCAGCACGGTGCCCACGCCCAGGCCCACGCACACCGCCAACGCCGCGGTAATCACGAACCACAGGAAGGTGCGGCCACTGAGCGCTGCAACCGACTTCTGGCCATGCAGTGACGAGATCGCGTTGATGACCGCGAAGAACACCAGCGGCACCGCGATCATCTTGATCAGGGTGACATACAGCTCACCGAGCGGACCGAACCACGTTTCCGCAGCGGGGCCGAGCGCCCAGCCGGCCAGCGCACCAAGCACGAAGCCGCCGACCACGCGCTGCCAGAATGGAATCCGCAGCCAGGCAGAGACCAGCGTCATAGGCAATCCAGAGGGGAAGGAAGGGATGCTGGCACGATAGCCCAAGGCGGCCCGCAGAACGACCGTCCGCCCGGCAAATCAGTGTGTCATCGGCGTGCCTTGCGAGGGCGGGCATAATGAACGTCCCGTTACAGTTTGTGAGATCCCAGCGTCCATGCGCCGTTCCGTCTCCCTGTTGGCCACGTGTGCCACCACCCTGCTGCTCGGCGCCTGCGCCAGCACCCCCCCCGCTTCCGCGCCGGCAGGCCTGAAGGTCGCCGTCGAGCCGGTTGCACACCCGGCCGGCGAGACGCCGCAATGGTGGTACCGCAGCGGCGCCGCCCAGGCCGCCGCCAATGGCGCGATGGCCGGCAAGGCCCGGAATGTCATCCTGTTCCTCGGCGACGGCATGAGCCTGACCACCGTGGCCGCTGCGCGCATCTACGAAGGCCAGAAGAAGGGCGGATCGGGTGAAGAGAACCTGCTGTCCTGGGAACGCTTCCCCGCCACCGCGTTCAGCAAGACCTACAACACCGACTCGCAGACCCCTGATTCGGCGGGCACCATGACCGCCATCACCACCGGCGTGAAGACCCACATGGGCGCGATCGGTGTCAGCGCAGGCGCCCGCACCGATTGTGCCGACAGCCTGTCCAAGGGCCTGCTCACCTGGCTGCAGCTGGCCGACAGCGCCGGCCTGGCGACCGGCATCGTGTCCACCGCGCGCCTGACCCACGCCACCCCGGCGGCCACCTACGCGCACTCGCCGGAGCGCAACTGGGAGAATGACACCGATCTGACCGAAGCGGCCAAGGCCGCCGGCTGCAAGGACATCGCCCAGCAGCTGCTGTCCACGTCGCGCTATGGCCGCGGCCCGCTGGTCGCGCTCGGCGGTGGTCGCGGTGAATTCACCACCGTGGAAGAGCGCGATCCGGAATACGACGACAAGGTCGGCCAGCGCCTGGATGGCCGCAGCCTGGTACAGGAATGGCAGCAGGCGCATCCGCAGGGTGCCTACGTGTGGAACAGCAGGCAGCTGGCCGCCGCCGCAAATGCGCCGGCCATCCTCGGCCTGTTCGAGCCGGACCACATGCGCTACGAGTACGAGCGCCCACAGGATCCGGCCGGTGAGCCGAGCCTGGCCGAGCTGACCGCTGCTGCGATCACCAATCTGTCGCGCCATCAGGAAGGTTACGTGCTGATGATCGAAGGCGCTCGCATCGACCATGCCAACCACAGCGGCAATGCCTATCGCGCACTGACCGAAACCGTGGCGATGTCCGATGCGGTGCGGGTGGCGTCGGAAATGACGTCGGCCGACGACACGCTGATCATCGTCACCGCCGACCACTCGCACACCCTGAACTTCGTCGGCTACCCCGCACGCGGCAACCCGATCCTGGGCAAGGTGAAGGACAAGGGCGGTGAGGACGGCGCCGGCAAGCTGGACTACGCGCTGGACGGCAACGGCCAGCCTTACACCACCTTGAGCTACGCCAATGGACCGGGCCACACCGGCAGCACCAACCAGCAGCCGGCGGGCAGCAAGCGCTACCCGCACAACCCGAGCAGCTTCGAGCCGGCCAAGGGGCGTCCGGACCTGCATGATGTCGACACCGAGCATCCGGACTACATGCAGGAAGCGCTGGTGCCGATGAAGTCCGAATCGCATGGTGGCGAGGACGTCGGCATCTGGGCGCGCGGTCCCGGCAGCAAGGCGATCCGCGGCACGCTGGAGCAGAACACGATCTATCACATGATCGTGCAGGCAACGCCGGCGCTGCGCGATCGCCTGTGTCAGGCGGGCACCTGCGATGACAAGGGCGTGCCGGTGCAGCTGCCGGCGCCCAAGGCCTTCGAACGCAGCGCCGACGGAAAGTAACGGCACGGCGGACGCAGTGTGCAGCCGGGCCATGCCCGGCTGCATCCCGCCCGTGAGTCGAAGGCGCGGCGCGACCCCGCCGATCACCCTACACTTCACCCGTGACTGCCTTCCCCGCCCTGGTTTCCCTCGATGCACCGCTGCTGGTCGGCTACAGCGGCGGCCTGGATTCGACCGTCCTGCTGCACTGGCTACGGCGCTGCACGCAGGCGGCCGGCGTGGGACTGCGCGCTGTACACGTACATCACGGGCTGCAGCCCGACGCCGATGCCTGGGTCCAGCATTGCCAGCAGCAGTGCGCGGCCCTGGGAATCGAACTGGTCGTACACCGCGTGCAGGTCGAGACCGGCACCGGTCTGGGCCTGGAGGGTGCAGCCCGGCAGGCGCGTCGCGCTGCTTTCGTCGCCTCTCTGCGCGACGGAGAGACGCTGGCCCTGGCCCAGCATCAGGACGATCAGGCTGAAACTTTCCTGCTGCGCGCGTTGCGCGGTTCCGGTGTTGATGGCCTGGCGGCAATGAGCGGGGACAGCATGCTCGCCGGCCACCGGCTGTGGCGGCCGCTGCTGCAGGTCCCGCGCGACGCTCTGCATGACTATGCGCGGGCCCACGATCTGCACTGGATCGAAGACCCCAGCAACGACGACGCGTATGCCGACCGCAATTTCCTGCGCCTGCAGGTGCTGCCGCTGCTGCGCCAGCGCTGGCCGCACGCCGCAGCGGCCCTGGCCGGCAGTGCCGATCATTGCGCGCGCACCCGTGGCCTTCTGCAGGAAGAGGACACCGAGCTGCTCGCGCACCTGGAAGCAGCCCCGCGCGTGCTGTCCTTGCAGCTGCTGCGGCAGGTCTCGCCGGAACGCGCCGCACGCGTCCTGCGCACCTGGGTGGCCAGCCATGGCGCGGCACCGCTGCCGGGGCGCGTGCTGCAGCAGATGCTCGAGGAAATGCTGCCCTCCGCCTGCGACCGGCAGGCGCAGGTGCGCTGGCAGGATCACGTCATCCAGCAATGGCGCGAGCATGCCTATCTGCTGCCGGCCGAGCTGCCTGCCCTGCCCCTGGACTGGCAGGAGGAGTGGGACGGCCGGGTGCCTCTGGCCTTGCCAGATGGCGGCCAGCTGCGCCTGCTGGGCGCCGCGATGTTCCAGCAGCCGATGCAGGTGCGTGCACGGCGTGGCGGCGAGCGCATCGTGCTGCCGGGACGCAGCCACGCACATGCCTTGAAGGACTGCCTGCAGCGTGAACATCTGGCCCCCTGGCGGCGCGCGCAGCTGCCGCTGCTGTTTGCTGACGGCAACCTGCTGGCCGCCGCCGATGTGGTGATCGCCGCACCGCTGCAGGCCTGGCTGCACGCTCACGACGCCCAGCTGCGGTGGCAGCCGGGTGGCTGGTGAATTGACCCCTGCGCGCGTGCCGTCCACACTTGCCGCATGGCCAAGAAGTCCCCCGAAAACGCCTCCCCTGTTGCCCAGTTCGAGCAGTCGCTCGAATCGCTGGAGCAGCTGGTGGAGCAGATGGAAACCGGCGAGCTGAGCCTGGAAGCGTCGCTCAGTGCTTACGAACGTGGCGTGGGCCTGTACCGCCAGTGCCAGCAGGCGCTGGAGCAGGCCGAACTGCGCGTCCGGCTGCTCAGCGATCCGGCACAGCCCGATACGGCAGAACCCTTCGATCCGCCCAGCCATGACGGCTGAGGCGGCGTTCGCGCGCTGGCGCGACCGGATCGAAAGCCTGCTCGATGCCGCCCTGCCCTCGCCGGCCGATGCACCGCAGCGGCTGCACCAGGCCATGCGCCATTCCGTCCTCGGCGGTGGCAAGCGCATGCGTCCGCTGCTGGTCTATGCCACTGGCCAGTTGTTCGGCGCTCAACCGGAAAGGCTCGACGCGGCCGCGATGGCGGTGGAACTGATCCATGCCTATTCGCTGGTGCACGACGACCTGCCGGCGATGGACGACGATGCACTGCGCCGTGGCAAACCCACCACCCACATCGCCTTCGACGAAGCCACCGCGATCCTGGCCGGCGACGCCCTGCAGACCCGCGCCTTCAGCCTGCTGGCCGAGGCACCACTGCCGGCAACACTGCGCGTGGACTGCCTGCAGGCGCTGGCACACGCCTCCGGTGCCGCCGGCATGTGCGGCGGCCAGGCGCTGGATATCGATGCCACCGGACAGCGGCAGTCGCTGGCCGCGCTGACCCGGATGCATGCGCTCAAGACCGGCGCGCTGATCCGTGCCGCGGTACGTATGGGCGCATTGTGCGGCGATGCGCCGGAGCCGCAGCGGGTGCAGCTGGACGCATTCGCCGATGCACTCGGCCTGGCGTTCCAGGTCCGCGATGACATCCTCGATGTCGAAGCCAGCTCCGAGCAGCTGGGCAAGACGGCAGGCAAGGACCAGGCGCAGGACAAGAGTACCTTCCCCGCCCTGCTCGGCATGGAGGGAGCGAAGGCGCAGCTGCGCGAGCTGGCGGCCCGCATGCAGGCTGCTCTGGCGGGCTACCACGAAGAGGCCGATGCGCTGCGCGCGCTGGCCAGGCTTGCGGTGGAGCGCGATCACTGACGTGGTGCGCAACGAAAACGCCCGGCAATGCCGGGCGTTTTCATGTCCGCATGCAGCCGGTCTTACTTGATCAGGCGCAATGCGAACGGGTAGCGATAGGCTTCGCCGTTGTTGGCCTTGACCGCGGCAATGATGCAGAACACCAGGCTGACCAGTCCGACGATCGGCATCAGGATCGCGCCGATGACCACGATGGTCAGGATGATGCAGACCACCATCGCGATGGCCACGGTGATCTGGAAGTTCAGCGCTTCCTTGGCCTGGTCGGTGACGAAGGACTTGCCGGCGTCGTCCTTGTTGATCAGCCAGATGATCAGCGCGCCGATGAAGCCGGTGAAGATGCCCAGCAGGTGCGCGGCCAGGGCCATGGTGCGCTGGTCTGCCGGGACATCGGCGGTGACCGGCGGCGGCGGCGGGACGTTATCGAATTCACTCACGACAAAACTCCTTTTCATTGGGTGGTCTTGACCCACCGGCATCAGGCCGGTTGCGTCAGGCGGCCATAGCTTACGCCATCGACGCCATCAATCATTACCGGCGATGGTCATCCGCCCCACCAGGATCGAACCGGTCCGGATGTGCGAGCGCGGATCGACATCGCTGCCCACCGCTTCGATCGCCATGAACATCTCGCGCAGGTTGCCGGCAATGGTGATGCCGTCCACCGGGTACTGGATCTCCCCGTTCTCGACACGGAAGCCACCGGCCCCCCGCGAGTAGTCACCGGTCACACCATTGACCCCCTGCCCCATCAGCTCGGTCACCAGCAGGCCGCTGCCCATCTGCCGGGCGATGTCTTCCAGCGGCCCGGCGTTGGCCGCCAGCTGCAGGTTGTGCACGCCGCCGGCATTGGCCGTGGTCTGCAGGCCCAGCTTGCGGGCCGAGTAACTGCCCAGTACGTAGCGCTGCAGCACGCCATCGCGGACCAGTGCCGACGCGCGGGTCGCCACGCCATCGCCGTCGAAGGCGGCCGAGCGCAGGCCGCGGCGCAGGTGCGGCAGCTCGTCGATCTGCATCCAGTCCGGGAACAGTCGCTGCCCGGCGCTGTCCAGCAGGAAGCTGGCCTGGCGGTAAAGCGCGCCACCGGACACGGCCGACAGCAGATGGCCCACCAGACTGCGCGCCACTTCCGGGGCGAACAGCACCGGCATGCTGCCCGTAGCCAGCGAGCGCGGTTGCAGGCGGGCGACGGTACGCGCGGCGGCCTGGCGGCCGACCTGGGCCGGATCTTCCAGGTCCTGCCTGGCCAGCGCACTGGTGTACCAGCCGTCGCGCTGCATGCCATCGCCCTGGCCGGCGATCAGCGCACAACCGATCGAATGGTGGGTGCCGCGCTCACGGCCAATGAAACCGTGCGAATTGGCGTACACCGACAGGCTCTGCGAGGTGGACACCGCCGCGCCATCGGAGTTGCGGATCTGCGCGTCGGCCTCGCGCCCGGCGGCCTCGCAGGCCAGCGCCAGGTCCACCGCCTCGTCGGCCTGCAGGGCCCAGGGATGCCAGCCGTCCAGGTCGGGAAAGTCCTTGGCCATCAGGCCGGCATCGGCCAGTCCGGCGGCCGGATCATCCTCGGTGTGGCGGGCGATCGCGCAGGCCTGCTCCACGGTGGCCGACAGGCTGGCCTCGTTCAGGTCGCCGGTGCTGGCGCTGCCCTTGCGCTGGCCGAAGTACACGGTCACGGCAATGCCGCGGTCGCGGGTGGACTGTACGGTTTCCACTTCGCCCAGGCGCACATTGACCTCCAGGCCGCGGTCCTCGCTGCAGCTGACCTCGGCTTGGCTGGCCCCCAGCGCACGGGCACGCTCGAGCAGCTGCTGGGAAAGGTCGGCCAGCCGTTCCAGGCGGGCCGGGCTGTCGTCGCCGACAACCACTTCAGGGGCGATCACGTTCAATGCTTTATCCTGTACAGGTTGGGCCCGGCATCACGCCGGGCGACTTTTTTGAAAGCAGGTGTGGACGATGCGCGGACGCGACGAAGAAACCGGTGAATTCCTTGACAAGAGCCGCAAGCAGAAGCGCGGCGAAGCCCTGGAAGTCCTGGCCCTGGGTGAGAAGCTGGTGTCGCTGACCCCGGCCCAGCTGGCGCGCCTGCCGATTCCGGAGGATCTGCTGCCGCATATCGCCGAGTGCAAGCGCATCACGGCCCACATCGCCCACAAGCGGCAGCTGGCGTTCCTGGCCAAGCACATGCGCCGCGAGGAAGACGAAACCCTGGAGGCGATCCGCAATGCGCTGGACGCCAACAGCGAAACCTCGCGCCGCGAAGTGGCGATGATGCACCGCGTGGAAGACTGGCGCGAGCGCCTGCTGGACGACGGCGACAAGGCGCTGGCCGCGCTGCTGGACGAGTATCCGCAGGCGGATCGCCAGCAGCTGCGCACGCTGGTGCGCAACGCCCAGGCCGAGAAGGCGAAGAACAAGCCGCCGCGCGCCTACCGCGAGATCTACCAGGTGCTGCGCGGGCTGATGCTGCCGGCCGCGCTTGGCCTGAAGGTCGCCACCGACGACGACACCGGCGCCGATCTGGACGACGCGACCGACGAGGACTGAGTCCCCGCCGGCCGGGGCGCTGGCCGGGGCCCTTGCCATGTTCAGGCCTGGGTGCCGCCGACGGTCAGGCCCTCGATCAGCAGCGAGGGCTGGCCGACACCCACCGGCACGCTCTGCCCGTCCTTGCCGCAGATGCCCACGCCCTCGTCCAGGGCCAGGTCGTTGCCGACCATGCGCACCTTCTGCATGGTTTCCGGGCCGTTGCCGATCAGGGTCGCGCCCTTCACCGGCGTGGTGATGCGGCCATCCTCGATCAGATAGGCCTCGGTGGCCGAGAACACATACTTGCCACTGGTGATGTCGACCTGGCCACCGCCGAAGTTGACCGCGTACAGCCCCTTCTTCACCGAGCGGATCATCTCCTGCGGATCGTGCTGGCCGGCGCGCATGTAGGTATTGGTCATCCGCGGCATGGTCAGGTGCGCGAACGACTCGCGGCGCGCATTGCCGGTCGGTGCCATGCCCATCAGCCGTGCATTGAGGCTGTCCTGCATGTAGCCGACCAGGATGCCGTCCTCGATCAAGGTCGTGCACTGGGTCGGATGGCCTTCATCATCGACGTTCAGCGAGCCACGACGACCGTCCAGGGTGCCGTCATCGACGATGGTCACCCCCGGGGCCGCCACGCGCTCGCCGATGCGACCGGCATAGACGCTGGTGCCCTTGCGGTTGAAGTCGCCCTCCAGCCCATGGCCGACCGCTTCATGCAGCAGCACGCCAGGCCAGCCCGGGCCGAGCACCACCGGCATCACACCGGCCGGCGCCGGCACCGCGTCCAGGTTCACCAGCGCCTGGCGCAGCGCCTCGCGGGCGAACGCTTCCGGCCGGCCATCGGCGAACAGTTCTTCGTAGCCATAACGGCCACCACCGCCGGCATAGCCGGACTCGCGGCGACCGTTCTGCTCGACGATCACCTGCACGTTCAAGCGCACCAGGGGGCGGACGTCGGCACCCAGAACGCCGTCGCTGCGCGCGATGAGCACGGTGTCAACGCCACCGGACAGGCTGACCATCACCTGCTTCACCCGCGGATCGGCGGCACGCAGATAGCCATCCAGGCGCTTGAGCACTTCAACCTTGGCCTCGTTGCCGAGCCCATCGATCGGATCCAGCGCCGGATACAGCGCGCGTGCATTGCCGCGCAGCAGCGAGCGGCCCGCCTGGGCACCGCCCTCGCGCGAAATCGCGCGTGCCGACTGCGCCGCCGCCAGCAGCGCATCGGCATGGATGTCATCGGAATAGGCGAAGCCGGTTTTCTCGCCGGCAATGGCACGCACACCGACCCCCTGCTCGATGGAGTGGGCACCGTCCTTGACGATGCCGTCTTCCACGCTCCAGCTCTCACGCCGGGCGTGCTGGAAATAGAGGTCGCCGAAATCCACACCGGGGCCGAGCAGCTGGCCGAAGGTGCGCTCCAGTCCAGCGGTATCCAGGCCGCCGGGGCGCAGCAGGCGGTCTTGGGCAAGCGTCAGGGCGATATCAGTCATGGCTCTCGATCTGGGGATGCAGGGGCACTCAGGCAAGCCCCGGGGAATGGGAGGCCGCGCTCAGCGCGACCGCGGCAGGTCCGTCACGGCCGGTGGAAGGGTCGGCGCAGGTGCGGGAGCCGGCGGGGTCCGTTCGCGGCTGCGTTCGATCACCTCCACCTTCGGCTCCTTCCAGGGACCGGTCACCTTGTAGGTACGGGCGCCGATCTCACCCAGCGGCTTGGACAGCACCGCATTGGTCGCCGCCCCCAGCGCAGCCCCGACCGGGCCACCGGCCACTGCGCCGACCACGGTCAGCAGATTGCCGGCACGCGGATTGACGTCGATGGTCTGGTCGAACTGCTGCTGGCGCAGGTCGGCCTGACCGCGGATGGTGATGTTCGCCGCAGGCCCTTCGATCAGCACCTTGTCGGTGCGGGCCACGCCCTGGCCGAACTGCAGGCTGCCCTCGATCTGATTGAACGCGAAGCCCTTGGAGAAGAAATCACGGAAGTCGAACATCAGCCGCCGCGGCAGCTGGGCCACGCTGAGCAGACCCAGCACGCGACCGGCACCGGGGTCCAGTTCCAGCAGCTGACCGTTGCGCGCATGGATATCCAGCTGGCCCTGCAGATTGCCCAGCTGGAAGTCCGACGGCCCGCCATTCCACGACGCCTGCAGCTGCGCCTGGCCGGCGCCGCCACGCAGCTGGCCACCGTAGTCGAGATTCTGCATCAGCGCGCCGAGATCCTCGCTGCGCACCTGCGCGTTCAGCTCGGTGCGGGCGCCGCTGCTGCTGCCCAGCCAGCGGCCGGTGATGTCGATCTCCTGGTCGGGCGCGCGGAAGCGCAGGGTCTGCACCTCCAGGCCGTTGCCCCGCGGGCGGGTGCGCAGCACGGCCTGGCCGAGCGCCACCTTGCCGAACTTCAGGTCGGCGATGTCCAGCGCGAACGACGGCAGTCTGGCCGGATCCATGTCGTTGGCGCCGGCCTGCACCCGGGCCGGTGCCGCTGGCGCACCGGACGCGGCCGGCGGTGACTGCCAGTACACCCGGTCGAGCTGGCCGCTGATGGTGCCGCCCTCGGCATTGGGCACGCTCAGGCGGCCAGCCAGCGAAGGGCCGTCCAGGCGCACATCCAGCGCCTGCGCGCCCGGGCGCAGTTGCAGGCGGGTCTGCTCGAACACCCCTCCGATCAGCATCAAGCGGCCGACCTGCACGTCGATCGCCCGCAACGGCATCGGATCGCCGTCGCCGTCTCCGCCGCGGGCCAGGCCGATCCACTCCAACGCGTCCAGGGTCGGGCTGTGACCGTTGACCGCCAGCCCGCTGGAAGGCGGCTCGCGGTCGACCTGGCCGCTGCCCAGGGTCACCTGCACGCCGGTCTGATTGTTATGGCTGCGCGCGGCCAGGGCCAGGCGCTGGCCAAACGCCACGTCGATGCGGCCATCCCCCATCGGCAGCTGCGCAGTCACGGTGGTGGCCAGTGGCTCGTCGGCGGGCTTGTCCAGCGGGGCGGGAAGATCCAGGCGCGTGCCTGCCAGATCCGAGCGCAGGCGCAGTTCGCTGGGAGGAGCAGGCGCACCTGGCGCGACCTTCGGCAGGTTGACGGCGATGGTCCAGGGCGAGGTACCGGTGATGTAGGGCTTGAGCCAGGCCATTTCCGGCGCGCGGTCAATCAGCACGCCTGCATCAAGGCGCGCCGAAAGCTCCGACTCGAAGGCCAGCTTCGGGTCACGCACGAACCCACCCGCGCGCAGGCTCAGTTGGCCGTCCTGGCCCAGATGGCGCACCGCCAGTTGCTCGGCGGCAAAACCACCGTTGCCGTAGCGGGCCAACCCACGCATGTTGTCGAATTCCAGCGCGAAGCGCTTCTCCACCAGCTTCACGCCGGCCAGATCGACCGTGCCCTGCAGGTGACCTCCCCCTTCGTCGGCATGCAGCGGCTGCAGCAGGTCGAAGGTCACCTGCGCCGGCCCGGTGGCGGTCAGGTTGTCCAGCGTCTCGCCGTATTCCTGGTGCAACGGGCTCTGCCGCAGCAGCGCCAGCAGCTTTCCGGCTTCGCTGCGGGTATCGGCACGCACGTACAGCGGCTGCTGGCCGAAATCCTTGATGCCGGCCTCGAAGTGCTGCACCGGCACGCCTGCCAGGTCACCGCGCCCCTGCATGTGGAAGCCAGGACCGATGAAGGCGATGTCGGCGTCAACCTGGCTCATCAGCGGCCAGTCGCGCTGGAAGCGGATGTCGCCGCGGGTGATATGGCCGGTGGCCTCGAACCGCCCGTCGTTGTTGTCGAAGGGCCAGTCGTCGAGGTCACCGGTGACCAGGCCGATACCATCACGCACCTGGCCGCCGGCCAGCGCCATGTCCAGCCAGTCGGTGGCTCCCTTGCTCATCCTGGAATGGATCCAGAAGCGCTTGGCGGCCGTCATCGGTACATCGTCCAGCTTGGCCGCCAGCTGCAGCCACGGACGCGTGCCATTGCCCTGGAACCAGACACCACCGCGCAGATCGGCTGCGTAATCCGTGCCTTCCACACGCAGGGCGGCCGTGCCGATGCGCCAGCCGCCGCCTTCGTCGCGCCACCCCACCACCTGGCCTGCCAGGTGCAGGTCATGGCGCACGCCGAAGCCGGTCGGCCAATCGAACTGGAGCTCGCGCTGCGGCTGCAGCTGCAGGCGGAAGCCATCGGCGTCGCCTTCGAAATGGCCGCCCAGCCCTCGCAGGCCGGGTGCGTCACCGACGCTGGCGAAACCCAGCGACTGCAGCTCGCCCTGGGCCCACAGCGGACCGTTGCGCTTGCCGGCCAGCTGCAGTTCCCGCAGATCCAGCTGCGGCTTTGACAGGAACAGCCAGCGCCGCAGGCCAGGGTCCAGGCGGTCACTCAGCGCCAGCGCACGCAGCGCGGTGCCGGCCTGCACCGCCCCGCTGCGGATGCCCAGTTGCGTGCCGACCTGCAGTTGCAGTCCATCAAGCTGCTGCGCGCCGGTGTCGTCCACCAGCCGCAGGCGCGGTACCTGCATCGCCCATCCGTCCGCCTGCCGCTGCCAGCGCAGCAGCGCCTGCATGCGCTGCAACTGCAGCCGCGGCACTGCCAGCCCCGGCATCGGTGCGCCGTCGATGCGCAGATCCCGCAGATCCGAATCGGTGGTCAGCGCCACGGGGACGAAATCGCGCAGGGTCAGCCACACATTGAGTTCGCCGCGTCCTTCACGCAGGCGCACGCCGCCGGCCGCCAGCAACGGCGACCAGGCGCGGAAATCGATGGGATCGGCGCCCAGCCATGCCTCGCCGTCGCCACGCACACGGTCCACATCCAGCACGGCGGTCAGCGGCAGTGCGTCGGTCTGGGCCCAGGCCCGCACGCCTACCCGCAGGCGGTCGCCATTGACGCGCAGGCGCAGATCGACGCGCGGCAATACGGTGTCGATGCCGAGTGCCGGGGCCTGCACGCCCAGCCGGCCGCCGATCACCTGCAGCTCGCCCAGCCGGCGCAGCGCCTCCAGCGGGTCACCACCGCTGCTGGGCTGCGGCAGGCCACGCACCGACCAGCGACCGTCCTCGCTCTGCTGCAGATCCAGGGCCAGGCCGCGCAGACGCAGCTCGGTCAACGAACGGCCCGGCAGCAGGCCGCTGTACATCGACACCAGGATTTCAGCCTCGCCGACCGCCAGGCCCTGCCCGGCGCCGATGCGCAGGCCCTTCAGCTGCAGCAGCGGGCCACGACGGGTCCACGCCGTGTCCAGTTGGTCGAAACGGACCGGCTGGCCTGCGCGCTCGCTCAACCAGGCGGCGATCCTGTCGGGGTGTCGCTCGGCCAGCGGCAGCAGCTGGCTGAAGGTGCCCACCAGCAGCGCCAGCCCGACCAGGGCCACCGCACAGGCAGCAATGAGATGACGGCGGATCCTTCGCAGTCGCAGGCGCGGCGGCGCGCTCATCGGCCGCCGCCGACCTTCGGCCGGCGTGGATCAGAGCAGCACAACATCGAACTGCTCCTGCAGGTACTGCTCATCCGCCTGGAAGCGGATGCTCTTGCCGAGGAACTCTTCCAGCTCGGCCACCGCCGCGGATTCCTCATCGGTGATGCGCGCCACCACCTTGGTCGACGCGATCACCAGCAGGCGCGCGGCATCGAACTGGCGCACCGCGCGGGTGATCTCGCGGAAGATCTCGTAGGTGACCGTTTCGGTGGTCTTGATGGTGCCGCGACCGCTGCACTGCGGGCAGGTCTCCGACAGCTGGCGCTCCAGGCTTTCGACCGTGCGCTTGCGGGTCATCTCCACCAGGCCCAGCGGCGAGAAGTCGTAGACCGTGGTCTTGGCATGGTCCCGCGCCAGCGCCTTTTCCAGGGTCCGCAGCACCTGGCGGCGGTGCTCGGCATCGTCCATGTCGATGAAGTCGATGATGATGATGCCGCCGAGATTGCGCAGGCGCAGCTGCCTGGCCACGGCCTGCGCCGCCTCCAGGTTGGTGCGGAACACCGTCTCCTCCAGGTTGCGCTGGCCGAGGAACGACCCGGTGTTGACGTCGATGGTGGTCATCGCTTCGGTCTGGTCGATCACCAGGTAGCCACCGGACTTCAGCGGCACCTGCTTGTCCAGCGCGCGGCCGATCTCGTCCTCCACGCCGAACATGTCGAAGATCGGGCGATCGCCGGAGTACAGCTCCAGCTTCTCGGCCAGCACCGGCATGTACTTGGCCACGAAAGCCTGCAGCTGCGCGAACGTTTCCTTGGAATCGACCTTCACCTTGTCCACGTCCTTGCGGATCAGGTCGCGCACCGACCGCAGCGGCAGGCTCAGGTCTTCGTAGATCACGCTGCAGGGGGTGGCGTCGCGGCCGCGGCGCTCCACCACGTTCCAGACCCGCGACAGATAGGCGATGTCCTCGGCGATGGCTTCGGCCGGCTGCCCTTCGGCGTTGGTGCGCACGATGTAGCCGTAGCCGCCGTGCTGTGCCGACAACTCGGTCACCAGCGCCTTCAGGCGCGCGCGCTCGGCCTCGTCCTCGATGCGCGCGGACACGCCCACCACTTTCGATTGCGGCAGCAGCACCATGTAGCGCGACGGGATGCTGATCTGCGTGGTCAGCCGCGCGCCCTTGGTACCGATGGGATCCTTCACCACCTGCACCACGATGTCCTGGCCGTCGCGCAGCAGCTCGACGATCGGCACGCTGGCCGGTGGTGGCAGGGTGGTGTTCTCGGTGTCGGCACTGGCCACCGGCGCTGGCCGCACCACGTCGTTGGCATGCAGGAACGCAGCGCGCTCAAGGCCGACCTCGACGAAGGCGGCCTGCATGCCCGGCATCACCCGCTGCACCTTGCCCTTGTAGATGTTGCCGACCACACCCCGGCGCCAGCCGCGCTCGATGTGCAGTTCCTGCAGCATGCCATTCTCGATCACCGCGACCCGGGTCTCGCGTGGGGTCACATTGACCAGGATTTCCTCAGACATCTGCAGCCTCCCTGGCGGCGTTGGCAATGGGAGCCGGCACGCCGCAGCGCGCCAGCAGACGATCGGTGTGCAGCAGCGGCAGCCCCATCACACCGGAGTAGCTGCCGGACAGGTGTTCGATCCAGCGCTCGGCCCCACCCTGGATGGCGTAGGCCCCGGCCTTGTCCAGCGGCTCACCGGTGGCCACATAAGCGGCGATGTCGGCGGCGCCGATCGCAGCGAACGTGACCTCGGACACCACCAGTTCGCTGTCCAGCCCGGCCGCGCCGACCACCACCACGGCCGTCATCACCTGGTGCGTGCGTCCGGCCAGGCGCGTCAGCATTGCCCGGGCATCGGCGGCATCGACCGGCTTGCCGAACACCTCGCCATCAAGCACGACCTCGGTATCCGAGCCCAGCACCCGTGCGTCCGGGTCATCGGCCAGCACCCGGGCCAACCCGGCGCGCGCCTTGTCGGCCGCAACCCGGCAGACGTACTGTTCGGCGCTTTCACTGGGCGCGCGCTGCTCGACAACCTCCAGGTCAAGCGCCTGGAAGGGGCGTCCGAGTCGGGCCAGCAGCTGGTTGCGTCGGGGGGAGCGGGAAGCAAGATAGAGCATCGGCACAGCATAACCTGAGGCCGCCGCCTGAATCGTCGGCAACCTGCTCCCGCGTGCCTTCAACCCCGAACGGACTCACAGCGCGTTCATCGCTACGACACCACCCTCACGCCACAACAAGGAGATCCCATGCGCCTGACCGCCTCCCCGCTGCTGCTTGCCCTGTCCCTCGCCCTTGGAGCCTCGATGTCCGCCCATGCCGCCCCGCCGCCGCCGATCGCCGCCCCGGCCGAGGGCACCCTGCTGAACATTTCGGCCAACGCCGAAGCGACCCGTGTGCCGGATGTGGCCACCCTGTCGGCCGGCGTGGTCACCCAGGCCGCCGACGGCAACAGCGCCATGCGCCAGAATGCGCAGCAGATGGACAAGGTGCTGGCCGCGATCAAGGCGGCCGGCATCGCCGAGCGCGATGTGCAGACCAGCGGCGTCAGCCTCAACCCGCAGTACCGCTATGCCGACAACGAAGCGCCGAAGATCACCGGCTACCAGGCCAGCAACACCGTCAGCCTGAAGGTCCGCGACATCGCCAAGCTGGGCCGGGTGCTCGATGCGCTGGCCGCCCAGGGCGCCAACCAGATCAACGGCCCCAGCTTCGAGATCGACCAGCCGGAGCCGGTCTATGACGAAGCCCGCCTGGCCGCGCTGAAGAAGGCACAGGCGCGCGCCCAGACCTATGCCAAGTCGCTGGGCCTGCAGGTGCGCCGCATCGTCAGCATCTCTGAAAACAGCAACGGCGGCTTCCGCCCGGTGCCGATGATGCGGGCACAGATGGCCTCGGCCGCCATGGACAAGGCTACGCCGGTCGCGCCGGGCGAATCCACCGTTTCGGTCAACCTGGACGTGGTGTTCGAGCTGGGTCGCTGACGACCCGGCACGGCGGGGGCACTGTCCGCCGGACAGCGCCCTGCCCTGATCTGCTGCCCACGGGGCCGGATGCCTTTCCAGCGGAAAGGTCTCCGGCCCCGTTGCGTAGATGAAGGCCAGTTCAACATCGCCTGACATGCCTCTAGGCAATGGCGGCCACGACGCGCTAATGCTTGGCTGCCAGCCGCGTGCGGCAAACCCCGATGGCGGCCCTGGTGCGTTGACGTCTTTCGACACTGGCACGGAGATGGACCATGGTTCGTACGTATCCCGTTGCATCCGCGCACTTCGACCCCGCCCGCATCGCCGCCTGGAGCGCGGCCATCGCACTGCATCTGCTGGCGTTGCTGCTGCTGCTCATCCCCGCCACCTACCAGGCGGTACAGGCCCCGCGTGACACGACCACGGTCCGCTGGATCGAAAAGGTCGAGACACCGGAACCTCCGCCGATCCTGCCCACCGAACCCGAACAGGTGAAGGTCGCCCCCCGCTCCCAGGCGGTGCCGACCGCACCGGCGCTGCCAGCCCCCACCGCAACGGTCGAAGACGCGCCGGGCATCGTCCTGCCGGCCGCCGAACCGACCGCCGTGATGGCGCCGCCGACGCCGACGGCAGCTACGCCGCTGGCGGGAGCCCAGCTGCAGTACCGCAGTGCGCCGCCCCCGGCCTATCCCATCCCCGCGCTGCGCAACCGCGAACAGGGCACGGTCCTGCTGCGCGTGGAAGTGGACAGCAACGGCCAGCCTGTTGCGGTCAGCATCGAACGCAGCAGCGGTTCGCGCAGCCTGGACCAGGCCGCACGCCAACAGGTGCTGCGCCACTGGCGGTTTGAGCCCGCCCAGCATGACGGCGTGGCGGTGCCTGCCATCGGCATGGTGCCGGTGCAGTTCTCGCTGCCCGACTGACCGCTGCACCGGCCCGGCCTCAGGCCGGGCCGGAATCCGCGACCGGGTTTGCGAATCCGCACACCGCCCGTCCGCGCGCTGCCGATTAAGCAAAATTTCACGACTCCGTCACCTGCCGGAAACCTAGATTGGCCCGTCCCGGACCTGATCCGGCGACAGCCCTCAACGCAAGGTTTTCCAGTTAGGAGAGAAGCTGTGAAACACCCGATCCATCGGCCCGCCAGCCGCCGTGACACCCTGGCATCGTCCATCACTCACATCCTTACCGGCAGCACCCTGCTGCTGGCCGGCGCCGTGGTTTCCTCCTCCGCCTTCGCCCAGGAGCAGGCCACCAATCTCGACCGCATCACGGTCACCGGCTCGAACATCCCGCGCACCAATACCGAGACACCGTCCCCGGTGCAGGTGGTGACCCGCCAGGAGATCGACCGCACCGGCAAGACCACGGTCGCCGAATACCTGCAGACCCTGACCGCCGACGGTTCCGGCTCGATTCCCAAGACCTTCGGCAACGGCTTTGCCGGCGGCGGCGCCGGCATCTCCCTGCGTGGCCTCGGCGCCGGCTCGACGCTGGTGCTGTTGAATGGCCGCCGCATGGCCACCTACGGCCTGGCTGACGACGGCCAGAAGGTCTTCACCGATCTGAGCACCATTCCGCTGGATGCGGTGGAGCGCGTGGAAGTTCTGAAGGACGGCGCATCGGCGATCTATGGCTCCGACGCCATCGCCGGCGTGGTCAACATCATCCTGCGCAGCGATTTCCAGGGCGCGATCCTGCGCGGTTCCTACGGCGTCTCCGGCGACGGCGACGGCGATGCCAAGAAGGCGACGCTGACCGCAGGCACCGGCGACCTGGCCACCGATGGCTGGAACGCATTCTTCAGCCTGGACGTCGGCAAGACCGACGCGATCAAGATCGGCGATCGCAAGAACCGCAAGTGGATCGGCACCGGTGACATCCGTCGCTGGGGCTATTCCGCCGCCGACGCGCAGTTCCTGGGCGGTGCCTACCTGTCCGGTGGTACTGCCGGTGGCGTGGGCCCGAACGGCTCGGTGTTCGACGACCGCAATGTCGACGACGACAATCCCGCGTTCCTGGTGGCTCTGCCGGGCTGTGCCAATCTGACCAGCATTCCCGGCCAGACCGATGCGACCGCACAGCAGCAGGGCTGCCTGTGGGATCCGGCGCAGAAGTTCCGTGACCTGAGCCCGGAAGAGAAGTACATCAACGTGTTCGGACGTGCCAGCTTCGCCTTCGGCGAAGGCGGCGAGATCTACACCGAGATCGGCTACTCGAAGAAGGAAACCACCTTCAGCAACACGCCCTCGGGCGTGTCCGGCGGCTGGGGCTACCCGGAAGGACCGGTCAACGCCAACAGCGGTTCCGGTGCCACCGTGCTCGGCCCGGATCATCCGGACAACCCGATTCCCGGCCAGGCCTCGCGCCTGCGCTATTCGGCCTGGGACGTTGGTCCGCGCGTGACCAACAACACCAACGAGTTCAACCGCTTCCTGGTGGGCGTCAAGGGCAACTGGGGCGACTGGAACTATGACACCGCCTACCTGCACTCCGGCACCGACCTGATCAACCGTCGTACCGGCTTCCTGCACTACGACAACGTCCGCTGTGCACTGGCCAACCCGAACTGTGCCGGTGGCGTATGGCGCATCGGCGACAACGCCAACCTCAACTCGCAGGCGCTGTACGATTTCATCTCGCCGGAGATCAGTGCACGCGCCAAGTCCAGCCTGGACATGTTCGACTTCACCGTGTCGCGCAGCCTGATGGACCTCAAGGGTGGCCCGCTCGGCCTGGCGATGGGCACCGAGTGGCGCAAGACCAGCAACAGCCTGACCCCGCAGACGTTCACCGACACCGGCGACATCATCGGCCTGGGCTACTCGGCCTATGACGGTACCCAGAACGTGTATGCCGGATACGTCGAACTGTCCGCGCCGGTGCTGGAACAGCTGGAGCTGTCCGGTGCACTGCGCTACGACAAGTACGAGAGCGGTGAAGGCAAGGCGACGCCGAAGCTGGGCGTGAAGTGGACCCCGGCCGACTGGATCGCGCTGCGCGCCAGCTACGCCGAAGGTTTCCGCGCGCCGAACCCGGCCGAGAACGGCGACGGTGGCCTGGCCGCCTTCTCCAACGCCCGCGACCCGGTGCGCTGCGCCATCAGTGAAGCCGAA
This sequence comes from Stenotrophomonas sp. STEN225, assembly GCF_056756445.1. Lineage (NCBI taxonomy): Bacteria > Pseudomonadati > Pseudomonadota > Gammaproteobacteria > Lysobacterales > Lysobacteraceae > Stenotrophomonas > Stenotrophomonas sp. STEN225. The sequence goes on along the minus strand of NZ_JBRRBV010000001.1, from coordinate 74,961 downwards.
TGCACCGCACGCTCGGTGGCGATCATCACCCGCCCCAACAGCGACCTGAAGCCGGAGGAATCCAAGAGCTATTCGGTGGGTATCGTGCTGCAGCCGACCTCCTCCACCTCGATGACGGTGGATGCGTGGCAGATCAAGCGCACCAACGAAATCGCCCAGGGCAGCACCGCCGACGCCATTGCCGCCGGCAACGTCCTGCGCGACACCAACCTGCTCAACGGCATTGCCGGCACCGGCAGCATCCTGGCGGTCAACACGCAGTACATCAACGCCGCTTCCACCCGCGTGCGCGGTATCGACACCGATATCCGCCAGACCTTCGATATCGGTCCGGGCCAGCTGGAAATGGATCTGCAGTGGAGCCATGTGCTGAAGTTCGAGCGCACCGATGCCGATGTGACGGTCGACTACGCCGGCACCCACGGCAACTGCGACGTCACCAACTGCATCGGCACGCCGAAGGACCGCATCAACTTCGGCACCACCTGGAGGCAGGGCCCGTGGAGTGTCAGCGGCGTCGCCAACTACATCAGCAAGCTGGAGAACAAGGACCGCCGTGGCGGCGACTACCTGGCGTTCTACGAGGATGGCTCGCCGGTCGAGAAGATCTCCTCGTTCACCACCTTCGACCTGTCCGGTCGTTGGAACATCACCGAAGCCTTTGAACTGAACGCATCGGTGCAGAACGTGTTTGATCGCATCGCACCGCTCGATCCGACCACCTATGGCGGCGTGAACTACAACCCGCTGCACTTCAGCGGAGCCATCGGCCGCTACTTCACGGTCGGTGCCAAGTACACCTTCAACTGATCGTCGCTGCAGCATCACCTTCGGAGGCCCGGGCACATGCCCGGGCCTCCGTCGTTGCAGATGTTGCATGCGGCTTCACGGCACTGCCGCTACTGTGCCCCTGCGGCCGCGCTGCCGCAGGGGAGATTCATGGCTGCGACCTCACAACGGCTGGGCCTGGCTGCACTGACCGCTCTGGTGGTCGGCTCGATGGTCGGCGCCGGCATCTTTTCCCTGCCACAGAACGTGGCGCGCAGCGCCGGTCCGGCCGCCGCGATCATCGGCTGGGCGGTGAGTGGCGCCGGCATGCTGATGCTCGCCTTCGTGTTCCAGGCCCTGGCCAACCGCCGGCCGGACCTCGATACCGGCATCTACGCGTATGCGCGGGAAGGCTTCGGCAACTACATCGGCTTCTCCGCGGCATGGGGCTACTGGGTTGCCTCGGTACTCGGCAACGCCAGCTTCTTCGTGCTGATCTTCAGTGGCCTCGGCCACTTCATGCCGGTGTTCGGTGAAGGCAATACGCCGGCAGCGGTGGCCGCCTCGTCGCTGTTGCTATGGACCGTGCACCTGCTGGTGCTGCGCGGCCTGCGCACTGCCGCCATCGTCAACGGCCTGGTCACGGTGGCCAAGCTGCTGCCCATTGCGTTGTTCCTCATCCTGGCCGCCGGCGCGTTCCGCATGGACGTGTTCGGCGCCGATTTCCTGGGTACCCCCGCACTTGGCGATCTCGGCCAGCAGCTGCGCGGCATGATGCTGGTGACCGTATGGGTGTTCATCGGCATCGAAGGCGCCAGCATCTATTCCCGGCGCGCTGCGCGTCGTGCCGATGTAGGGCGCGCGACCGTGATCGGCTTTCTCGGCGTATGGCTGCTGCTGGTCCTGGTGAGCCTGTTGTCGATGGGCGTGCTGTCGCAGGCCGAGCTGGCCGCCCTGCCCAATCCATCGATGGCCTACGTGCTGCGCGCCATCGTCGGCGAATGGGGCGCGACCGTGATCATCATCGGTTCGATCATCTCGGTGCTTGGCGCCCTGCTGGCCTGGGTACTGCTGTGCGCCGAGGTGCTGTATGCGGCTGCCGGCGACGGCACCATGCCCGCGTTCCTTGGCCGCGAGAATGCGCGCGGCGTGCCGGCCAATGCGCTCTGGCTGAGCAACGGCCTGATCCAGTTGTTCCTGCTGCTGGTGCTGGTGAATTCCGGCAGCTATACCGGCCTGGTACTGCTGGCTGCATCGATGAGCCTGGTGCCCTATTTCCTGTCCACGGCATTCGGCGTGCAGCTGGCCTGGCGTGGTCAGGCCTATGCGGGCGGCGAAGCAGGAATCCGCTGGCGCGACTTCAGCGTCGCGCTGCTGGCGAGCGCGTACGCGCTGTGGCTTGTGTATGCCGGTGGCCTGCACAACCTGCTGCTGTCGGTGCTGTTGTATGTGCCGGGCGTAGCGCTGTTCGCGCTGACCCGTCGCCAGCGTGGCGAACAGGTGTTCACGCCTTGGGAGTGGGTGCTGTTCGGCGCCATCCTGGCCGTTGCGATCGCCACACTGGTGGCGTTCTGGCGAGGAGCGCTGACTCTGTAGAGCAAAAAAAAACCTGCATCTCGCGATGCAGGTTTCTGAAAGTGGCGCCCGAAGTTGGACTCGAACCAACGACCCCCTGATTAACAGTCAAGTGCTCTAACCGGCTGAGCTATTCGGGCAGACGAACAGTATAACGGCTCTTCACGCGCGATGGTAGGGGTGATTTGCAATCATTGCGGCGGCCCGGTACAGCTGTTCCGCCACGACCAGCCGCACCAGCATGTGCGGCAGCGTGAGCGGACCAATCGACCACTTCTCGTCGGCCAATGCCGAAACTTCGGGCGAATGCCCCTCGGGACCGCCGATCAGGAACGCCAGGTCCCTGCCCTGTCCCCGCCAATGCTCCAGGCGCTGCGCCAGCTGTTCGGAACTGAGCTGGCGGCCGGGCACATCCAGCGCCACGACGTAGGCATTCTTCGGCAGCGCGGCGATCACCCGCCGGCCCTCGTCCTCGGTGGCACGGCGTGGATCGCGGCCTTTGCCGCGCAGGCCGGGCTCGATCTCGACCAGCTCGAACGGCAGCCAGTGCGAGAGCCGCTTCTGGTACTCGGCGAACCCCTGCGCGACCCAACTGGGTGCGCGTTCACCGGTGGCGATCAGGCGGGCTTTCATCAGCGCTCCTCGAAAACGTCGACGGCGCCATCGGCGCCGTCGAAGGGATGCATCAACGTGCGGCTCAGGCCACTTCGTCGTCGCTGGACGGCGGCTGGTCACCGACCGTCCACAGGCGCTCGAGGGCGTAGAACTCACGCACGCGCGGCAGCATCACGTGGACGATGACGTCGCCCAGATCGACCAGTACCCACTCGGCTTCGCGCTCGCCCTCAACCCCGAGCGGCATCACGTCGATCTTCTTGGCGAAGCGCACGACCTCGTCGGCGATCGACTTGACGTGGCGGGTCGAAGTACCCGAGACGATCACCAGGTAATCGGCAACGCTCGACCGGCCGCGCACGTCGATCTCGACCAGGTCCTTGGCCTTCAGGTCTTCGGTGGCTTGACGGACACTGGCCAGCAGTTCCGGCACGGACGGCGGCGGGCTGGGCAGATCGACCTTGATGGTCTGGGGCTGGGTCTGGTTGCTCAAAGTGGATCGACTCGATAAACGTGGGGGCGATTATACGGGGATGGCGCGGTCGCGGCATTCACGGTGTTGCCGGATGGTACAGCCGCTGCGCGGCCACGTAGTCGGCCACCGCCGGCGGCAGCAGGGCACGCCAGGGCCCTGCCGCGGCGATCTGCGCGCGCACGGCGCTGGCCGATTCCCCGCGCAGCGGATGGTGCAGGCGCAGGATGCGGCCGGCCGGACTGGCAAACAGGTCCTGTTCGCTGTTGGCCCACCGCCCTTCCAGGACACGGCCGAGCTCGCCGTCGACCGAGGCCTGCAGTGGACTGCCCGGCCGCTCCGCCACCACGAAGTGGGCCAGGCCGAACAGCGCCTCCCACTCATGCCAGCCGGGCAGGCCCAGCAGGCTGTCGGCGCCGACCAGCCAGGCCAGGGGCCGGCTGGGACCGAGCTCGCCGCGCAGTTCGCGCAGGGTATCGACGGTGTAGGACGGGCGACCGGGAAAGCGCGCGGCCCGATCCAGTTCGTGCCGGTCCAGCAGCAGCCCCGGCTCGTCGCCGATGGCCAGCGACAGCATCGTGCAGCGCTGTTCGGCGGTCGCGCCGGGAACCGGGCGGTGCGGTGGATCGGCCGCCGGCAGCATCCGCACCGCGACCTGCAGCTCATCGCGCGCGGCGCGCGCGATCGCCAGGTGCCCCAGGTGCACCGGATCGAAGGTGCCCCCGTAATAGACCCGCAGGCTCATCGATCAGGCCCGGGCCAGCAGCCGCACGGCGCGCGGCTCGGCCACGGCCACCAGCAGGCGCTCCAGCGCCAGCCAGGCGTCGCCGTCGGCGCGCCCCTTGGCGATGCGGTCGACCAGCCCGGCCTCGGCCACGAAACGTTCCCAGCGCTTGCCTTCCGGATGCCGCTGCAGCGCACGCTTGTACGGTGCCTGCCGCGACTCCCAGATGCCGCGCGATTTCATCTCGGCGGCAAGGTTGCCACCGCGTGCCTGCACCCGCGCCAGCCCGGCACCTGCCAGCAGTTCCCGGATCACGATCGGCATCAGCGCGGCCACCGCCTCGCCTTCGCCGCGCAGGCCGGCAAGCATGCGCAGCACCGCCGCCGGTTGCCCGGAGAACGTGGCTTCCACCAGCCGGAATACGTCATAGCGGGCGGCATCGGCCACCAGCGATTCCATCCGTTCCACGTCCAGCGCGTGCCCATCGGCCAGCAGCGCCAGCTTGTCGATCTCCTGCGCCGCGGCAAGCAGATTGCCTTCCACGCGCTCGGCCAGGCGCTGCACTGCGGCCGGATCCGCGCGCAGGCCTTTGCTGCGCAGGCGACGCTCGATCCAGTCGGGCAGTTCATGCGGCTTGATCGCCCAGGCCACCGACAGCACGCCGACCCGGCCCACCGCTTCAGCCCATTTGCCCTGGTGCGCCTTGCTCCATTCGTTGGCGGTGATCATCAGCACGACGTCCGGTGCCGGATCGGCGCAGAACCGGCTGATCACCTCGGCGCCGTCCTTGCCCGGCTTGCCACTGGGCAACCGCACTTCCACCAGGCGACGGGCACTGAACAGGCTCGGCGCGTTGAAGCTGGCGTCGAGCTGGCCCCAGTCGAAGTCGCGACCATCGGCGTCGAACACCTCGCGCTCACCGATGCCGGCGGCGCGCGCCCGCGCACGGACCGCGTCGGCGGCTTCCAGCACGCGCAGCGTCTCAGGACCGGCGATCAGGTACACCGGCGACAGCGGGGTATCAGCGCCCTGGCTGGCCAGCTGCTCCGGACGCAGTTCCATGCCGGTCCCGGTCAGGGCTTGATGGCCGGTGCCGGTGTCGGCTCGGCCGGAACCGCAGGATCGACCGGCTTCGGCGCGGACAGGCTGCCCCCCTTCGCGACTTCGGCACGGACCACGCTGTCGATGCGGCGGATGATCGAGGCCGACATTTCCCGGCGCAGTTCATCGGCCAGGATCTCGCGCTCGGTGGTGGTACCGGTCGCGTCGGTGGGCGGCGACACGTAGTCGCGCGACAGTTCGATCACCTGCTGCGGCACCAGTTCGCTGCCATCCTCGCGACGGAAGATGAAGATCACCGCGTAGCGCAGGCTGTATTCCTGCGCACGGCCCTGCGAGTCGATCGCGATCGGCAGGTCGCCCCAGCGTTCGGACAACACCTGCAGCTGGGTGCTGGGTTCGTTGCCATCCTCGCTCGCCAGCTTGGCGCCGGACGCCTGCAGACTGCGGTTGAGCAGCTTGACCAGTTCACTGTACGGGGCCGTGGAGACCACCTTCACCGGCGCGGTGTCGGTCGGCAACATCAGCTTGTTGCGCAGATGGAAGCCACAGCCGGCAAGGCCGAGGACAAGAACGAGGGCAAGCAGGAGTCGGGTCATGGAGAACAGTGTGGCGGAGCCGGGCGATCACGGCAACAGACAGCGTGCCCGAGACCGCGTGAACGCAGGGCCATCAACCGCATGCCCCCCGCGTTGCTGGAACACCGGCCGCCGGGAGGCGGCCGGTGCGGGGTACATCAGGCGGCGACGATGTTCACGATCTTGCCCGGGACGATGATGATCTTGCGCACCGTCAGGCCTTCCATGAACTTCGCTGCATTCGGCTCGGCCAGGGCCAGCGCCTCGACCTGCTCGCGAGCGGCATCGGCGGCCACTTCGATGGTGCCGCGCAGCTTGCCGTTGACCTGCACGGCCAGGGTCAGCGCGTCGCGCACCAGCGCGCTGGCATCGGCCTGCGGGAACGGCTGGTCCTCCAGCAGCGTCTCGCCATGGCCAAGCACCTGCCACAGGGCGTGGCTGGCATGCGGGGTGATCGGATTCAGCAGCAGCACGATGGCCTGCAGTGCTTCCTGACGCACCGCGCGGCCCTGTTCGCTGCCGTCCTCGAACTTGGCCAGCGCGTTCATCAGTTCCATCACCGCAGCGATCGCGGTGTTGAAGCTGTGGCGGCGGCCATAGTCGTCGCCGACCTTGCCGATGGTCTCGTGGGTCTTGCGGCGCAGCGCCTTCTGGCCACCGTCCAGCGCGGCCACGTCCAGCGCGGGGGCGGCACCCTCGGCGGCATGCTTCTGCACCTGGGCCCACAGGCGGCGCAGGAAGCGGGCCATGCCGTCCACGCCGGCCTCGTTCCACTCCAGCGACTGTTCCGGCGGTGCGGCGAACATCGAGAACAGGCGCACGGTGTCGGCGCCATACTTGCCGACCATCGCCTGCGGGTCCACGCCGTTGTTCTTCGACTTGGACATCTTCTCGGTGCCACCGACCACCACCGGCTGACCGTCGGCGATCAGGGTCGCGCCGGTGATGCGGCCGCGCTCGTCACGCTGCACTTCCACGTCGGCGGGATTGATCCAGTCCTTGGAACCGTCCGGGTTCGGACGGTAATAGGTCTCGGCGATCACCATGCCCTGGCACAGCAGATTGCGGGCCGGTTCGTTGCTGTCCACCATCCGCGCGTCACGCAGCAGCTTGTGGTAGAAGCGGAAGTACATCAGATGCAGGATCGCGTGCTCGATGCCACCGATGTACTGGTCCACCGGCAGCCAGTAGTTGCCGCGCTTGTCCACGGCATCACGCGCGCCCGGCGAGGTGTAGCGCGCGTAGTACCAGCTCGACTCCATGAAGGTGTCGAAGGTATCGGTCTCGCGCTCGGCTGCACCGCCGCACTCCGGGCAGGTGGTCTTGCGCCACTCCGGGTCGGTCTTGATCGGCGAACCGGTGCCGGAGAACGCGACGTCCTCCGGCAGCACCACCGGCAGCTGCTCTTCCGGCACCGGTACCGCGCCGCACTTGGCGCAGTAGATCACCGGAATCGGGCAGCCCCAGTAGCGCTGGCGGCTCACGCCCCAGTCGCGCAGGCGGTAGTTGACGCGGCGCTGCCCCTGCGCCTTGCGCTCGAAACGCTCGGCCAGGGCTTCAAAGGCGCCCTGGAAATCCAGCCCGTCGAACTCAGCCGAATTGATCAGTTCGAAGGCACGGTTCTTGTCGCTGTACCAGTCCTGCCAGCGCGCGCCATCCCAATTGCGCTCGTCGTCATTGCGCGGATCCTTCAGCGCGATGACCTGCACGATCGGCAGGCCATACTTGTTGGCCACTTCGTTGTCGCGCTGGTCATGGCCGGGCACGGCCATCACCGCACCGGTGCCGTAGCCCATCAGCACGAAGTTGGCGACCCACACCGGCACCTTCTCGCCGGTGACCGGATGGATGGCGCGCAGGCCGGTATCCATGCCGCGCTTTTCCTGGGTTTCCAGCTCGGCCTCGGACACGCCGCCCTGCTTCATTTCCGACAGCAGCGCGGCCAGTTCCGGATTGTTCTTCGCTGCGTGCAGCGCCAGCGGGTGCTCGGCGGCGATCGAGACGAAGGTCACGCCCATCACGGTGTCCGGGCGGGTGGTGAACACCCGCAGCGGATCCAGCACGCCGCCATCGACGTCGCGCACGTCGAACTGGATCTCCAGGCCCTCGGAACGACCGATCCAGTTGCGCTGCATGGTCTTGACCGATTCCGGCCAGCCGTCCAGCTCGTCCAGGCCGTCCAGCAGCTCCTGGGCGTAATCGGTGATGCGCAGGAACCACTGCGGAATCTCACGCTTCTCGACCAGCGCACCGGAACGCCAGCCACGGCCGTCGATGACCTGCTCGTTGGCCAGCACGGTCTGGTCGACCGGGTCCCAGTTCACCACCGCGTTGCGGCGGTAGGCCAGGCCCTTGCGCATCAGACGGGTGAACATGCGCTGCTCGTGGACGTAATAGTCCGGGCGGCAGGTGGCGAACTCGCGCGACCAGTCGATGGCATAGCCCAGCGACTTCAGCTGGCTGCGCATGTGGTCGATGTTCTTGTAGGTCCACGCCGCCGGCGCGGTTCTGTTCTTGATCGCCGCGTTTTCTGCCGGCAGGCCGAACGCGTCCCAGCCCATCGGCTGCAGCACGTTGTGGCCGGTCATGCGCTTGTAGCGGCTGATCACGTCACCGATCGTGTAATTGCGCACGTGCCCCATGTGCAGCGCACCGGACGGGTACGGAAGCATCGACAGGCAGTAGTACTTCGGCTTGTCGGAAGTCTCGTCGACCTCGAACGCGCGGGTGGCGTCCCAGTACTGCTGGGCGGCGGATTCAACCTGCTGCGGGTCGTAGGCGTTGGGTTCAGCGCTGGTCATGGAACACGCGGATGCGGCGGCAAAGCGGTACAGCGTACCGCAGTGCGGCAAACGTCTCCAATCCTGTCCGACGGCTGTGGGCCCGGTGGCGGCCCCGCGACCGTCTCAACGGGCCCGCGACAGCGGCAGCGCCAACGCCAGCCAGACCGCCCAGCAGGCGAAGGCCAGCCGCTGCGACAGAGGCGCCGGCAGCACGCCCTGCAGGGCGAAGGCTGCCAACGCGGCAACCACACCACAGGCCGGCGCCACCCCGCCCAATGCCCGGCCCTGTGTGTCGCGCAGGCGCGCCGTGCCCAGCAGCAGGGCGCCGGCAACGAAGCCCAGCACCCATACCATCCAGGCGCTGGCATGCAGCTGGCTGGCCAGCCCGTGCAGGTCATCCACATCCAGCGGCAGCACGCCCATGGCGGCGAACGCCAGGCCGGCCAGCAGCAGCATCTGGCTGCCCACACGCGGGGCCCAGCCCGCGGTGGCCGGCAGCTGCCGGCGCAGGCATTCGGCCACCACCACCGCCAGCAGGCCCGGCAGCATGAAGCCCAGCAGATTGAAGCCCAGGGCATGCGGCATCCCCTGCGCGCCCAGCAACGCCACCGGATGGCGGGCCTGCGCATAGCCGTCGAGGCCGGCACCGAAGCCGATGACCGCAGCCACGAAGACGAGTGCGGCGATCACGCCCGACAGGCGCAGCAAGGGGGACGGCGACGACATGCAGGCTCCACGACAGCGGCAACAGGAAGTCCGCATTGTCGGCCATTTGCAGCGGCCCGGGTTGAGACGGACAGGTTCCGCCACCATAGAATCCCTCTCCAGATGCCAAGCGATGCCTCCTCCATGACCGAGACGACCTACGTATTCGACGCCACCACTGCGACCTTCGAGGCCGAAGTCCTGCAGAAGTCGCTGCAGACGCCGGTGCTGGTCGATTTCTGGGCCACCTGGTGCGGTCCGTGCAAGACCCTGGGACCGATGCTGGAAAAGCTGGCCGGCGAGTACAACGGCGCCTTTGAGCTGGCCAAGGTCGATGTCGACAAGGAACAGCAGATCGCTGCCGCCTTCCAGATCCGCTCGGTGCCGACCGTGTTCCTGGTCAAGGACGGGCAGTTGGTGGACGGCTTCCCCGGCGCCATCCCGGAGGGCCAGCTGCGCGAGTTCCTGGCCCAGCACGGCATCGTCCCCGCTGATGTCGGCGATACGGTCAGCGAGGAGGAAGCACCGCTGGACCCACAGGCACAGGTGGACGTGCTGCGCGCGCAGATCGCCGCCGAACCGGACAAGGACGAGCTGAAGCTCGACCTGGCCCTGGCCCTGCTGCAGATCGGCGGCGTGGATGAAGCCGGTACGCTGATCGACCGCCTGCCGGCCAACCTGGCCACCGACGACCGCGCCGTGCGCGCCCGTGCACGCCTGGCCTTCGCGTCCGCACTCAAGGACGCCCCGGCCGCCGAGGTGCTCGAATCACGCATCGCCGCCGATGGCAGCGACCTCAAGGCGCGCCATCTGCGGGGCGTGCAGCTGCTGCTGGAGGGCCAGGACGAGGCGGCCCTGGCCCAGTTCCTGGAAATGCTGCGGATCGACCGCGGTTTCGAGGACGGATTGCCGCGCAGGACCCTGATCGACGCCTTCAATGTGATCTCCGACGAGGACCTGGTCGGGCAGTACCGCAGGAAGATGGCCTCGCTGCTGTTCTGAACGGAAGCCTGTCCCGTTCAGAATCCCTGCACTGAACGCGGGCGATAATGTGATCGATGGCGGCCGTTCGGCCGCCGCGATCCATTCGGGGGGATGAGGGTCGGGGCCATTGGGTCTTGCTGCTGCGCCTCCGCATTGCCGGGACTGCAAACTGTGACCTTCGTCCGCACTTCGCCTTTCATTACGCGCCTCCAACGTGTCCTGCTGTGTGCCCTCCTGCTGCTGCCGGCCATCGCCGCCGCACAGGACTGGAACTACCGGGTCCGTCCCGGTGACACCCTCTGGGACCTGGGTGGCCTGTACCTGAAGCCTTCCGTGCCCTGGCAGCAGCTGCAGCAGCACAACCGCATCGCCAATCCCTACCAGCTGCCGCCGGGCCAGCTGCTGCGCTTCCCGATCAGCTGGCTGCGCACCGAGCCTGCGCCGGCACGGGTCCTGTCCGTGCGCGGGAAGGTCGGGCTGGTGGGCGGCGATGGCAGCGCCACCCGCGCGGTGCGGGCCGGAGAGCAGCTGCGCATCGGCGACACCGTGGAAACCGAAGGCGACTCCAGCATCACCCTCGAATTCGCCGATGCCTCGCGGTTGCAGCTGCGCGAGTATTCGCGCCTGCGCCTGGACCAGCTCAGCCGCTACGGCCGCACCGGCATGGTCGATACCCGCCTGCGCCTGCAGCAGGGCCGCGCCAGCAACCGGGTCACCCCGGCACGTGGCCCGGCATCGCGCTACATCATCGATGCACCGACGGCGACCAGCAGCGTGCGCGGCACGGTCTTCCGCGTCAGCGCCGGCGATGGCGAGGCCGGCCGGATCGGTGCCACCGAAGTGCTGGAAGGACGGGTGCAGGTCGCCAACACCCACGGCCAGCGCCTTGTCCGTCCGGGTCAGGCCAGCCGCAACGCCAGCGCCGACAAGGCGCCCGCCGCCGTGGCCGCGCTGCTGCCGGCGCCGACGCTGCGTCAGGATGAGCTGAAACTGGCACCGCTGCCGAGCCTGCTGGCCTGGGACCCGGTCGCCGGGGCCGACCACTACCGGGTGGAGGTGGTGCAGGCGGCCACCCCGGAAATCCTGCTGTTCGCCGCCACCACCGCCGACACGCGACTGGCGATCGGCGATCTGCCGCCCGGCGAGCTGCGTGTGCTGCTGCGTGCGGTCGACGCACAGGGCGTGGAGGGCCTGGACGCCAGTGCCGACTTCGAACTCAGCGACCAACCGCCGCCGCCGTTGACCGTCTCTCCGCTGCACGGCCAGACCGTCAACAGCGATCGCCCCCGGTTCCGCTGGACGCAGGCCCCGGGCGCGAGCAGCAGCGTGCTGCAGGTCGCCGCAGAACCGACCTTCATGCAGCCGCTGCAGGAGCAGGCCAGCACCGGTACCGACCTGCGCCTGGCGCAGCCCCTGCCGCCGGGCCAGTACTACTGGCGCGTTGCCTCGCGCGATGACAACGGCCACCAGGGGCGCTATGGACAAGCGCTGCCACTGCAGCTGACCAACGAACCGGTGGACCCTGCCCTGCAGCCGCCCGAGGCGGCGCATGGCCAACTGACCCTGCGCTGGCAGGCCGGCAGCGAAGGCCAGCGCTACCGCGTGCAGGTGGATCGTCGTGGCGACTTCGCCAGCCCGATGCTCGATGAAACCGTCGAGCAGCCCCAGGTCAGCTTCAAGCGGCCATGGAGCGGCACCCTGCACGTGCGCGTGCAGTACATCGACGACGACGGGCACGCAGGCGATTTCTCGCCCGCGCAGCAGGTCAAGCTGCCCTGCCGCCTGTGCTACGGCGCCGGCGGCGGCGGTGCGCTGCTGCTCTGGCTGTTGTTATGAGGCGTTCGCCGCTTCCATGGTCCCGACGGATCGCACTGGCCGTGCTGGCCGGTGTGCTGACCGCCGTGGCCAGCCATGGCCAGTGGCTGTGGCGCCAGGATGAAGCGGCCTACGACGCGATGGTCGGCGGCTGGGACTATCGACCCGACCCCAGCGTGCTGATCATCGCCATCGACGAAGGCAGCCTGCAGCGCATCGGCCAATGGCCATGGCCGCGCTCGGTCCATGCGCGCCTGCTTGATCGCCTTACCGACGCCGGCGCCGAACGCATCGCACTGGACCTGATGCTGTCAGAACCCGACCGCCGCGACAGCCGCCAGGACGAAATCCTGGCCGCCGCGATCCGGCGCAATGGCCACGTCGTACTGCCCGTACTGGCGGCGCCGGCAGCCGGCGACCGCATGGCCGAGGAACTGCTGCCCATTCCACTGATCGCGGCCAGCGCTGCGGCGATCGGCCACAGCGATGTCGAAGTGGATGGCGATGGCGTCGCCCGTGGGGTGTACCTGCGCGCCGGCATCGGCCAGCCGCATTGGCCTGCGCTGGGCCTGGCCCTGGCCGGACTGCCCGCCAGCGCGATCGACGGCCTGCCGGATCCCGAGCCGGAGGTCGATTCCCCTTATCAGTGGCGCCGCGACGATTACGTGCGGGTGCGCTACGCCGGCCCGCCGGAACGATTGCCGCAGGTGTCCTATGCCGACGTGCTCGAGGGCCACGTGGACATGGCGATGCTGCATGGGCGCCGCATCGTGGTCGGCATGACCGCCAGCGGCATCGCCCCGCGCCTGCTCACGCCGACCACGCGCGAGTACTGGATGAGCGGCAGCGAGTACCAGGCCAACATCGCCTCGATGCTGCTGCAGGGCAGGCAGATCCACGTCCTGCCACGGCTCTGCCAGGACGCCATCGGTGGCCTGCTGGTGGCGCTGTGCGTGATCCTCCTCGGCCTGCGCCTGCCCTGGCTGACGGCGCTCTGTTCGCTGCCGCTGGCCCCGCTGCTGAGCTGGGCGCTGCTGCGCGCCGGCAACCTGTGGTGGGCACCGGCCAGCGCGATGCTGGGCATCGTGCTGGTGCTGCTGGCCTGGGCGATATGGCGGATCGCGGCCTGGCACCGGCTGGCCAACCGTGATGCGCTGACCGGCCTGGGCAACCGGCTGCGTTTCGAACAGTCGCTGCAGCAGGAATGCGATGCCGCACGGCGCAGCGGCAAGCCGCTCACGCTCGCGCTGATCGACGTCGATCACTTCAAGCACCACAACGACCGTCACGGTCACCAGGTCGGCGATCGCGTACTGCGCGAAGTGGCGCAGCAGATCGCCGCGCACGCGCGCCGCCCGCGCGACAAAGCGGCACGCTACGGCGGCGATGAGTTCGCGCTGGTGCTGCCGGATACGCCGGCCGAGGGCGCGCGGCAGGTGATCGAAGGCCTCATCCAGAGCATCCGCGCCCTGCCCGCACCGGGTGAAGGCCATGGCGGCGGCATCACCCTGACCATCGGCGTCTATACCCGCATCCCCAATGGCGAGCTGCAACCCCACCATTTCGTGGAAGGTGCCGACGCGGCGCTGTACCAGGCCAAGGCCAATGGTCGCGACGGCTACGTGATCGACGCCGCAGGGTGACACGCGCCGCGCCGCGCACAGCTACAACATACGCATGCGAATGGTTAGACTTGGGGCCCGCCCCTCCGCCCTCGCGATGCACATGAACGCCCGCCTGTTCCGTTTCGGCATCAACCTGTGGCCGCCCTTCCTGTTCACCGGCATCCACGTCACCCGGGTCAGCCCGGACTACCGGCAGATCGACGTCGAGCTGCGCCAGCGCCCCTGGAACCGCAACTACGTGGGCACCCACTTCGGTGGCAGCCTGTTTGCGATGACCGACCCGTTCTGGATGCTGGGCCTGCTGCATATTCTCGGCCGCGACTACTACGTGTGGGACCGCGCCGGCGCGATCGACTTCCTCAAGCCTGGGCGCGGCACCGTACGCACGTCGTTCCGCATCGACGATGCGCTGCTGGACGAACTGCGCGCCGACGCTGCCGGCGGCGGCAAAGTGCTGCGCTGGTTCAGCAACGATGTGGTCGATGAAAGCGGCGAGGTGGTCGCCCAGGTACGCAAGCAGGTCTACCTGCGGCTGAAGCCGCACGCACGCTGATCCCGGCCGCATTCCCCCGCATCATCGGCAAGCGCTGGCCGCTACAATGCGCCCATGTCGCTCGAAGCCCCCTCCCTGGTCCCCCGCCCCTCCCTGCAGCGCCTGTTCCTGACCGGCCTGCTGACCCTGCTGCCGATCTGGCTCACCTGGGTCGTGGTCAAATTCGTGTTCGTGCTGCTGTCGGGCATCTCCAGCCCGCTGGTGGTGCCCCTGTCGGAGCAGATCGCGACCAGCTTCCCGCATTACCTGGGCTGGGTGCGCGCGGAGTGGATCCAGAACACCATCGCGCTGCTGGCGACGCTGCTGGTGATCCTGGCCGTGGGCGTGGCCAGCCGCCGCGTGCTCGGCCAGCGCCTGCTGCGCTGGATCGGCGCGGTGATCAAGCGGATCCCGCTGGCCAGCATCATCTACGACAGCGCCAAGAAGCTGCTGGACATGCTGCAGACCGAACCCGGCAGCACGCAGCGCGTCGTGCTGATCGACTTCCCGCACCGCGACATGAAGTCGGTCGGCCTGGTCACGCGGGTGATCAAGGAACACGGTACCGACCGCGAACTGGCAGCGGTGTACGTGCCGACCACGCCGAACCCGACCTCCGGCTATCTTGAAATCGTGCCGGTGGAACTGCTCACACCCACCGACTGGACCGTGGACCAGGCGATGAGCTTCATCATTTCCGGTGGTGCTGTGGCGCCAGCCAGCGTGCCGTTCACCCGCGCGGGCGAACGCACCGAATGAGCACGACGCCGGTCGAGCGCCCGCTGCAGGACCGCGCGGTCCTGCTGTTCATCGTGCTGGCCGCGTTCTTCTGCGGCAATGCCGTGCTGGCCGAGCTGATCGGAGTGAAGATCTTCGCGCTGGAAGACACGCTCGGCATCGACCCGCTGAACTGGAATCTGTTCGGCCAGACCGGATCGTTGAGCTTCACCGCCGGCACACTGCTGTGGCCGGTGGTGTTCATCATGACCGACACCATCAACGAGTTCTTCGGCAAGCGCGGGGTGCGTTTCATCTCGTGGTTGGCGGTGGTGCTGATCGCCTACGGCTTCCTGTTCGCTTTCGCGGCGATCTCGCTGGCGCCGGCCAGCTGGTGGGTCACCTCGATGAACGCCCATGGCGTGCCCGACTACCAGGCCGCGTTCGCCGCGGTGTTCGGCCAGGGTATGTGGACCATTGCTGGTTCGCTGGTGGCCTTCCTGCTCGGCCAGCTGATCGACGTGGCCGTGTTCCACAGGATCCGGCAGGCCACCGGCGAGCGCCACGTCTGGTTGCGCGCTACCGGTTCCACCGCGGTCTCGCAGCTGGTGGACAGCTTCGTGGTGATCTGGATCGCTTTCGTGCTCGGCCCGCAGCAGTGGCCGACATCGCTGTTCCTTGCGGTGAGCAGCGTCAACTACGTCTACAAGATGGGCTTTGCGATCGCCCTGATTCCCCTGCTGTACCTGATGCGCCGTGCGATCACCCGATACCTGGGTGTCGAGCGCGCGGCCGCGCTTCGCGCTGCGGCCGCGGCTGACTGAAGGCCCAGCGGGCGCCAGCTGACTGCGCCCCCGCGCTGGCCGTACGCGGCCGGATCGTGCAAGCTCCACGGTCTGTGTTCCACGGAAGCTCCTGATGCCGTATTCCACCCGCGCCCTGGCCGCCGCCATTGCCGCGTTGTTCCTGTTCAGCGCCGTTCCGTCGGCCGAAGCTGCGAAGAAGAAGGCCAGCCGGCCCGCTGCGACGCAGAGCCGTCCGGCGGCCAAGCCCAACGCGCGGCCCAGCACGCGCGCCACCGCACCGGCACGCAGCGCCACCCGCTCCCCCGCGCGCCCGGTCGCCGCCGCCCGCACTGTGCCCAAAACGGTCCAGCTGGAGCGCCTCTATGACGAATACTGGGATGCGTCGATGCGGTTGAACCCGCTGCAGGCGACCTTCCAGGGCGAAACCCGCTACAACGACCAGCTGCCGAACATCCTGTCCGCGGCGTGGCGCCAGCAGTCGCATGACTTCACCGTGGAGTGGCTGGGCAAGGTCGAGAAGATCGGCAGCGACGGCCTGCAGGGCCAGGACCTGCTGAGCTACGAGATCTTCGTGCGCGACGCGCGCGCGACCTTGGCCGCCGAGCCGTATCCCAGCTGGATGATGCCGATCAGCCAGTACTACAACGTCGGCAGCATCATGGCCATTCTCGGTGCCGGCGCGGGTGCGCAGCCGTTCAATACCGTGCAGGACTACGACACCTGGTCGCGCCGCTCGCTGGGCATTCCGGCGCTGTTCGACCAGGCCATCGACAACATGCGCCAGGGCATGAAGGCCGGTGTGGTGCAGCCGCGCGACCTGATGGAAAAAGTGCTGCCGCAGCTGGATGCGGTGATCAAGCCGACCGCCGAGGAAAGCATCTTCTGGTCGCCGATCCGGACCATGCCGGAGTCGATTTCCGCCGAGGACAAGGCGCGCATCAGTGCCGAGTACAAGCGCATGATCGAACTGCGCATCATGCCGTCCTACCGCGCCCTGCGCGGCTTCATCGCCACCGAGTACCTGCCGGCCACGCGGACCAGCAGCGGTCTGGGCGCCCTGCCCAATGGCCAGGCGTGGTACGCCAACCTGATCGTGCAGACCACGGCCAGCGAACAGACACCCGCGCAATGGCATGCGCTCGGCGAACAGCGCGTGCAGGAGCTGCAGGCGCAGATCGCCGCAGTGATGAAGGATGCGAAGCTGCGCGGCACGCCGACCAAGCTTCTGCGCAGCATGCGCAGTGATCGCCAGTTCCAGTATGGCGACGCCAACGCGCTGCTCGGCCGCTACCGCCAGGTGCAGCAGCAGGTCGCCACGCGCCTGCCGCAGGTGCTCGACACGCTGCCGAAGGCTGCCCTGGACATCCGTGCAGTGGAGCCCGAGCGTGCGCTCACCGCGGCCGCGGCCTCCTACCAGCCGACACAGCCCGGCGAGGCCGGGGTGCTGTATGTGAACACCCGCGACCTGCCCAGCCGCAAGCGCTGGAACGTGCCGGTGCAGTACCTGCATGAAGGCATTCCCGGCCACCACGTGCAGCTGGGCCTGCAGCAGGAGCTGGCCAAGCAGCCGCGCTTCCGGCGTGCCGGCGGCGACCTGGCCTTCATCGAAGGCTGGGGCCTGTACTCGGAAACGCTGGGGGAAACGCTGGGCGTCTACACCGATCCCTACGACCGCATCGGCTATCTCTCCTCGCGCCTGCTGCGCGCAGCGCGCGTGGTCGCCGACACCGGCGTGCATGCCCAGGGCTGGAGCAAGCAGCAGGCCGTCGCCTACCTGCAGAAGACCGTGGACATGAGCAGCGATGATGCCAATGCCGAAGTGGAGCGGATCATGGCCCAGCCCGCGCAGGCGCTGTCCAACGTGGCCGGCCTGACGACCCTGCTGGCACTGCGCGACAAGGCCAAGGCACGCCAGGGTGCGGCATTCGACCTGCGCCGTTTCCATGCCGAACTGCTGAAGGATGGCTCGATGCCGCTGGACGTGCTGGAGCGGAAGATGGAACGATGGCTGTCACAACCGCCGGGGTCCGCGCCCACCCCCTGATCGCCACGGAGCCCTCATGCGTCCCGCCACCGTCGTGTTCGCTGCCGTACTGGCCCTGCTGCCGCAGGCCGCGCCTGCCGCACCGGCGGTGATGCCGCCGGATGCGGGCATCGATGGCCTGATGCAGGCCTACGATGGCCAGGTGCCGGGAGCAGCGGTACTGGTGCTGCACGACGGGCAGGCGGTGTTCCGCCGCGGGTACGGCCTGGCGGTGGTGGAAGATGGCACTGCGGTGACCGCGGCCAGCAATTTCCGGCTGGCCTCGGTGAGCAAGCAGTTCACCGCCGCCGCCGTGCTGCTGCTGGTGGAAGAGGGCCGCCTGGGCCTGGACCAGCCAGTGCGACGCTGGCTGCCGGAACTTCCCACCGCGGCGTCCTCCGTCACCCTCCGTCACCTGCTGTCGCATACCAGCGGTCTGCCCGACTATGAGGGCCTGATGGACCCCGCCGACAGCCGCCAGGTGCACGATGCGGACGTGCTGGCGCTGCTCGCACGCGAGGACCGGCTGGATTTCACACCGGGCACTGCGTACCGCTACAGCAACAGCGGATATGCGCTGCTGGCGCTGATCGTCGGGCGCGCGTCGGGCCAGGATTTCGCCACCTTCCTGCAGCAGCGGATCTTCGGCCCGCTGCACATGAGCCACACCGTCGCCCACCAGGACGGCGTCGATACGGTCACTGCGCGGGCCTACGGCTACAGCTGGCTCGACGGTCGCTGGCAGCGCACCGACCAGAGCACCACCAGTGCCGTGCTGGGTGATGGCGGCATCTATTCCTCGCTGGACGACCTCGCCCGCTGGGATGCCGCACTGTACGACGACCGCCTGCTGTCAGCCGCATCACGGCGGGCGATGTTCAGCCCGGCCACCGCAACCACCGAACCGGACGTACCGCATTACGGCTTCGGCTGGCGCCTCAACGGCCCCATGCAGTGGCACAGCGGCGAAAGCATCGGCTTCCGCAATGTCATCCTGCGCTATCCGGACCGGCATCTGACAGTGATCGTGCTGAGCAACCGCAACGACCCCGAACCCTATCCGCTGGCGCTGAAGATCGCCCAGCGCTGGCTGGACATCCTGCAATGACCGACGATCCGACCGCCCTGCTGGGCATCCATCATGCCGCGCTGATCTGCAGCGACTATGCGCGCTCGAAGGATTTCTACGTGCGCATCCTCGGCCTGCGCGTACTGGCCGAGAACCACCGTGCCGCGCGCGATTCGTGGAAGCTGGACCTGGCACTGCCCGATGGCGGCCAGCTGGAACTGTTCTCGTTCCCGTCACCACCGCCGCGGCCCAGCCGCCCGGAGGCACAGGGCCTGCGTCACCTGGCCTTCCGCGTGGCCGCGCTGGAGCCATTCATCCAGCGCCTGGCCAGCTGCGGCGTGGACTGCGAACCGGTCCGCGTGGACGAATACACCGGCCGCCGCTTCACCTTCTTCGCCGACCCGGACGGCCTGCCGCTGGAACTCTACGAAGTCGGCTGATGGCTCGGGGTCAGATCCCTTTTCCATCGGGAAAGGATCTGGCCCCACTCACCTGCTCGACCCGGCACCCCCTTCCCCATACCCCGCCGAATGGGTATACAGTCGGCGTGTACCGGCACCGTGCCGGAATGAACCCTGGGAGGGGACCATGCGCAAGACCTTCAAGACCCTGCTGCTGGCGCTGCCGCTGTGCCTGGCGGCGCTCTCGGCGCAGGCCGCCGATGGCGCGGCCGGCCGCTGGAAGACCATCGACGACAAGACCGGCCAGGTGAAGTCCATCGTCGAGATCAGCCAGGCCGCCAACGGCACGCTGTCCGGCAAGGTGGTGGACATCCTGCACTCGGACAAGGGTCCGAACCCGGTCTGCGATGGCTGTGAGGGTGCCAACAGGAACAAACCGGTGAAGGGCATGACCATCCTCTGGAACCTGAAGGCCGACGGCGCCAGCAAGTGGTCCGGCGGCACCATCCTCGACCCCGCCAACGGCAAGACCTACAAGTCGAAGATGGAACTGCAGCCGGGTGGCAACAAGCTGGACGTCTCCGGCTGCATCGCCTTCATCTGCCGGGCGCAGACCTGGGTACGCGAGTAAGCCACCGGCCCGTCCGTGCATTCCCGTGACCCGGCCCCGGCCGGGTCACCTCGTTGCGGGCATGCGATAATCTGCGGTTCCCCTCGGCTTCACCCCGCGACCATGACCCGTACCGCGCTCGTCACCACCGCCCTGCCCTACGCCAACGGCCCGCTGCATCTGGGCCATCTGGTCGGCTACATCCAGGCCGACATCTGGGTACGTGCACGGCGAATGAGCGGCGGCAGGACCTGGTTCGTCTGCGCCGATGACACCCATGGCACGCCGATCATGCTCGCAGCCGAGAAGGCCGGGGTAACCCCGGAGGCCTTCATCGCCAGCATCCAGGCCAGCCATGAACGTGATTTCGCCGAATTCGGCGTGGCCTTCGACCACTACGATTCGACCAATTCGGCAGCCAACCAGGCGCTGACCGAGGCGTTCTACCTGAAGCTGGAAGCGGCCGGCCACATCAGCCGCCGTTCGGTGGCCCAGTTCTACGACCCGGCCAAGGGCATGTTCCTGCCGGACCGCTACATCAAGGGCATCTGCCCGAACTGCGGCAGCGCCGACCAGTACGGCGACAACTGCGAAGTCTGTGGCGCGACCTACAGCCCCACCGATCTGAAGGAGCCGAAATCGGTGATCTCCGGCGCTACGCCCGAGATCCGGGATTCGGAGCACTTCTTCTTCGAGGTCGGCCGCTTCGAGGGCTTCCTGCGCGAATGGCTGGCCGGCGACGTCGCGCTGCCCGGGGTGAAAGCCAAGCTGATGGAGTGGCTGGACGCGGAGGGCGGCCTGCGCGCGTGGGACATCTCGCGTGACGCGCCGTACTTCGGCTTCCAGATCCCGGGCCATCCGGGCAAGTACTTCTACGTCTGGCTGGACGCGCCGATCGGCTACCTGTCCAGCTTCCAGACCCTGTGCGGCACGCTCGGCGAGGATTTCCAGGCCCACCTGCGCGCCGGCACCGCCACCGAGCTGCACCACTTCATCGGCAAGGACATCGTCAATTTCCATGGCCTGTTCTGGCCGGCGGTGCTGCACGGCACCGGCCACCGCGCACCGACCCGCCTGCACGTCAACGGCTATCTGACCGTTGACGGCGCCAAGATGAGCAAGTCGCGCGGCACCTTCGTGATGGCGCGCACCTTCCTCGATGCAGGACTGGAACCGGAAGCGCTGCGCTACTACTACGCGGCCAAGTCCGGCGGTGGCGTCGACGACCTCGACCTGAACCTGGGTGACTTCGTCGCCCGCGTCAACGCTGATCTGGTCGGCAAGTTCGTCAACCTGGCCAGCCGCTGCGCGGGCTTCATCAGCAAGCGTTTCGACGGCCTGCTCGCCGCGCAGCTGCCCGATGCCGCCCAGTACCAGCGCTTCATCGACAGCCTGGCGCCGATCCGCGAAGCCTACGAGCGCAACGATCCGGCGGCGGCGATCCGCCTGACCATGACCCTGGCCGACGAAGCCAACCGCTACATCGACGACGTCAAGCCGTGGGTGATCGCCAAGCAGGAAGGCGCCGACGCGCAGCTGCAGGCCGTGTGCAGCCAGGGCCTGAACCTGTTCCGTGTACTGGTCACCGCACTGAAGCCGGTACTGCCTTCCACCGCCGCCCAGGCCGAGGCGTTCCTGGCCGCGCCAGTGGCCGACTGGACCGACCTGGCGCAGCCGCTGCTGGCCCATCGAATCGCCGACTACACCCCACTGTTCACCCGTATCGACCCGAAGAAGATTGACGCCATGATCGACGCCTCCAAGGACACCCTGCAGCCGACCGCCGCTGCCCCCGCCGCCAAGGCCGACGCTGCCAAGCCGGCGGCTGCGGTGCCGGCCAGTGCCGCAACGGCCAGCGCCGAGGCACCGGCCTACATCGGCATCGACGACTTCGCCAAGCTCGACCTGCGCATCGGCAAGGTGCTGGTGTGCGAGTTCGTGGAGGGTTCGGACAAGCTGCTGCGCTTCGAGCTGGATGCCGGCGAACTGGGCAAACGGCAGATCTTCTCCGGCATCCGTGCCAGCTACGGCGAGCCGGAAGCGCTGGTCGGCCGCAGCGTCGTGTTCATCGCCAACCTGGCCCCGCGCAAGATGCGCTTCGGCCTGAGTGAAGGCATGATCCTGTCGGCAGGTTTCGATGGTGGCGCGCTGGCGCTGCTGGACGCCGACAGCGGCGCGCAGCCGGGCATGCCGGTCCGCTGATGCACTGCGCGGGTGCGGCCACGGCCGCTCCCGCCGGTCACGGCAACGACGGGACGCACCACGGGAGGCATCGGAATGGAACTGGCGCTGTTCGACTTCGACCATACCGTCACCACCTGCGATACCTATGGCCGCTTCCTGCGCCGCGTGGCCACCGCCGAGCAGCTTGCGCAGGCGTGGTGGAAGGTGGGTCCGTGGCTGGCGGCGTACCGGCTGAAACTGATCTCGGCCGAACGCATCCGCGCCCGCGTCACCCGCCTCACCTTCAGCGAGCGCCACGCCGACGACATCGCAGCGCTGGCCACCGGCTTCTCGCGCGAGTTCCTGCCCGAGGTGGTGCGCCCGGAAATGCTGGAACAGATCCGCTGGCACAAGGAACAGCAGCACACCGTGGTGGTCGTGTCCGGTTCGCTGGATCTGTACCTGCGTCCCTGGTGCGAAACGTTGGGTCTTGAACTGATCTGCAACCGCCTTGAGAGCCGGGACGGACGCCTGACCGGCCGTTACCACGGCGGCGATTGCGGTCCTCGCAAGGTCGAGCAGATCCGCCGCCGTTTCGATCTGTCGCGTTACACGCGCATCCACGCTTATGGCGACAGCGCAGAGGACCGGCCGATGCTGGCCCTCGCCCACGAACGCTGGTTCCGTGGCAAACCCCTGAAATGATCCATACGCGCAGCCTTCGCCACGCATGAGCCTGATTCCGCCGCTGACCGAACGCCTGGACCGACTGTTGCCGCAGACGCAATGCGGACAATGCGGCTATGACGGTTGCCGCCCCTATGCGCAGGCGATGGCGCGCGGCGAGGCGGGCGTGGACCGCTGCCCGCCGGGCGGCGATGCGGGCGCGCGTGCACTGGCCCAGGTACTGGGTGTGCCGGCACTGCCGTTTGATCGTACGCGCGGCGAACACAAGGCGCCGCAGGTTGCGGTGATCGTCGAGGCCGACTGCATCGGCTGCACCAAGTGCATCCAGGCCTGCCCGGTGGACGCGATCGTCGGCGGCGCGAAGTACATGCATACCGTGATCGCCGACCTGTGCACGGGCTGCGAGTTGTGCATTCCACCGTGTCCGGTGGACTGCATCGTGCTGCGGGAACGGTAGCGGTGCCAGCTCCCTTCCGGCAGGAAAGGGAGCTGACACCCGCCCGCCGTTACGGCACGGCCGCCGTCACCACGATCTCGACCTTCCACTCGGCGTGTGCCAGCTTGGCTTCGACCGTGGCACGGGCCGGGGTCGCACCCTCGACCACCCATTCGTCCCATGCCTTGTTCATGCCGTCGAAGTCGGCCATGTCGGCCAGGAACACTTCCGCGCGCAGCACATGCTGGCGATCACTGGCCACCAGTGCCAGCAGCTTGTCGATCTCGGCCAGCACCTGCCGGGTCTGTCCGGTGATGTCCTGGCTGGTGTCCTCCGGAATCTGGCCGGAGAGGTAGGCAACCTTGTTGTACACGGTCATTTCGGACATGCGCGGTCCGACGTCGTAACGCTCCATCATGGGCGTGGCTCCTGCGGGTGATCAGGCCTGCATTGTCCTCCAAACCGGCGGCGGGTGGGGCTCCTGCACCACCGCTGTTCAAATGCCTTCGAGAGGCGCACGATGCGCCACGCCCGCGTTGACACCGCCCTCGCCCTCCCTGCCGCACCCTTGCGCCGATGACCGTCCCTTCCGATCCCGCAACCGCTCCGTCCATCCCGGTCTGGAAGCGGCTGCTTACCATCTTCGTTCCCCTGCTGATCCTGGCCCTGGCCCTGCATGGCCTGGCCGGCGAGTTCGACGAACATGGCTACCGCGCCATCCGCCAGGCGTTCCATGCACTCAGCGCAACGCAGATCGCACTGACCGTGACGCTGGGCCTGGCCAGTTATGCCTGCCTGATCGGCTTCGATGCCATCGGCCTGCGACGCAGCGGCATCCGCGTGCATCCCGCGCGCATCGGCATCACCGCGTTTCTCGCCCACACCCTGGGCCAGACCGTCGGCTTTGCGGCCTTGACCGGCGGCGCGGTGCGCCTGCGGGGCTATCGCGGTGCCGGGCTGGATCTGGCCCAGATCGGCCAGGTCGTGCTGATGAGCACGCTCGGTTTCATGTTCGGTGCATGGCTGTTGATCGGCCTGGCGTTATGCCTGGAACCCTCAGCGGCGGCGCTGGCGCTGCCGTTGGATTCCGGCGCCGTGCGCGCGGTCGGCATTGCCGCCCTGCTCGCCTATCTGGCCACGGTGCTGCTGGTCGGCCGCAGCGGACGCCAGTTCCGTGTGTTCGGCCACGCCCTGTGGCTGCCCGACCGGCTGACCATGCTCGGCGTCACCGCGCTCAGCGTGATCGAACTGGTGCTGGCCAGCGCAGCGTTTTACGTGCTGCTTCCGGACTCCACGCCCACCGGGCTTCCCGGCTTCGTCGGCCTGTACCTGGTGGCGGTGCTGGCAGGCCTGGTCTCGACCGTTCCGGCCGGCCTGGGCGTGTTCGAGTGGAGCCTGCTCAAGCTGCTGCCGCAGGTGGCACCGGCGGCGGTGCTGGCGGCCGCGCTGATCTACCGCGTCACCTACTACGTCCTGCCGCTGCTGCTGGCCACCGTGCTCGCGCTTGCGCCTGCACTGCGGCGACCGCTGCGGGCCAGCGCCGGCGCCACCCGCGCCGGCTGGAACGCGCTGCGCCCCTGGCTGCCGCAGATCATCGCGCTGGCGGCTTTCAGCATCGGCGCCGCCCTGGTCATCGATGGCACCTTGCCGACCCCGCGTCGCCATCTGCTCAATGCATCGCTGCCGATCCTGGAAACATCGCACCTGATCGGCAGTCTTGGCGGTGTCGCCCTGCTGCTGATCGGCCAGGGCCTGGCCCGGCGCAGCCACGCCGCTTGGATGCTGGCGATGGCGGTCTGCGTGATCACGCCGCTGCCGCTGTGGCTGCGCGGCGGCCAACCGTTGATCGCGGTATCGGCCGTACTGGTCGCGATGGCACTGTGGGCCGCACGCCGTGAGTTCTACCGCCAGGGTGCGCTGCTGGATGAGGCGTGGTCGTGGCCATGGTTGCGCAACCTGGGGCTGGTGCTGGTCGCGGTCACCTGGCTGCTGTTCTTCACGTACAGCCATGTCGAGTACCAGAACGAACTCTGGTGGCAGTTCGCACTGTCCGGCAACGCGCCGCGTGCGCTGCGTGCGCTGCTGGTGGTGGCCATCGCCCTGGTGATGTTCGGCCTCGCCCGTCTGCTGCACAGCACGCGCAGCCCGCTGCCGGCCGCTGACGAAGCCACGCTGCAGGCGTTGGCACCGGTGCTGGCCAGCGCCACCGACACCCAGGCCTGCCTGGTGCTGACCGCCGACAAGGCAGTGCTGCGCGACGATGCCCGGCAGGGCTTCGTGATGATGCAGCGCTACGGCGGCTCGTTGATCGCGATGGGTGATCCGGTCGGCCCGCCGGAGGTCGCACGTGCGTTGATCTGGCGTTTCCGTGAGGAAGCCGACCGCCTCGGCCTGCGCCCGGTGTTCTACCAGGTGGGCGAAGCCTACTGGCAGACCTATCTGGATCTCGGCCTGGGCCTGGTCAAGCTGGGCGAGGAGGCGATCGTGCCGCTGCACGACTTCGGTCTGGAAGGCCGCGAACGCGCCGACCTGCGCCAGGCATGGAACCGCGGCAAGCGCAGTGGCCTGTCGTTCCGGGTGGCGCCGGTGGAAGAGGTCCCCAGCCTGCTGCCGCGCCTGCATGCGATCTCCAATGCCTGGCTGGAAGACAAGTCCGGTGACGAGAAAGGATTCTCGCTGGGCAGCTTCGATCCCGATTACCTGGTGCGTTTCCCGGTCGCGCTGGTCGAGGCCGAAGGTCGGATCGTCGCCTTCGCCAACCTGTGGCAGGCGCCAGCCGGTGCCGAGCTGTCGGTGGACCTGATGCGGCACGTCAACGACGCGCCGAAAGGCACGATGGATTTCCTGTTCATCGAACTGTTCCTGTGGGGCCGGGCGCAGGGCCATGCGCGTTTCTCGCTGGGCATGGCGCCGCTGTCTGGGCTGGCCCAGCATCGCCTGGCGGGCCGCTGGAATCGTCTTGCCGGCCTGCTGGCACGGCATGGTGAGCGCTTCTATGGCTTCAGTGGCCTGCGCCGCTTCAAGTCGAAGTTCGATCCGCAGTGGCGCCCGCGCTACCTGGCGGCGCCCGGTGGCATGCACCTGCCGGCAGCCCTGCTGGACGCCACCCGCCTGATTTCGCTGGATCCACGCCGCGGCTGAGCCACCCGACCGCCGGGCATGGCCCGGCGCTGCTCCTGCAGGCGTGTGCTGATTACGTGCCGCCCTTGAGGATGACCTCGGCCAGACGATCGTAGTCGCCACCGAAATGGTGGTCGCCAGGCAACCGGATCCTGCGCACGCCCTCGTTCGCAGGCAGGTCCGGACACAGCGCGTCCTCATCCTTGTCGCCATAGACGCACAGGGTCTTGGCCGCCGGCAGCCTGGCCACTTCCGGCGCGATCGGCAGGCCATCGCCGCCACCGCCCAGCCAGTTGCTGACATGGAACTCGAAATCGGCCTTCCGCCCCACGGAGAGCAGCACGATGCGCTCGAGTGCTTCGCGGCTGCCGGCATCGAGCCGGTTGATGGTGGCCGGCAGCACGTCGGCGCCCTGCGAGAAGCCGATCAGCATCACCTTGTCGCGCCGCCATTGCTGGCGGTAGTGGTCGATGATCTTCTGCAGGTCAGCGGCAAACCCCTCCGGCGTGCGTTCGCTCCAGAAATAACGCAGCGAATCGATGCCCACCACGGCCACGCCGTGTTCGGCCAGCGACGAGGCCACGTCCTTGTCCAGTCCCGCCCAGCCGCCATCACCGGAGACGAAGATCGCCAGCGTATCGCCGTCACCGTGCGCGGGGACTTCCACCACGGGCAGGCCCTTCAACGCCGCCGGCGGCGGTGCCAGGCTGATGCCGGCCTGCGCACCGATCACCCGCGCGGCAGCCACCAGTCCCGGCGTGGCATCGCCGCGGGCGCTGCGCTTGAATCCGCGCGCCATCGCGACCTGCTGCACGAACGGACCCGCTCCCTGGCCCCTGCAGCCCATATCGCCGATGGCATTCAACCAGGGAAAGTTCAGTTCGGCCGGTTGCAGCCGCCCCTCCTTGACGCCGTCTCCGCAGACCATGCGTTCGTGGGCATGGTCGGGACAGAAGCCGGAGGTCAGCAGGCCGGCGAACACCTGGGTGTCGGCCTGTGCGGCCAGGCTGTAGGCCAGCTCGGCACCCTCACCATCGCCGCCGACCAGCGGCAGGTGATAACCCGGCAGGTGCAGGAACGCCTGCACCCAGCGCGAGAAATTCTCGACGTCGCCAGCACCGAACGAACAGGTGCTGTCGCCTTCGCGTTCAAGCACGCCCCGCAGGTGCGCCACATCCACCGCCGCCACCAGCGCACCGTCGGCACGCAGTGCTTCGATCGGCGCCAGGCTGGCAGCGCCATAGGGACCTTCGTGGAACCAGATCACCACCCGCTGCGGCACTCCCGCCGGCAGATGCACCGGCACCTGCTCGAATCGGCCATGGCTGACCTGCTGCACGGATGCCGCGGCCACCGCCGGCAACGCCGCCAGTGCCATCACCAGTCCCATCGCCCTGCCCAACCCTGCACGCGTCATGTCGCAACCCCAGTGGAATGCGCACACGATACGCCGCCACCGCGTGCACGACACGTACCGGTCACGGCCGTTCGCCGGGCCCGCGGCCAGGGTTCAGGCGCGCGTGCGCGCCAGACCGCGCCGGTACAGGGTGACGGCCAGCCAGAGCAGCCAGCCGACGATCACGGCGATCACCAGCTTCTGCCCCAGCCCGCGCGGCGGCCCGTCACGCCAGAGCACATGCAGCCACAGCAACGCGAAGGCCAGCCAGGCCCAGCCCCACAGCAGGGCAGCACTGCGCTGCCAGCCCGGCTCGCGACGCAGGTACCACGCCTGCAGCAGCATGCCGACGCTGGCACACAGGAAGGCCGTGTTGGCAGCCACGCCATGCACCAGCGGCGCCAGCAGCGGCGTCGCCTGCGGCAGCCAGCTGTCGCCGATGGCGACCGTCGCCAGGCCCACGGCGGACACGGTGAACAGCAGCGGCGCGGCCGCGCTGCGGCGGGGCCCCACGCTGTGACGATAGAGCGCGATGCCGAGCGCGGCGATCGCCACCGCCAGCAGGCAGTAGGCGGCGCGCAGCGCCAGACCCCAGGGACCGTGCAGGTACAGGCTCAGGGTCGCGCGCATCCAATCCAGATCAGCGCGCGCGAACTGCGTCCACAGGGCCGCCGCCACGAACAACAGGAGCGCCACCAGGGCCAGCAGCGCAGCCGGACGCGCTCCGGTCATGGCGTGGCCTCCGGGTGCCGCGCCTTCCATTCGGACAATGCCTTGCGGTAACGCTGCAGCTCTTCGGCATACAGATCGAGTACGCACAGCGGGCAGCCGCTGCCGCAGCACTCGTTGGGACCAGGTTCTTCCGGTGCGGTCGGCCGGGGATCAGGATCGGGAACGGACACGGTGGGCGGCGCTACCTTGCAGATGCAGGCCGCCAGTGTAACTGCCCCGCTCAGGTGTCCAGCCGGCGGCGCAGGTTCGCGCGTGCCGCGGCATCCAGGCGCTGGTGGAAGAAGTCGCTGAGGAAGATCCGCGGTGCGCGCAGCAGCCCCTGCAGGAAGCGGCGGCGGCCGGCGCGGTACAGGAAACCCGGGACCACCCCCTGGTACTCCTCGGCCACACCACGATCGTAGGCATCGAACACCGGTGCAGGCGCACCCAGGATCGCCATGTCGCAATCCAGGAACAGCGCCGCTTCGGCGTCGACATCCGCAGGACCGAGTTCGCCATGACGGGCAGTCAGCAGGATCAGCTGCTCGACGCGGGCGGCGTCGATGCCCGCCAGCGCAGGCTCCTGCGCGATGGCCTGCACGGCCAGTGCCGCCGAGCGTGCCTCGTTGTCCTTGCGTCCCGCCTCGTAGACCGCATCGTGGTAAAGCGCGGCCAGAAAGACCTCGGCGGGCTGCCGCCAACCCGGTCCATCGGCGACGTCCTGGCAGTGCTGCAGCACCGCGCGCACGTGGCCGAAGTGATGGTACGCGCGTGGCGGCGTGGCATATCGGTCCTGCAACGCCTGCCACTGCGCCGGATCGAGCGGGATCGGGGCGAAGTCCATGCCGGCATGATCCTGCCAGACGCCCCGGCCAGCAAGCTGGACAATAATTCACCACGCACTCACAGCCGCCGTCCGGCAAGGGCGGAGCACAGTTGTCCACAGCTTTGCCGAGCGCTGGTCCACATCGCCTGTGGATGACCGCGCCGCCGACCGGCGGTCGATGCACCGGCGCACGGGCAGGACTACACTCGGCGGCAGGCGGATGCGCCCGCCGCTGCCGGGAATTGCCATGCAACGTCCTGCCACCCGATTCCTGCTGCTCGCCCTGCTCGCGCTGGCAGCGCCGGCCGCCGTCGCCCTGGACGGTCCTGCCGCCGCACCGGCCGTTCAGTACCGCCCCGCCCCAGCGAGCGTGCCGACCGCAGACGAAGTGCTGGCGATTCCGCCGGCGCTGCGCGCGATGCTGACCCGACAGGTGATCGCGCGCAGCCACTCGCGCGACCAGCGCCTGCAGGCCCTGGTGGAGATGATCTTCGATCGGCAGGGACTGGATCTGCAGTACGACGCCGACGCGACCTATACCGTCGGCGAAGTCTGGCAGTACCGCCGCGCCAACTGCCTGGCATTCACGCTGCTGTTCGTGTCGCTGGCACGCGAGGCCGGCATCCAGGCCCGGGTGCAGGAAGTCGGCAGCGTGGTGTCCTGGTATCAGGAGCAGGACCAGGGCGTGGTCTACAGCGTCGGCCACGTCAATGCCGGGGTCGACGTCGGCGGCCGCTTCGGCACGGTCGATCTGGACCGCAACGTGCTGTACGACCGCCACGGCCCCCAGCCGATCGACCGTGCCCGTGCGTTGGCGCACTTCTACAACAATCGTGGCGCCGAACGCATGGCCAGCGACGATCTGGATGGTGCCCGGGTGTTCTTCGATGCAGCGGTGGCGCAGGACGCGCGATTCGCACCGGCCTGGAACAACCTGGGCGTGCTGGACAACCGGAAGGGAGACACCGCCGGCGCACGTCGTGCGCTGGAAATGGCACTGCGCCTGGACGGCCGTCAGGATGCGGCACTGAACAACGCCAGTGCGCTCTACCGGCGGTTGGGCCTGGTGGCAGCAGCGCAGCAGCTGGAGCGCCGCCTGCGCGCCGTACAGCGCGAGGATCCGTTTGCCCAGTACATGCTCGGGGCCCGCGCCGAACGCGCAGGCGACCTGGCGGAGGCCATCCGCTGCTACCGCCGGGCGGTGCGCCTGTACGATGCCGCACACCAGTTCCATTTCGGCCTGGCGAGGGTGTACTTCCTCGCCGGCCAGCTGGCCCGCGCCGACAAGGAACTGACACGGGCCCAGGAACTCGGCGGGGCGCCGCAGCAGGCCCGCTACCAGGCCAAGCTGGACAGCCTGGCCCGCTGGCGGGCGCAGCAGCAGGCCAGGCGCTGAGGGCCCGTCAGGCCTTCTTGAGGAAGCAGGTTTTCAGCACCAGCCCCTTGATCTTGTCCGAGTTGCCTTCGATGTGCTCCGCATCGTCCTCGACCAGCCGGATGTTGCGGATCACCGTGCCCTGCTTGAGCGGAATCGAGGAGCCCTTGACCTTCAGGTCCTTGATCACGGTCACGGTGTCGCCGGCCTGCAGGGTGTTGCCGTTGCTGTCACGCACGACCAGCGCCTGCCCCGCGCCCTCCTCGGCGGTCCATTCGAAGCCGCAATCGGCGCAGATCCACAGCGCGCCATCGGCATAGGTGTTTTCCAGGGTGCACTGCGGACAAGCGGGAACGGACGACATTGCAAGTACCTCAAAATGAATCAACGGCCGCCATTGTAACCGCCCGCTCTTTTCACCCGTTCTCCCGCGGCCGCTCCCCCTGCCCGCCCGAGATGGCCGGCGGGCGCTTGCAGCGGCCGCAAACTGCAGCAGAGTGCGCGGCCCTTGTCCGTCCCTGGAATTCCGCATGCGCCTCGGCATCGACTTCGGTACCAGCAATTCTGCCGCCGCCATCGTGCACGAGGGCCGCCTGTTGCCGATCCGCTTCGGCGATGCCGAACAGTTCCGCACCAGCGTCTACTTCCCAGGCGTGGTACCCGATCCGGACGACTTCCAGCCCGATGCCAGCCAACAGCATGCGCTGGAGCAGATGATCGACAGCGCGGCGCGTGCCGCCCGCGCTGCCGGCCAGGAGCGCCCGCCGCAGGCACTGCGCCGCGAAGCACTGCGCGCACTGCGCCGCGAATGGATGGAAGCCCGTGCCCGCGAAGCGCGCAGCGCCAGCGACCTGCTGCAGAACGCGATCTACGGCGATGACGCGCTGGAAGCCTATTTCGAGGAGCATGAAGGCAACCTCGTGCAGAGCCCCAAGTCGATGCTCGGCTACAACCTGCACCCGCGCGCGAAGCAGACCATCACCGGCATTGCCGCGCATATCCTTGAGCACATCCGCCTGACCGCCAGCGCGCAGCTTGGCCAGCCGCTGCGCACCGCCCTGCTCGGCCGCCCCGTGCAGTTCCGCAGCTCGATCGGCGAGGCCGGCAACGCGCAGGCACTGGACATCCTGCGCGAGGCGGCGGCGCAGGCCGGCTTCGACCGCATCGATTTCCTGGAAGAACCTGCCGCAGCGGCGATGCACTATCACGCCGGAAGCGCGACACGGCACCAGGCCGTGATCGTCGACATCGGCGGTGGCACGACCGACATCGCCCATGCCGAAGTGGGGGGACCAGTGCCCCCGCATATCCACCGTGCCTGGGGCATCGCCCGTGGCGGCACCGACATCGACCTGGCCCTGAGCCTGTCCAGCTACATGCCGCTGTTCGGTCGTGGCATCACCCGCGTGCCCGCCCACCACTACGTGGAAGCCGCCACCGTGCAGGACATGACCCGCCAGCGCGACTTCCGCCAGCACAACTACGATGCGGTCGACGCACCCTGGGGCCCGCGCCTGCAGGCACTGCAGGACACCGGCAACACCGCCCGCCTGTACCGTGATGTCGAGCGCGCCAAGATCGCCCTGAGCAGTTCTGCCACGCACCGCAGCACGCTGGACTACATCGGCCGCGACCTGCACGCCGACAGCAGTGCCGAGGGCCTGGCCAGTGCGGCCAATGGCTACCTGGAACAGATCCGCACGCTGCTCGCCCAGGTGCGCAGCGACATCGGCGGCGACCCGGACGCGGTGTTCCTGACCGGTGGCATGTCCCGTGCGGGTTACCTGCGCCAGGCCGTGGCGGAGGCGTTTCCGGGTGCCCGGATGGTCTACGGGGAGCCTTCACTCGGGGTGGTACAAGGCCTGGCGCTGGCCGCAGCCAGCCGGGATTAACAAAACGTTACGCAGGGTTTGCTACCCTCGGTAGGCTTGATCCACAGCTGTACCTTCCATCGGCCCTGCCGGTGTGTGTTCCGGGTGCAGCGCGGCCCGCCACGCGGGTCTTGCGGCCGTGCCTTCCTGGCTCGTTCATGGCCGCGCATCACCCGAGCCGCCATCGAGACCCGCTTTGGGCACCCGCCAGGCCCCTGTGGCCTTACAACCTGACGCCGCACCTGCACCCATCGACTGCCGCCGTTGTGACGCGGTCTGTTGCCGGCTGCCGGTACTGCTGCAGCCCGGCGACCACGTGCCCGGCCAGTTCCTCGCGCGCGACGCCCACGGCCGGGCCGTGATGGCGCGCAACGAGGAAGGCTGGTGCGCGGCGATCGATCCCTATCACCTGCGCTGCACGATCTATTCGCAGCGCCCGGCGATCTGCCGCCAGTTTTCGATGGGCGGCGATGACTGCCGCCGCGAGCGGCAGGGTTACCTGCGCCAGGCCGATGCCTGTGCGCTTTCCTCCCCTTCCACCTGACAGGAGCAACCATGCCCCGCAAGGCAAAGACCCCCGCGAAGGCTAACAACAGCATCCGTAGCGAACGCAAGGGTGCAGCCGCCAGTACTGTGGTCAGCAGCGACTCGATCGCGTCTGACCTGGCCGCGTTCCGCAAGGCCGGTGGCAAGATCGAAGTGCTAGGTACGACCTGGGCGCTGAAGAAAGCCAGCTGACCCTCCCTGACCGCGGCGGCGCTGCCGCCGCGGCCTGCCGGTCGATGCTCAGCGGTCCAGTCGGACCCGCACGCTGCCCGAATGCGACTGGATGCGGATATCGCCGTCACCGCCCCCCAGCCGCGTGTCGAGATTGCTGCCCGGCCCATAACGCGGCCGCTCCACCGTGCCGGCATCACTGTTGATCGAGCCGCTGAAGCTGTTCACCGACAGCTGCGCCGATACGGTCCGCGGCAACCGCAGATTGACCGATGCGCTCACCGATTCGACGTTGATGCGCCCCCCCGGCGCCAGACCGGCAGCGGCCAGTTCGATGCTGCCTGACACCGTCTCCACCGCCAGGCGCTGGATGCGCCCCGCATCGACATCCACGCGTCCGGACACGGTCTGCGCACCGATGTCGCCGGACACGCCTCCCCCCGCGTCAATGCGGCCGCTGACGGTGTTCACGTCCAGCCGCGGCGTCTGCAGGCGGGCAGTGACGCTGCCGCTGACCGTGTTGAGCTTGGTGTCGCCGCTGCGGCCTGCCGCGGACAGGCTGCCGCTGACCGTATCGGCCTGCAGCCGACGCACATCGATGCCACTGATGTCCTGGCTCGCACTGACGGTGCTGAGCAGCAGTTCCGCCGAGCGTGGCACGTTCAACACCAGGGTGGCCCCGCCATTGTTGCTGCGGCGTGGATATTCCACCTCCCACCGCACGCGGTTGGCACTCTTCTCCTGACGCAGCTGCAGGCCGTCGCTGAGGCTGCCGGTGAGCTGGACCTCGTTGCGGTCCCAGCCGCGCACGGTGACCTTGCCGGCCACGTTGCTCAGTTCAATCCGGCCACCGGTGGCGAGTGCATGGCGTTCGTCGACGCGCGTGTCGGCCAGTGCCACAGCCGGTACCAGCAGCAGCGCGGCGCAGCAGAAAAGAAGGGGTCGCATCATGGGTCTCCTCAGGTTGTCAGTCCGGCGGCGGCCTGCGCCGCCTGCCGGGTCAGTTCCAGCCGCAGCGCATAGGTGCGCTTGAGCTGTCCAAGCAGGTGCGGCGCACGTGGATCCTGCGCCATCGCCGCGCGGATCTGCTCCGCGCTGCGGTCGAGTTCGTGCAGGGCCGGTTGCCACTCCGCTGCCCCGCCCTGCGGCAGGGAGGCCACCGCCTGCTGGTACTGCTCGGTCATCGCTGCGGCCTGCAGCTGCAGCCCGGAAGGCGCCGGCGTGGCCTGCGGCGGCTGCCACCAC
Organism: Stenotrophomonas sp. STEN225; assembly: GCF_056756445.1. NCBI lineage: Bacteria > Pseudomonadati > Pseudomonadota > Gammaproteobacteria > Lysobacterales > Lysobacteraceae > Stenotrophomonas > Stenotrophomonas sp. STEN225. The sequence goes on along the minus strand of NZ_JBRRBV010000001.1, from coordinate 40,553 downwards.
GGTGCCACCGCGTAGACCGCCAGGCTGGCGGCCAGCGCCGCGCCCACCGGCAGCCACCAGCGCCGTCGCGGACGCGGCGTCATCGCCACCACCTTGCCTGCTGCCGGGAGCGGTCCGGGGGCGGACCCGCGCGGTGGCAGGCTGGCCGACAGCCGCGCCCAGCCGTCCTCCGGAACGCTGCGCTCGCGGGGCAAGGCGCGCAGGCGCGCGAGCAGATCGTGGTCGTAGTCGGGGTCGTTCATCGTCATGTCATGTCTCCCAGCCGTGCACGCAGCAAGCCACGCGCACGATGCAACTGTGCCTTGGAACTGCCGACAGCCATCTGCAGCTGCTCGGCGATTTCCTGGTGTTTCCAGCCTTCGATGTCGTGCAGCACCAGCACCGCCCGCGCCCGCGGGGGCAGCGTCGCCAGCGCACGTTCCAGGTCGCGCTCCGTGCCGGCGCAGCGGTCATGCACGGCCAGCTCCGGTACACCACCGTCCACGTCATCCAGGCTGTCGTGATCGTGTCCTCCCGCCCGGCCGCGCAGTTCCATCAGCGCGGCATTGACCCCGAGACGATGCAGCCAGGTCGACAGGCTGCTTTCGAAACGGAACCCGGGCAGTGCCTTCCACGCCTGCAGGAACGCTTCCTGCAGCGCATCCTCCGCACGTGCCTGCTGGCCGCCACACAGCCTCCACAGCACGGCGAACACCCGTGGCGCATGGCGTCGATACAGCAGTTCGTAGGCCGCTGTATCGCCACCGGCTGCCGCCCGTACCAGGGCGGGTTCGTCGACGGCGTCGGAGGCAGCAGGCGGTGCGGGCATGGTGGTGTCGAGCATAGTCCTTGGATGCGCCAGTCCCGCAGAAGGTTTAGATCGGATTCCTGCCAGGCACGATGCAACCTTTTCGGCGGCCGCTGCATCCATGGAGGGTCCTTCGTGAAATACCGTCCGGGAGCCCGCCATGTCCAGCCCATCGTGTGCCGCCCTGCTGGCCGTCGCTGCCTGCGTCGCGCTGCAGGTGCTTGGCCTGTCGCTGCAGCTCCACCCCGAGCGCGGCCGGGCCTGCCTGCAGCAGCAGCGCCAGGAGCTGGTGTGCCTGGCGTGGAGGCCGATGGTCGAATCGCCGGCACGTGCCGGGTAACATCGGCGACCACCACCGCTACCTGCTGTCGCCCCATGATGTTGTCGCTGAAGGATCACCTGCCGGCCTGGACCCATCCCTGGCTGCACAACATGGGCATCGCCCTGCAGATCGCGCTCGTCCTGCTGGCCGCCTGGCTGCTGCGGCTGCTGGCGCGCCGCCTGATCCGCCGCTTCGCCGACCACTACACCCTGCCGCCGGAAATGGTGATGGGCGCGCGCCGCATCACCAGTTTCGTGGTCTATTTCAGTGCACTGCTGTACATCCTGAGCCTGCTGGGGGCCTCACCGGCAGTGCTGTGGACGGCATTCACGGGCTTTGCAGCCGTCGGTGCGGTGGCCTTCTTCGCGGCCTGGAGCGTGCTCTCCAACATCTTCTGCACGCTGCTGATCTTCACTACCCGCCCGTTCCGCCTGCATGACTACATCGAGGTGCTGGAGAACGGCGAGAAGCCCGGACTGAAGGGCCGGGTGATCGATGTGAACCTGATCTACACCACGTTGCAGGAGACCGGCGAAGGCCACGAAGGCACGGTGCTGCAGCTGCCGAACAACCTGTTCTTCCAGCGCACCGTACGCCGCTGGCGCGATCCGGCACAGGCGCCGGGCGGCATCCAGGGCGACGGTTGAGCCGCCCACATCAACGCAGCTGGCTGTCTTTGCTGCCGCGACGGTTGTAGCTGCTGTGCGCCTGCTCTTCCTCATCGTGCGCCTGCTGGCAGGCCACGCACAGCCGTACGCCGGGCACGGCGTTGCGCCGCGCCAACGGAATCGGTGCGTCGCATTCCTCGCAGTGCTCCAGACCCGGGCCCTGGCGCAGCTGGCGCCGCGCGCGGGCAATCGCATCGTCTACCGTCGCGTCGATCTGGTCCTGGACCGCGCCATCTCCCGCCCAACCGGTAGCCATGTCCGTCCTCCGCAGGTGTGTGGCCTGATATGGGGACGATACACCCACGGAAAAGGCCGGGCAGTGCCCCGCCCGGCCCGTGCTTCAGCTACCTGTCTGCCCGTGGGGACGCCTGCGGCAGCGGCTTACCAGACCAGATCGTCAGGAATCTGGAACTGCGCGTAGTAGGCATCATCTTCGGCGTTGCCGGTGGAGATCTCCTCCGTCGAGCCCGGCTGCCCGTGGTCGACCACGATGGCTTCCGGCGCGCGCTCGCGCACCTTTTCCGCCGCAGCACGGGGCAGCAACGCGTAACCCTCGCCCTGGGCGACGATGACCAGCACGCCCACCGACAGCGCCTTGCGCAGCTTGGGGTCGATCAGCAGGGTGCGGATCGTGCTGCCATCGCTGAAGCGATACTCGTCCTCGCCCTTATGCGGCACGGCATGGGCAGCGATGATCTGCTTTGCCTGCGCCTTCTGCTCGGCCAGCCTGGCCTGTGCGTTGCGCTCGGCGGCCAGGGCACGATCACGCTCGATCTTCTCGGCGCGGGCGCGTTCAGCCTCACGCTGGACCTCGGCCGACGTCGATTCAGCCTTGCCCTGGCGCGCCTTGGCCTGTTCGCGTGCGGCGGCGCTGGCCTGCGACTTCTTGGCCAGGCCGGCCTTGAGCAATTGTTCCTGCAGCGCGTTGGGCTTTGCCATGGTCGGTGCGTACCGCGTGTAATCTTGGATGCCCCCATTCTACCGACGCCCCGCCGCCCCTGCATGGCAGTCCTGAAGTACCTCACCGGTTATCCCGAACCCCTGGTCGCCCAGGTCAGCGAACTGCTGGCGCAGGGCCGGCTCGGCCCGTGGCTGCAGCAGCGCTATCCCGAGCCCCATGAGGTGCGCAGCGACCGCCAGCTCTACGACTACACCCAGGAGCTGAAAGACCGCTACCTGCGCAAGTCGGTACCGCTCAACAAGGTCTGCTACGACAGCACGCTGGAAGTGATCAAGCATGCATTGGGCACGCATACCGCCATTTCCCGCGTGCATGGCAGCCGCCTCAAGGCCAGCCGTGAGATCCGCATCGCCACGGTGTTCCGGCAGGCGCCGGCCGCCCTCCTGCGCATGATCGTGGTGCACGAGCTGGCGCACCTGAAGGAAGCCGACCACAACAAGGCCTTCTACCAGCTCTGCCAGCACATGGAGCCCGATTACCTGCAGCTGGAATTCGACACCCGCCTGTACCTGACCGAGCTGGCCAACCGCAGCCAGCGCTGACCGCGCGCAGGGGCTACACTGCGCGGCCCCCGCCCGACCTGCCCGCCCATGGAACCGATACGCCTCGACAAACGCTTGTCCGCCCTGCTCGGCATCCCGCGCGGCGAAGCGCGGCGCTACATTGAAGGTGGCTGGGTCACGGTCGATGGCGAGGTGGTCGAACAGCCACAGCGCCCGGTCGATGACACTGCGGTGATCGTGGTCGATGAACAGGCCAATGACAGCAAGGCCGAGCGCGTGGGCATGCTGCTGCACAAGCCGGCTGGTGCTGCCGCCGAAACCCTGTGTGCGCTGGTCAGCAGCAACAGCCACAGCGCTCTGGACGCCAGCGGCATCCGGCCACTGCAGCGCCATTTCCACGGGTTGCAGCTGGCTGCGTCCCTGCCCGCGGCAGACAGCGGCCTGGTCGTGGTCAGCCAGGACCCGGCCACGCTGGCCCACCTGCAGCGCAATCTCGGCCGCACCGAACAGGAGTATCTGGTCGAAGTGGCAGAAGGCGGGCCGGAACGGGGCCCCTGGCTGCTGGCCCGGCTGCAGCAGGAGTCGGGCGGGGCCAAGGTGAGCTGGCAGAGCGAGCAGCGGCTGCGCTTCGCCGGCAAGGGGCTGACGGCCAAGGGCCTGAAGACCGCGGTGGCTGCCGCTGGCCTGCAGGTCACCGCCCTGCGCCGCCTGCGCATCGGCCGGGTGGCACTGGGCCCGCTGCCGCCGGGACAGTGGCGCTACGTGGGCAGCGACGAACGGTTCTGACGCGCGCCGCCGCGCGGCACGCCGATCCACTAGCATGGGGCCATGAGCCCGCCTGCGCCTGTGTGGCGACGCCTGTTGCGCGTCGTTGCGATCATCTTCGCCATCCTCCTGCTGCTGGTCCTGTCCGGACTGCTGCTGGCCGACCACCTGACGCCACAGGCGCACGGTGAGCCGTCGCACGTACTGCCGCTGCAACCGGCGCAGACCCGCATCGACCAGCAGGTCGTGCCGCTGCAGGAGGCGCACCCCGGGCAATCCGGCGTGGCCTTCCTCGGCGATGGCATGGATGCATTCGCGGCGCGCGCGATGATCACCGCGCAGGCCGGGCGCAGTCTGGACCTGCAGTACTACATCTGGCACGACGACCTGATCGGTCACCTGATGGCCAGAGCGCTGCATGACGCCGCCGAGCGCGGGGTGCGCGTGCGCATCCTGCTCGACGACATGAATGCCAAGGACAAGGACGCGCTGATGATGGCGCTGGACCGGCATCCGAACATCGAGATCCGGCTCTACAATCCGTTCCGCAACCGCAGCGGCATCCTGCGCATGGTGGAGATGGTGCAGCGCTTCTTCAGCGTGAACCACCGCATGCACAACAAGAGCTGGATCGCCGATGGCCGTGTCGCCATCGTCGGTGGCCGCAACATCGGCGAGGAGTATTTCAGCGCGCGCACGGATGTGAACTTCCAGGACCTGGACCTGCTGGTCGCCGGCCCTGCCGTTGCACAGGCGAACCGGATATTCGACGACTACTGGAACAGCCCGGCGGCGATTCCGGTCTCCGCGCTAGCCTTCCATACCGACGCGCAGCTTCGCCTTCTGGTGCGTGAGTCCGACCATGAAGCGCAGCGCGATGCTGCCCGGCCCTATCTTGCGCGCGTGGCCGAATCACGCCACAGGCAGCGCCCCAGCCCCGAGCCGCTGCACTGGAGCAGCACCGTGCGCATCGTCTCGGATCCGCCGATGAAACACCGCAACGACGACCGCGGCAGCTGGCTCGTTACCGGGCTGATCGGTGAACTGGAGTCCGCGCGCAGCAAGGCCTTGTTGATTTCGCCCTACTTCGTGCCGGGCAACGAGGGCCTGGACGGGCTCTCGGCAATGGCGTCGCGCGGCGTGCACGTGGGCATAGTGACCAACTCCCTTGCCGCCAACGACGTTGCGGCCGTGCACGGCGGCTACATGGGCTACCGCGTGCCCCTGCTGAACGCCGGCGTGCACCTGTATGAGCTGAAGGCTCAGGGCCAGGCGGGCGATGCAGGCCTGTTCGGCAGCAGCGGGGCCAGCCTGCACACCAAGGCCTTCCTGGTGGACGACCACCGTGGCTTTGTCGGTTCCTTCAACCTCGACCCGCGCTCGGCCTATCTCAACACCGAAATGGGGGTGCTGTTCGACGACCCCGTGCTGGGCGCGCAGCTGCGCGACGAATACCTGCGCCTGGCCGACGCCAGGCACAGCTGGTGGCTGGCAGTGGACAACCGCGATCGGCTGCGCTGGCTGGAGCGTGAGCCTCCGCCGCGCTGGGTGGAGGACGAGCCAGGTGCTACGCGGCGCCAGCGCTGGCTGTCGCGGATCATCAGCTGGCTGCCGGTGGAATCGCAGCTGTAGCGCTCAGTGTGCCCTGGCCTCGCCTTCATGCGGGGCGTCGTCCAGTGTTTCCACGCTGCGACCATGCAGGCGCCGCCAGATCCAGCGAAGCGCATGGGGCGGAGCCGACGGCAGCTGCTCCAGCAGGGCCAGCATGCGGCCCTGGGTGGCGTGGCCATGCCGGCACAGCAGGCTCGCCGCCGCCGCTGCGCTGCCCAGCCGCAGGCTGTCGGAAAGAGGGCCCGAGGCGTCGGCCGCCAGGGTCTGGTGTACCGGGTCGGGCAGCTCCCAGGCGGCGGCCACCCGCTGTGCCAGCGGCAACGACCACTGCTGCAGCAGCTGCAGGGCCAGGGCCGGCTGCACGTCCTCGCCGCGCGCCTGGGCTTCCTGCAGCAGCTGGCGCATCACCAGCGCCGCACCGAGTCCCTGCACCAGGCCCAGCCACTGCGCAGCGAAGGCATCGCCGGAGTTCACGCTGCGTGCGTGGTCGGCAGCAGCACGCGATGCCAGCAGGGCGTGCTCCCAGGTGATCGTGCTGAACTGCGGGAACCGCTCGCACTGAACCTGCATCACCGGCTGCACCAGCACCGCACTGATGATCTGCCGCACGCCTTCCGTGCCGACCAGGGTCACCGCCCGCTGCAGGCTCTCGACCGGGCGTTCGTGCACCTTGTATGCGGGACTGTTGGCGATACGCAGCAGGTTGCCCGTGAGTACCGGATCCTGGCCGATGATCGCCGCCATCACCCGTGCCGAGGCGGCATCATCGTTGACGGTCTGGATCAGCTGCGGCAGCAGCTGCGGCCGGCGCGGCAGCTGCCGCGTCGCCCAGTCGCGATCCTGCAGCGCGTCCGCCACCGCCTGTGCCAGTCCGGCGCTGGCGGCATCGACAGGGCCGGGCTCGCCCGCCAGTCGCGGGTACAGCGCCAGCGCGTGCAGGCCACGCTGCAGCTGCGCGGCAATCTCTCCCGGGGGCACTGGGTCTCCCTGCAGGCGGGCAGCCGCAGCGGCCACCGCCTGACGCGGCCCCGCCGACAGACGCGACGGCGCCGCGCCGGTCAGCGACGCAAGCCAGCCGCGTACCCTGCGTGCCCAGGCCAGCGTCACCGGCCGTGATCCTGTCGATGTCGTACTGCGCTCGCCATGGCCCGTCTCTGTCTCTTCACACGATCCGGCCACTGGCCATCGACGCAGCATCGGCCGCGCTTTCATCTTCTTTAACCCGCAGTGCCCATCGACGTCGACGGCAGACACTCGGGGAATGGACTAGAATGGCGCCGCGCGACCCGTCCCCCTGCACCGACGACGTCGCTTTTTTTGTTTTGGGACCCTACCGTTCACTGGTCGTTCGCTGCAGTTCGCCGCCGTTCGCACCATCGGAGACGCCATGCTATTCGAAACCCTCGCCACCACCGGCCACGAACAGGTGGTGTTCTGCCACAGCCATGACGCCGGCCTGAAGGCGATCATCGCCATCCACAACACCACCCTGGGCCCGGCCCTGGGCGGCGTGCGCATGCGTCCCTATGCCAGCACCGACGAAGCGCTGGCCGACGTGCTGCGGCTGAGCCGGACGATGACCTACAAGAATGCGCTGGCCGGCCTCAATGTCGGTGGCGGCAAGGCGGTGATCATCGGCGATCCGAAAGCGGACAAGACCGAAGTCCTGTTCCGCGCCTTCGGTCGCTATGTCGATTCGCTGGGTGGCCGCTACATCACCGCCGAAGACGTCGGTACCGACGTCAACGACATGGAGAACATCTACCTGGAAAGCCAGTTCGTGACCGGCGTCCACCAGGTGCATGGCGGCTCCGGAGATCCCGCACCGTTCACCGCCTACGGCGCGCTGCAGGCGTTGATGGCGTCGATGCGTTTCAAGTTCGGCCACGAGGAAGTGGGCAAGACCAGCATCGCAGTGCAGGGCCTGGGCCACATCGGCATGGAACTGGTCAAGCTGCTGCGCGACCGCGGCGCGAAGCTGTATGTCACCGACCTGGACGCGGCTCTGGTCGATCGCGCAGTCAGCGATTTCGGCGCCGAAGCAGTGAAGCCGGACGAGATCCACGAAGTGAATGCCGACGTCTTCGCGCCGTGCGCGCTGGAAGGCTCGATCAATGCCGACACCCTGCCGCGGATCAAGGCCAAGATCATCTGTGGCACCGCCAACAACCAGCTGTCCAGCCTGGAAATCGGCGATGAACTGCACGCGCGCGGCATCCTGTACGCACCCGATTACGCGGTCAATGCCGGTGGCGTGATGAACGTGTCGCTGGAGATCGATGGCTACAACCGCGAGCGCGCGATGCGCCTGATCCGCAGCATCTACCACAACCTGACACGCATCTTTGAACTGTCGCAGCGCGAGAACATCGCGCCGCAACGTGCGGCCGACCGAATCGCCGAGAGCCGCATCCTGTCGATCGGCAAGCTGAAGATGCCGCTGGGCCGCAGCACCCCGCGCCTGGGCAATCTGCGCGGCGGTTGACCGCCCCTGCCGGGCCTCGGCACGGCGCCCCTCCGGGCGCCGGCAACCCCATGATGGATCAGAACCCGGCGCTGTAACGCAGCGCCGCTTGCCGTGCGTCATCACCGCCGACACGCTGATCGATGCCCAGGCTCAGACGGCCACTCCGCCCCCACCACGACTCCAGCGCAAGCCCGAGCAGGGCGCTGCCACGCGGTGAGTCGGCACCTGGCAACGGTGCCCACGCGTCGACACCGACGAAGCTGGCCTGCCACTCCCCGGCGCCGCCCTGAAGGCGCTGCTGCCATTCGGCGTGCCCGCGCAGCGTCCAGCGTCCCCAGCCGCGCTCGCCGCGCAGCCCCGCCAGCAGTTGGCTGCGCTGCGCACGATTGGCTTCACCCCGCAGGCCGAAACCGAAGCCGCCGCGCTCGTTGAACGCCGCGGTATCCACCCGCGTGGCACTGGCACCGACATATGGTGTCAACGACGCGCCGACGGTGCCGAAGCGATAGCCGCTTTCGACACTGGCGCTGCTGAATCGACCGCCGTAGCGCGCGGAAACGCCGTAGGCACCTGCACCCAGCAGCAGCTGCCGGTCCAGTTCGCGGGTGAACCGCCCTGTGCCGAGCTGTGCCAATGCATAACCGTGCCCAACGCTCCAGCCGGCATACAGCTGCGCCTGCGCCTGGCGGTCCTGCCCGCGGTCACCGTTGAAGGCACTGCCACCGTTGCTGCGTGTTTCACCGAACGCCATGCCCAGCAGGCCATGGCTGCCCAGCGGCACGTCCTGACCGGCCATCCAGCCCCGGCTGTCGGTGGCGCTGCCGGCGAAACTGCCCTGCCCTGCCTCACCCAACGTGCTCTGCCAGGCACCGCGCAGCGCAGGCAGCGCCTGCACGCGATCGAAACGGGCGGCCACCGCGCGTCGCGACATGTCGATGCTGTCGAAGGTCGCCGCCTCGGCACGCGTGTGGGCCTTGCCGGACAGGCTCTCCAGCGTGGCCGCCAGGCCCGTGCTGCGCTGCAGGCCGGCCGCTGCGCCACCGAATGGCGAATCCTGCAACGCGTGGTTGCCGTCCAGTTCGACGAACGCGCCTTCCAGCCGCGCCGCAGTTGTCTGCACACCGGCATCGAGCCCACGCGCAGCGGCGGTGACAGTGATCCGGGTCAGGTTCAACCATGCGTTGTTGCTGTCATAGCCATAGCTGGTCTGCAGCAGGGCCAGCCCCTGCAGGCCACTGGATGTGGCTGCGGTGCTGAAGGTGCCGGTCACGCCGGCGGCGGCATGGATCAGATCCTGCCGGGTACCGTCCTGCGGCACGTAGCCATCGACGAATCCGTGGACGTGCACGCCACCGTCCAGACGGGCGCTGCCGGTGACCTGCAGCGCGTTGGCCCCCAGCGCGATCATCAGCTGTGCGCCGGCCTGCTGCACGTAGTTGCCTTCGATGGTCGCCGTGGTGTTGGCAGTGGTCAGGAACACGCTGCTGCCGTTGGTCACATTGCCGACCACGCGGGGCGTGCCGCCATTGAACTGCAGGCCGCTGGATGATGGATCGGCCTGCGGCAGGATGCTCACGCTGGAACGGATCACGCCGCCGTCGCGCAGCGACAGCACACCGCCTTCGATGCGGGTGGCACCGCTGTAGCTGCTGTTGCCGGTCAACGCCAGCACGCCGGCGCCCTGCTTGACCAGGCCGCCACTGCCGACGATGTCGTTGCTCCAGACCGAACCGGTGGATGCTGCGTCGACATTGGCAATCACGTCGCCCCAGTCGAAACGTCCCGGCCCGTTGATGGCCCTGCCGATGTCGAGCAGGCCGTAGCCGAACACCGGGTCCACGCCGGCGGCGCCGATGTCCTTGGCCGTGCCGAGCAGGGTCTGCCGTACCAGGTTGTTGTCGAAGTACGGATACCGCTCCCACACCAGCGCGGCCGCGCCCGACACCAGAGGTGCGGCGAAGGACGTGCCGTAGTTCCAGAAGTAGCTGGTGCCCGCGTCATCCGGATAGACCGCGCTGCCCGGCGCCGCCAGACAGTAGCGCGCCGCCTGGCCGCAGGCATTGGCGTAACCGGCCAGCGTGTCCGGCGCGTAGGGATCGACGGCCGTGGCCACCAGCCAGCCGCGCTCCAGATCCGCAGCCGGTCGCGAGCCTGCCACGCCCGCCTGGCCCGGCAACGCCGCCAGGCTGCTGGGCTCGCTGCGCGCGTCGTTGCCCGCGGCGAACACCACCAGCCCGCCGTGATTGATGACGAAAGGCCGGTACTCGCCGGCGACCTGGGCGGTGGTGGGCAGGTCGGTCCAGTACAGACCGCCCCAGGAATTGTTCATCACCTTGACGTTGTAGCTGATCAGGTCGCGGTGCACCTGGGCCACTCCGAGGGTGCCGCTGAACGAATTGCCCTGGCCGCTGCCGTCGTCTGCCGGCGGCTTGTCGGAGATGATCCGCGCCGACACGATTTGCGCACCGGGCGCGATGCCGCCGGGCCAGCGCCCGACCGCTGCGCCCGCGGCCAGGCTGGCGACGGCAGTGCCATGGCCGACCACATCGTCCACGCCCAGATTGTTGCGGGCAGGGTCGATGTAGGTGAGGTTGGCCACTACCCGCCCGTTCAACGCGGCGGCCGCGCGCTGCACGCCCGAATCGACGATGCCGATGCGCACGCCCCTGCCGGTGGCACCGGTGGCCTGCGCGGCACCCGCATGGGTGACCGACAGGTGCGCATCGAAGGCCGGCTCCAGCGGTTTGGGCGGGGGCGGCGTGGTCGGCGGCGGCGGTGCAGGCGGCGGCGTGGTGGGCGGCGGGTCAACGCGCACGTTGCCACCGCCACCTCCGCCCCCACACGCCGTCAGCGCCATCGCCAGCGCCGCTGCCAGGACCGACCGTGCCATCGTCGTGCGTTCCATCGATTCCATCCCATGAACGTTGGCCCGCCTTCATCCCGGCGGGCATGCGGCGCCATCCAGCGGCAGCCATCCCCGACCCTCTATACTTGGGCCGACCCCCACGCAGTCTGCCGGGAAACCGGAGCGCATCCAACGCCCCCCGGTCTCCTTTCCGAACATTGCTTACGCATCAACGAGATTGCCATGTCCAACATCGTCATCGCCGCCGCCAAACGCACCGCCATCGGCTCCTTCCTCGGCCAGTTCAACGGTGTGCCGACCCCGACCCTCGGCGCGGCCGCCATCGCCGCAGCGCTGGAGCAGTCCGGTGTCCCGGCCAGCGACGTTTCCGAAGTCCTGATGGGCTGCGTGCTGCCGGCCAACCTCGGCCAGGCGCCCGCCCGCCAGGCCGCGATCGCCGCCGGCATCCCGCTGTCCGTCGGTGCCAGCACCCTCAACAAGGTGTGCGGCTCGGGCATGAAGACCATCATGCTCGGGCATGACCTGATCAAGGCCGGTTCGGCCAAGGTCGTGGTTGCCGGCGGCATGGAGTCGATGTCCAACGCGCCGCACCTGCTGCCCAACTCGCGCACCGGCAACCGTTTCGGCAACTTCCAGGCGGTGGACCACATGGCCCACGATGGCCTGGTCAACGCCTACGACGGCAAGGCCATGGGTGAATTCGCCGAATGCGCCGTGGACAAGTATCAGTTCAGCCGCGAGGAGCAGGACGCCTACGCCATCGAATCGGTCAAGCGCGCGCAGGCGGCGCAGACCAACGGTGCGTTCGCCGACGAGATCGTCGCGGTGAAGGTGGCCACCCGCAAGGGTGAGGTCGAGGTCGACACCGATGAACAGCCCGGCCGCTCGGACATCGCCAAGATTCCGACCCTGCGCCCGGCATTCAAGAAGGACGGCAGCGTGACCGCTGCCAGCTCGTCCAGCATTTCCGACGGCGCCGCCGCCGTGGTGCTGCTGACCGAGGAAGACGCCAAGGCCCGCGGCATCACCCCGCTGGCACGCATCGTCGGCCACGCCACGCATTCGCAGGAGCCGGAGTGGTTCACCACCGCACCGATCGGCGCCATCCACGCATTGCTGCAGAAGACCGGCTGGTCGCTGGACCAGGTGGATCTGTTCGAAATCAACGAAGCCTTCGCCGTGGTGGCGATGGCCCCGATGCGCGAACTGGGCATTCCCCATGACAAGCTCAACGTGAATGGTGGGGCCTGCGCATTGGGCCATCCGATCGGCGCATCCGGGGCACGCCTGGTGGTGACCCTGGTCAACGCCCTGCGCACGCGCGGTGGCAAGCGCGGCATTGCCACCCTGTGCATCGGTGGTGGCGAGGCGACCGCAATTGCCATCGAATTGATTTAAAAAGGTTTAACTGCGATTTCGCAAAAATGAATGCGGGATCGCTTGACAGCCAAACGTGGCTTGTCATCATGTTGTCGGCGCGCAGTTGCGCGTTGCCTAATCTAACGACGAGGATTCACACAATGAGCATCAACAAGCTGCTGGTCGCGATGTCCCTGGCTCTGGCCCTGGCCGCCTGCTCGAAGCAGGAAGCTGCCCAGGACGCCGCTGCTTCGGCCAACGAAGCCGCCACCGAAGCCCAGGCTGCTGCCGATCAGGCCGCCGCTGCTGGCGCCCAGACCGCCGACGCTGCCCAGCAGGCCGCCGACACCGCCGCCACCGCTGCTGACGCTTCGGCTGACGCCGCTGCCCAGGCTGCTGGCGCCGCTACCGACGCTGCTGCTGAACAGGCCAAGGACGCTGCCAAGGCTGCCGAAGGCACCGCCGAGCAGGCCAAGGACGCTGCTGAAGAAGCCAAGAAGTAATAACTTCTTTCTTCACGCTGTTCTGGAAAAGCCGCTGGTTCGCCAGCGGCTTTTTCTTTGCATCGCGTTCCGCGACCCCGCCTTCACAAGGGCGTGAATAGGCTGGCGTCCCCATCCATTGCCGCAGTGCACTACCGGAGACCGCCATGAAGATCCGCTCGCTGACCCTGTCCCTGCTGGCCGCTTCGCTGCTGATCGGCCTGGCCGCCTGCAAGGGCCCGGAAGCCGAACAGGCCCGCCAGGATGCGCGGCAGGCTGCCGACAGCGCAGGCGCCGCCGCCCGTGACGCAGTCGACCAGGCCGCCGCAGCTACCCGCGAGGCCGCCGACAAGACGGCAGCTGCATCCGAGCAGGCGGCGGCCGATACCCAGCAGGCGCTGGACAAGGCGGCCGACGCTACCGCCAATGCTGCTGACCAGGCCAAGGTCGCCGCCACCGACGCCGCTGCACACGCCAGCGATGCGACCGCGGACGCCGCACAGAAGGTCGCCGACAAGGCGCGTGATGTCGCAAATGACGCGAAGGCGAACGCGGCCAAGGAAGAAGCCAAGCACTGAGCCGCGTCCGGTACTGCAGAGCGCCGCAGCCACGCTGCGGCGCTCTACAGAATTCCACGCTACGGCAGCGCGCGCGCCAGGATTTCCGACAGGTCCAACCCGGCCGGCAGGGTGCCGAACACCCATCCATGTTCACCGCCGAGCCGGCTGCGGATGAACGCATCCGCCACCGGACTGCGTGCACGTAGCAGCAGTGCCGCCTGCAGCAGCAATGCGGTGCGCTCGCAGAACATCCGCGCCTGCGACTCTTCCGGTGCCGGGGCCGTTACCCAGCGCTGCAGCGCAGCGGCATAGCGCGCATCGCGATCAGCCACCGCCGACAGCTCGCCCTGCAGTGCGGCCAGCGTCTCCGGTTCGCGGGCCAGTGCCCGCAGCACATCCAGGCACTGGATGTTGCCGCTGCCTTCCCAGATCGAGTTCAGCGGCGCCTGCCGGTACAGGCGCGGCAGCATTGATTCCTCCACATAGCCCGCGCCGCCCAGGCATTCCTGCGCCTCGTTGACGAAGGCCGCCGCCCGCTTGCACACCCAGTATTTGCCCAGCGCCGTGCCCAGCCTGGCCAGCGCCGCCTCGCCGGCATCGAAGGACGCACGTTCCACCGCACGCGCGATGCGCATCGACAGCACCGTCGCCGCTTCTGATTCCAGTGCGAGGTCGGCCAGCACGTTGGCCATCAACGGATGCTCCACCAGCAACCGGCCGAAGGTGCGGCGGTAGCGGGCATGGTGCAGCGCCTGCGCCAGCGCCATGCGCATTTCCGCTGCCGCACCCAGCATGCAGTCCAGGCGGGTCATCATCACCATGCCGATGATGGTGGCCACGCCACGCCCCTCTTCGCCCACCCGCCACGCCTGCGCGCCGCAGAACTCGACCTCGCTGGACGCGTTGGCCCAATCGCCCAGTTTGTCCTTCAGCCGCACCAGGCGGAATGCATTGCGGTCGCCATCGGCAAGCCGGCGCGGCATCAGCAGACAGGTCAGTCCGCCCGGTGCCTGCGCCAGCACGAGGAAGCCATCGCACATGGGTGCCGAGAAGAACCACTTGTGGCCGACCAGCCGATAGCGCTCGCCGTCGATGGGCTCTGCTCGCGTGGTGTTGGCGCGCACATCCGAGCCCCCCTGCTTCTCGGTCATGCCCATGCCCAGGGTGATGCCGGCCTTGTCGGCCACCGGTACGTCGCGCGGGTCGTACACCGGTGCGGCGGCCTTGCGCGCCCATTCGGCCAGGTTCGGCTGCGACCGCAGCACCGCTACCGCCGCATGGGTCATCGTCAACGGGCAACTGGTACCGGCCTCGGCCTGGTGGTGCAGATAGCTCAGCGCCGCGCGTGCAACATGCGCACCCGGCTGCGGCTCATGCCAGGACAGGCCGGCCACGCCATGCGCCTTCGCGGCGGTCATCAGCTGGTGGTAGGCCGGATGGAACTCCACCGTATCGATGCGATGCCCCTGCGCGTCGTGGGTGCGCAGGCGCGGGCGGTCGCGGTTGGCATCGAATCCGAGCCGGTACAGCTCGTCACCGGCCAGCGCACCGTACTGCGCCAGGCGCGGGACGAAGGCTGCGGCGCCTTCGCGATGCACCGCCTCCATCAACGCTGCGTCATCGGTCCACAGCTGGCGCCCGGCGAACGGTGGCGGCTGATTGAGCACCACATGGGTCTCGAAGGGGGCAGTGCTGCTGAAACCCGGTCCACTCATGCGATCCATCCGGCGGCAAGAGGTATGCGATCCGATTGTGCCGCATGCTGCGCCAAGCCCGCGTTCAGGCCGGTTCTCACCCCGTGCACGAGCCGCGCGCCACAGTGCAGCCATGGCAGGCAACGACGATCTTGTGGTGCTGCGCCCGGAAGGGCTGTACTGCGCTGCTGGCGATTTCCACATCGATCCCTGGCGGCCGGTGCCGCGCGCGGTCATCACCCATGGCCATGGTGACCACGCGCGCCCGGGCATGGGCGAATACCACTGCAGCACGGGCAGCGCGCCGATCCTGCGCTGGCGGCTGGGCGACGTACCGCTGCACGCGCATGCCGAGGGCGCATCCTTTACGCTGGGTCGGGTGCAGGTGTCACTGCATCCGGCCGGTCATGTGCTCGGCTCCTCGCAGGTGCGCATCGATGATGGCCGGCAGGTGTGGGTCGCCTCCGGTGACTACAAGCGCCAGCCCGACCCCACCTGTACGCCGTTCGAAGTGGTGCCCTGCGATACCTTCATCACCGAGGCGACCTTCGCCCTGCCCATCTACCGCTGGCCGGACACCGCAGCCGTGGCTGCCGAGATCGCGTCCTGGCGCCAGGAATGCGCGCAGCGCGGCGAAGCCGCCGTCCTGCTCTGCTACGCATTGGGCAAGGCCCAGCGCGTGCTGGCCGAGCTGCTGGCACGGGGCGAACCGCCGGCATGGCTGCACGGTGCCATCGCCAATGGCGTGGCCGTCTATCGCGCTGCGGGCATCCCGATGCTGGACACGATCGCCGTCGCCGAACAGGGGCGCCAGGCCGATGCGGCCGGACGGCTGATCCTCGCCCCGCCCTCGGCCGCCGGCACGCCCTGGCTGCGCCGCTTCGGGCGCCACCAGCTGGGTTTCGCCTCCGGTTGGATGCAGCTGCGCGGAAACCGCCGGCGCCGCAACGTCGATCGTGGCTTCGTGATCTCCGACCACGCCGACTGGCCCGCGTTGCTGCGTACCATCGAGCAGACCGGCGCACGCCGCGTCATCGCGACCCATGGCAACACCGATGCGCTGATTCCGTTCCTGCGCGAGCGCGGTGTCGCCGCGGAGGCTTTCCGCACCGATTTCGGGAGCGAGGAATGAAGGCCTTCGCCGCGCTGTACCAACGCCTCGATCGCAGCACCGCCACGCTGGACAAGCGCGCGGCGCTGGTCGATTACTTCCGTCACGCGCGACCGCACGATGCGGCCTGGGCCCTGTTCCTGCTCAGTGGTGGCAAGGTCGGGGGGGCGCGCCGGAAGATCGCTGCCAGCGGCGAGCTGCGCCGCTGGATCGGCGAGGAAGCCGGACTGCCTGCGTGGCTGGTCGAGGACAGCTATGCGCAGGTCGGCGATCTGGCGGAGACACTGACCCTGCTGCTGGACGACCCAACGGCAATGGCGCCGGACCGCCCTCTGGCCGACTGGATCGAACAGCATCTGCTGGCCGTGGCCAATCAGCCCGAGCCCGAGCGACGTGCAGCCGTGGTCGAGGGCTGGCGCCAGCTGCCCGCGAACGAGCGCCTGGTGTTCAACAAGCTGCTGACCGGTGCACTGCGCGTCGGCGTGTCGCAGCGGCTGGTCCAGCAGGCACTGGCCGAACTGTCCGGGCTGGACATCGCGCGCATCGCGCAGCGCATGCTGGGCACCTGGGTGCCCTCGCCCACCCTGCTCGCACAGTTGCTGTCGCCGGAAGAACTGCCGCTGGACCGCCAGCAGCCATATCCGTTCTTCCTCGCTTCGCCGCTGGAAGGTGAGCCCGGTGATCGCCTGGGCAGCATCGACGACTGGCTGCTGGAATGGAAATGGGACGGCATCCGCCTGCAGCTGCTGCGTCGTCGCGGCGAGGTGGCGCTGTGGTCGCGTGGCGAAGAGCGCCTGGACGGCCGGTTCCCCGAGATCGAGCAGGCCGCCGCACTGCTGCCGGAGGGATCGGTGCTGGATGGCGAACTGCTGGCCTGGGATGAGCCGGCCGATCTTCCGAAAGCCTTCACCGCCCTGCAGACCCGCATCCAGCGCCGCAAGCCGGGCGCCACCACGCTGCGTACGACACCGGTGCGGATGCTGGCCTACGACCTGCTCGAACGCGACGGCAACGACCTGCGCGCATTGCCGCTTCAGCAGCGGCGCGTGCAGCTGGCGGAACTGCTCGGCACGCTCGGCGATGCGCGCATCCAGCTGTCGCCGGAGGTGCCCGCCGGGGACTGGGCACGGGCGGCCGCGCTCCGCGACGCGGCGCGCGAGCGCGGCGTGGAGGGCCTGATGCTGAAGCGCCGCAACTCGGCGTATCAGTCCGGCCGGCGCCGTGGCGACTGGTGGAAGTGGAAGGTCGATCCACTCACCATCGATGCCGTGCTGCTGTACGCACAGGCCGGCCATGGCCGGCGCAGCACGCTGTACACCGATTACACCTTCGGCGTATGGGACGGCGATGCGCTGGTTCCGGTGGCCAAGGCCTACTCGGGCCTGGACGATCAGGAAATCCTCGCCCTCGATCGCTGGATCCGCGCCAACACCCGCGAGCGCTTCGGGCCGGTACGCAGCGTCCGCGCCGAGCAGGTGTTCGAACTCGGCTTCGAGGCGGTCAACCGCAGTGCACGGCACAAATCAGGAATCGCCGTGCGTTTTCCGCGCATCCTGCGCTGGCGCCACGACAAGCCGGCCAGCGAGGCCGATCAGCTGGCGACGCTGCAGGCCCTGGCACGATGACGCGGAGCGAGGCCCTGCAGCGGCTGAACGGCTGGTTTGCCAGCCGCGGCTGGAAACCCCTGCCCTTCCAGCGCGCCATGTGGCGTCACTACCTGGCAGGCGAATCGGGCCTGCTGCATACCCCCACCGGCAGCGGCAAGACGCTGGCGATGTTCGGCGGACCGCTGCTGCAGGCGATGATCGCGCCCGCACCCGCACCCGCCCGCCCCAGCGCGGTGCGCCCATTGCAGGTGCTGTGGGTGACCCCGCTGCGTGCCCTGGCCAGCGACACCGCACGCGCACTGCAATCGGTCGTCAATGGCCTGGGCCTGGGGTGGCGCGTGGGCCTGCGCAGCGGCGACGCCAGCCAGCGCGAGCGGCGCCTGGCGCGCGAAGGGCGCATCGACGTGCTGGTGACCACGCCCGAATCACTGGCACTGCTGCTCACCTACCCCGATACCCTGCCACGCATGCATCAGCTGCGCTGCGTGGTGGTCGACGAATGGCATGAACTGCTGGGCAACAAGCGCGGCGTGCTGCTGCAGCTGAATCTTGCACTGCTGCGCGACACCACGCCTGCGTTGCAGCTGTGGGGATTGTCGGCCACGCTGGGCAATCTGCCGCAGGCGCGCGACGTGCTGCTGCCGGACAGACCGGATGCACCCATCGTCGAAGGCGCGCGCCAGCGTCCGGTCACCGTCAGCAGCCTGCTGCCGGCACCGGGCGAGCGCTTTCCCTGGGCCGGACATCTTGGCCTGGCGCAGCTTCCGCGCGTGCTGGAAGCGCTGATGGCCGCGCGCAGCAGCCTGCTGTTCACCAACACGCGGGCGCAGGCCGAACTGTGGCACCAGGCGCTGGCGGCGGTGTGGCCGGAGGATGCCGCCACGCTGGCGTTGCACCACGGTTCGCTGGACCCCGCACTGCGTCAGCAGGTGGAAGACGGCCTGCGCGCCGGTGCGATGCGCTGCGTGGTTGCCACCTCCAGCCTGGATCTGGGCGTCGATTTTCCCGAAGTGGACCAGGTACTGCAGCTTGGCAGTCCGAAGGGCGTGGCGCGGCTGCGCCAGCGCGCCGGCCGTGCCAGGCATCGCCCCGGCGCCAGCGGCAGAATCCTGTGCGTGCCCAGCCATGCGCTGGAACTGGCCGAGTACGCCGCCGTGCGCCGCGCGCTGCGCGACGGCGTGGTTGAAGCCAGGCGACCGCCAACCCTGTCGCTGGACGTGCTCGCCCAGCACGCGGTCAGCCGCGCGTTGGCGGGGGGATTCACCAGCCGCTCGCTGCTGGCGCAGGTGAGGCGCACGCACGCATTCGCGCAGCTGGGCGACGCGCAATGGCAGGCTGTCCTGGACTTCATCGTGCAGGGCGGACGGGCACTGGCGCAGTACCCGGACTTCCACAAGGTGGTGCTCGACGCGGACGGCTACCATCGCGTGCACGACCGCCGCCAGGCCCTGCGCCATCGCTTGTCGATCGGCACCATCAGCAGCGATGGCGCCGTGCGTGTGCAGTTCCTGCGCGGCGGTGGCCTCGGCTCGGTGGAAGAACAGTTCGCCAGCCGCCTGCGCAGAGGCGATCGATTCCAGTTCGCCGGGCGCATGCTGGAGCTGGTGCAGCTGCGCGACATGACCGCCTATGTGCGCCTGGCCCGCAAGGGCGGTGAAGGCACCGTCCCGCGCTGGCAGGGCGGCCAGCTGCCCCTGTCGATGCCGCTCGGGCGCGAGCTGGAAGCGGTGCTGTCCGGTGCGGACGACAGCGCCGAGTCGCGCTGGCTGGCCCCCCTGATGGCACTGCAGTCACGCCTGTCTGCCCGGCCATCGCCCGCGCACCTGCTGCTGGAGGACGTCCGGCGCCGCGAAGGCCAGTTCGTGTTCGTCTATCCCTTTGCCGGACGCCACATCCACGAGGCACTGGCGGCGTTGCTGGCGCTGCGCTGCACGCGCCGGCAGCGCAACAGCATCGGCTATGCCGTCAATGACCACGGGCTGGTGCTGGCACCGACGCAGCCGATCGAGCTGCAGGCGGAGCAATGGAAGGAACTGTTCGCGGCCGATCAGCTGCTTGAGGACCTGCGTGCCGCCGTCAATCTGGGCGAGCTCGCGCGACGCCAGTTCCGCGGAATCGCACGCGTCGCTGGCCTGCTGGTACCCAGCCTGCCCGGTGGCGCGCCGCGCTCGCTGCGCCAGCTGCAGGCCTCGGCCGGACTGCTGTACGACGTGCTGCGCGAGCACGACCCCGATCATCTGCTGCTGGCATTGGCCGAGCATGAAGTGCTGCAGGACAGCCTGGATCTGCCGGGCCTGCAGCAGGTGCTCGAACGCATCGGCACGCAGTCACTGTCATTGCAGCATCCCGCCTCGCTGACACCGCTGGGCTTCCCGCTGTGGGCCGAGCGCCTGCGCGGACAGTTCAGCAACGAAGACTGGCGCACCCGCGTGCTGCGTGCCGCACAGCAGCTGGAGAGACGCCATGGCCGATGAGCTGGCCGTGACGCTGGGCGGTGAACCCATGCTGCTGCTCGGTGCGCGCGCACTGTGGTGGCCGGCCCGGCAGGCCTTGCTGATCGCCGACCTGCACCTGGGCAAGGCCGACCTGTTCCGCCGCGCCGGCATCGCGCTGCCGTCCGGCGGCACCCGCGACGACCTGCAGCGCCTGCAGAGGCTGGTGCAGGCAAGGGCTTGCCGCGAGCTGTGGATACTGGGCGATGTGCTGCATGGGCCGGCGCATCGTGCGGCGTGGTACCGGCAATGGCTGGGATGGCGAGAGCAGCACTCCGCGCTGGCGGTGCATGTGATACGCGGCAATCATGATCGGCACCTGCCGCACGCGGCGCTGCAGGTGGAGCTGCATGACGAGGTGCAGCTGGGCGCGTTCCTGCTGTGCCATGAACCACGGCACGTGCCCGCAGCGCACGTCATTGCCGGCCATATCCATCCGCAGATCGCACTGCCGGCGCTGCGCCGCCGCTTTCCGGCGTTCTGGCTGCGCGAAGGATTGACGGTGCTGCCGGCATTCTCCGCCTTCACCGGCGGCTGGGTCATCGCACCGGCGCAGGGTGAACGGCGCATCGCCTGTGTCGAACAGGGTCTGGTGGCGATGCCTGGCCGGTAAGGCCAGCGGGCGCGACAGTCAGGCCGGCCGGACGCCCGCCAGCGCCGGCATCAGATGGAAATCGGGCGTGTCGTTGCTTTGCCGGCGCGGCAGTGCCTGGACGGCCGAGAGCATTTCCTGCGCACAGGCGCGGATGTGCGTGTGGTGTTCCGGCAGCGCATGACTGATCAGGCTGCCCACATGGAACTCGAACACATCCTCCAGAACGTCGGGCTGGTCCTCGTGCAGCATCTGCAGCAATCCCCGCAGCTTGCAGATTTCCGATTCCAGCTCTTCGACCGCGAACAACATGGCGTCCTCCTCGTGAACTCGCAGCACATCCGGGCCGCAGCAGGCCGCGACGGCGGCGCCACCCGGGCCACGCGATGTTCGAATCACGGAGAGGAAAACGGGCGACGCAGCTGTGGCGTGCTTCACTCTTGTCGCACAGACGCGGTGAGGTAACCGTTAATTCACGTGATGATGCGATTCACGCAGCCGCCGTGGCAGCCTGCGTGGCAAGCGCAACGGGCGGCCGGGCCAGGGCTTCGAGGAAGGCTGGATCCAGAGCAAGCGAACCGAACCAGCCGTGCTGGGTTCCACTGAGCACCCGCAGCATGTGGCCGCGTCCCCCCGGCAGCCGCCCCATCGGGCCAAGCAGCGCGTCGCGCGCCTTGGCCCACGCATCGCGATCGGACTGGAACAGCGGCGTCAGCCAGCGGCTCCAGCGCTGGTACACCGCCACATGCGCACGTCGCTGCGCCTGGTAGGCCTGCAGTGCCGTCTCACCAGCGCCATGCACACGCAGCGCGTCTCGCAGCGCCAGCGCATCGAGCAGCGCCATGTTCACCCCCTGCCCCAGCTGCGGGCTCATCGCGTGCGCTGCATCGCCGACCAGGACCATGCGCCCCTGATGCCAGCGGGTCATCACCGCATCGCGGTAAACCGCCCGGGACAGCTGTCCGGCATCGTGCAGGTGATCGAAGCGTGCGCTGGCCTCGGGCCAGAGCGCATGCAGTTCCTGCAGCCACGGTTGCATGCCTTCATCTTCCCAACGCGCGAAGTCGGCGCGTGGCAGGCTCCAGAAAAAACTCAGGCGCGGCGTGTCATCACCCGGACACGTGCCCACCGGCAACAGGCCGATCATCTTGCGCGCGGCGACGTAGCGTTGGCGCAGCTGCTGCACGTGCGGCCACTCTCCTGCCGGCAGCAGGCACCACAATGCACCCCACGGATAGACGCGGTCGAGGCCAGCGCCGCCGGCAATGGTCGCGCGCAGGGACGACGCTGCGCCGTCGGCCGCCACCACCAGGTCAAACGGGCCATGCGTGCGGCCTTCGTTGTCGCGCAGTTGCCCCCGCGCGGTATCGACCGCGTCGATGGTGGTCTCCGCATGCAGTTGGCCGGCGCCATCGCGGGCCTGGTCCAGCAGCGAGAACAGGGCGCCGCGCTGCATGCCCAGACCGTGCAGGCGGACATCGAGGCCGCCATAGCCCATGTCCATCACCGCACGTCCGCACGGCGTGTCGCCATAAAGCCGATGCACCGGCGCGGCATGCGCGCGCACGGCCTCCAGCAGTCCCATCTGCCACAAAACCTGCAGGCCGCTGGGCTGCAACAGGAAACCGGCGCCGACCGGCCCAGGGGTCGGCACGCGCTCGAAGATCTCAACGTCGTGCCCGTCGCGGGTCAGCAGGATGGCCATCGCCTGGCCAGCGGTGCCGTATCCAATCACGGCAATGCGAAGTCGTTCCGTCATCCGCACATTGTGCCCCAGCCGGATCCGGATCGTTCTCCAGGCCGCCCGCGCGCGGCTTGGGTTCGGTCCCATGCGATGGGCGCAAAAAAAAACCCCGCCGGAGCGGGGTTCTCAACGCACTGTCGAGTGGATCACTCGGCCGGCGTGATGTTCGAAGCCTGGGCACCCTTCGGGCCCTGGGTCACGTCATAGGTGACACGCTGGCCTTCCTGCAGGCTGCGGAAGCCCTTGGAGTTGATGGCGGAGAAGTGCGCGAACACGTCGGCGCTGCCATCCTCCGGCGAGATGAAGCCAAATCCCTTGGCGTCGTTGAACCACTTGACGGTACCGTTCGGCATGGTGATGCGAGACCTTATGCAATGAATGGGTGGTGTACGCTGAACCCGCGTACCGGCTGAGTATGCAAAGCTTGCTCGGCGAAGACAATCACCCCCGTGCCAATTCGCCGATCAGTTCCGGAAGTCCATTGCTCGCCGCCTGCACATTGGCCAGCACTTCGGCCATCGTGATCTCCTCGCCATCACCACAGCCCGCGGCCCAGTTCGCCACGATCGCCAGGCACGCGTAATCCAGTCCCAACTCCCGCGCCAGCGCGGCTTCGGGCATTCCGGTCATGCCCACCAGATCGCAGCCATCGCGCCGCATGCGGGCGATTTCCGCGATGGTTTCCAGCCTCGGCCCCTGCGTCGCACCGTAGCAGCCACCGTCATGGACCGTGACACCCGTCACTTTGGCCGCGGCCAGAATCTTGCTCCGCAGCATCGGCGTGTACGGGTGGCCGAAGTCCACATGCAGCACTTCGGTACCCTCTTCTTCACAGATCGTGCTGATCCGGCCCCAGGTGTAGTCGATGATCTGGTCCGGGCAGGCCAGCACGCGCGGCCCGACCTGCTCGGTGATGCCCCCGACGGTGTTCAGCGCCAGCACGCGCTGGGCGCCGATCTGCTGCAGCGCAGCCAGATTGGCGCGGTAGTTGATCTTGTGCGGCGGCAGCGAGTGGCCCTCGCCATGGCGCGCAAGGAAGGCCACGCGGTTGCCCAGCAGCGTGCCCACGCGCACCGGACCGGAGGGACGGCCGAAGCGGGTCTCGACCTCGTGGGTCTGCACATCGTCGAGCTTGGCCAGGTTGTAGACACCGGTACCGCCGATCACGGCCAGGGCGATCTGTTGCATCGAAAGCACTCCAGAGAAAGACGAACGCCGGCACCCGAGGATGCCGGCGGCGGCAAAGGACGGCCGCGGACGGCCGTGCCTGTTATTCCTTCATCGCGTAGATGGCCGGCACGCAGCGCAGGGTCTCGTTGACGTCCATGCCGAAACCGAACACGTAGCGGTCGGGCAGTTCGATGCCGGCGTAGTCAGCCGTCACATCCGGCAGCCCGCGATCGTGCTTCTTCACCGTCATCGCTGCGATGCGCACGTCGGTCGCGCCCTGTTCCAGGCACCAGGTGCGCACGCCCTGCAGGGTGTAGCCCTCATCGAGGATGTCATCGACCAGCAGCACACGGCGGCCGAACAGCGCGGTGGCCGGCTTGTGCTTCCACACCAGGTCGCCGCCGGTGGTTTCACCGCGATAGCGGGTGGCGTGCAGGTAATCGAACTGCACGTCCTGGCCGCGCGCACCCAGCTCCAGCGCCAGCTGGCCGGCGAACGGCAGCGCACCGTGCATGATCGACAGGAACAGTGGCACCTCGCCCTTGTAATCGCGCGCGATGGCGTCGGCGATACCGGCGATGGCCTTGTCGATGGTGGGGCGGTCAACCAGCAGGTCGGCCTGGGCCAGGGCCTGGGAAATGGTGAGGTTCGGCATCAGACGGTTCTTCCAAGGGTTTCAAGCAGACGGGATTGAGTGTCGCCATGGCGGGCATCGGCCAGCAGGCCATCCCAGCCAAGCGCGCCGCGGCCGAGCAGGCCAAGCAGCGCAGCGGTATTGAGGGAGCGTCCCTGCACCGCGTGCAGGGCTTCATCGACCAGCTCCGGATGGCAGACCAGCACGACGTCGCAGCCCGCATCCAGGTGCGCGTGCACGCGTGCCGCAACGCCACCGGCATGGTGCGAAGCGGCCATGCCGATGTCGTCGGAGAACACCACGCCGCGGAAGGCCAGCTCGCCACGCAGCACCTCCTGGATCCAGCGCGGCGAATAGCCGGCCGGTTCCGGCGCCACCTGCGGGTAGATCACGTGCGCCATCATCACGGCGTCGGCACCGGCGGCAACACCGGCCCGGAACGGCACCAGGTCCTGCGCGCGCAGTTCGTCCAGCGTCCGCGGATCGACCGCGGTATCGACATGGGTGTCTTCCAGCACGGTGCCATGGCCGGGAAAATGCTTGAGGGTGGCCGCCATGCCGGCCGCGTGCATGCCGCGTACGTAGGCCTCGGTGAACGCAGCCACGACCTGCGGGTCTTCACTGAAAGCGCGGTTGCCGATCGCAAGGTTGCCACGGCCCAGGTCGACCACCGGGGCAAAGCTCAGGTCCACGCCACTGGCGCGCACTTCGCTGGCCATCAGCCAGGCGTGCTGCTCGGCCAGCGCCAACGCGGCGCCGGGATCCTTCGCATAGCCGGCACCGATCTCCTGCAGCGGCGGCAGATCGCTGTAGCCCTTGCGGAAACGCTGCACGCGACCGCCTTCCTGGTCGACGCAGATCAGCTGCGGGCGCGGCGCGGCCTCGCGGATCGCGGCGCTGAGCTCGCTCACCTGCTGGCGGGAGGCGAAGTTGCGCGTGAACAGCACCACCCCGGCAACGGCATCGTGCTGCAGCCAGTCGCGTTCCTGGGGGGTCAGTTCAGTGCCGGCAACGCCGATCAGCAGCATGGTCGTTCTCCACAACGGGCGCCCGCATGGCGCAGTGCCGCATTGTCGCAGAACCGGCCGTTGGACGCAGGTGGGGGCGTCCATCGCGCGCCCCCTCGAAGGATCAGACCCTGCAGCCGTCCGCGCCACAGGCGTCGTCGCCACTGCGCCCCGTTGCCGTGACCTGCTCCGCCGCGATCTGCCGCAGCGCCTGGGCGAAGGCTTCCGGAGGCTGGGCGCCGGAGATCGCCCAGCGGCCGTCGATGACGAAGGTCGGCACCGAGGAAACACCCAGCGCACGGGCCTGGTCCAGTCCCGCTTCGACCTCGGCCAGGCCGCGTGAGGAGGCCAGCATCTGGGCGATCTCTGCCGCATCCAGTCCGCCTGCCACACCGGCCCGGGTCAGCACCTCTGTGTCCGCCAGATTCTGGCCGTGCTCGAAATGAGCGCGGAACAGCGCCTCTCCGACCGCGTCCTGCACACCGTGCTGGCCGGCCAGCCACAGCAGCCGGTGCGCTGGCAGGGTGGTCACCCGCACCTGGCCCTGGCTGAAGTCCATGGGCAGGCCTTCGCCACGGGCGGTGGCCTGGGTCTGGCCGAGAATCTGCTCTGTGCGCTCGACACCGCCGAATTTGCGCGCATACGCCTCGCGCAGCGGCACCGGCGTGGTGCCCGCATCCGGGTCCAGCTGGAACGGCTGCCAGTGGATGTCGAGTACTGGGGCATCGGCCCCCAGCAACTGCACCCCCTGCTGGAAACGGTGCTTGCCGATCCAGCACCAGGGACAGACCACGTCGGAGTAGATGTCGATTCTCATCCCACCGACATGGGGTCCGGGCGCCCCGAAAAAAGGGGGAACGCCCCTTTCACCAGCGTGAATAGGGATGACTGGCCAGTGCGACGTTGTAGTAGCGCGGGTCGTCGGTGACCTCCGCGCCGGCCCAGTCCGGCAGGGCGATGGCCTGCCCGGCGCTTTCCAGCTCGACTTCGGCCACCACCAGGCCGGCGTTGTCACCCAGGAACTCATCCACTTCCCAGGTCAGGCCGGCATGCTCGACCAGGTGGCGACGCTTGTCGATCAGGCCCCCCACGCACAGCGCCAGCAGCGCGCGCGCATCCTCCACCGGAATCGGGTAATCAAACTCCTGGCGGGTATGGCCGATCGTGCGCGACTTCAGGTTCAGCGCGGCGTGCTCACCTTCGATGCGCACCCGCACGGACGCGTTCTGGCGGCCGCTGTCGAGCGCGCCCAGATCGTTGATGTAGCCCTGCGCCATCGGAATCACCCGGTGTGCGGCCGCACGCCAGCCGTCGCTGCTGACGAGGAATTTGCGTTCGATCTCGATGCCCATCGCGCCATTATGCGCGATGGGCATGACAGCGGGTCAGCGCTTTTCGAACACCGCGATGCTTTCCACGTGCGCGGTGTGCGGGAACATGTCCATGGCGCCGGCACTGACCAGGCTGAAGCCCTGCTCGTTCACCAGGTAGCCCGCGTCCCGGGCCAGCGATCCCGGATGGCAGCTGACGTACACGATGCGCTTGAACTGCTTCAACGGCAGCTGCTGCAGCACCTCGATCGCGCCCGAGCGCGGCGGGTCCAGCAACAGCTTGTCGAAGCCCTGGCGCATCCACGGCGTGGCGCGCTGGTCCTGGGTCAGGTCGGCGCTGTAGAACTGGGCGTTGCCCAGCCCGTTGCGCTCGGCGTTCTCACGTGCGCGGGCAACGAGGCCCGCGTCGCCTTCCACGCCCACCACCTCGCGCACGCGGCGCGCCAGCGGCAGGGTGAAGTTGCCCAGCCCGCAGAACAGGTCCAGCACGCGCTCGTCCTCACCCGGCTCCAGCAGATCCAGGGTGTGAGCGATCATCTTCTCGTTGAGCTTGGCATTGACCTGGATGAAATCCAGTGGCCGGAATGCCAGTTCGACATCCCACGGCGCCAGCCGGAACGACAGCGGCACGCCCTGCCCGTCCAGCGGATGGACGGTGTCCACGCCACCGGGTTGCAGGTAGATGGCGAATCCGTGCTGCTGGCCGAAGCTGGCCCATGCGGCCCGGTCGGCATCACTGAGCGGCTGCAGATGTCGCACGGTCAGCGCGACGGCCTGGTCACCGCCGATGAACTCGATCTGCGGGATGTCGCGCTTGCCGTCGAGCGACTCGATGAAGGTCGACAGCGCCTGCACCTTGGTGCCCACTTCGGGGATCACGGTCAGGCACTGGCTGAGATCGGCGACGAAGCGCGGGTCCTGTTCACGGAAGCCGACCAGGGTCTTGTCCTTCTTCTCGACGCGGCGCACCGAGAAGCGCCCCTTGCGGCGGTAACCCCAGCTGTCGCCGACCAGCGGTGGCAGCACGCGGCCCGGCTTCACGTGACCGATGCGTTCCAGGTTGTCCATCAGCACGCGCTGCTTGGCAACGATCTGCTGGTCTTCATCCAGGTGCTGCAGCACGCAGCCGGCGCAGGTGCCGAAATGCGGGCACTTCGGCGTCACCCGCTGTGGCGAGGCCTGCAGCACTTCCACGGTGCGTGCTTCGTCGAAATGGCGGCTGCGGGCGGTCTGTTCAGCCCTGACCACTTCGCCCGGCAGAGCGCCGCTGATGAAGGTGACCTTGCCACCTTCGCCTTCACGGCGGGCGACGCCGCGACCATCATGGCTGAGGTCGAGGATCTCGGTCTGGAACGGGGTACGGTCGATGCGGGAGCGGGATCGGGCCACGTGGCAACAGGCTGCGGGCGAAAATGGGCGCGTATTGTCGCAGATCCTGACCGGCGGGGCCTGCCGCCGCTTGCGCCAGCCGCCGCCGTGCTTGATGATGTCAACCAGCTGACATGGAGGCAGCCCCTGATGCAGATGACCCCGCGGGCCAGTCGGCCCCGCTTCCTGCTTGTCGAGGACGACATCATCAGCCGCGGGTTTTTCAAGGCGGCGTTGGAAACCCTGCCGGCGGACGTCGATACCGCGGACTCCCTTGCCAGTGCCCTGGCAAGCGCCGAGCCCGGGGCCCACGACCTGTGGCTGATCGACGTCAACCTGCCTGACGGCAATGGCGCGCAGCTGCTGCGCGAACTGCGCCGTTCGCATCCGGACACTCCTGCCCTGGCGCATACCGCCGACGGCGACACGTCCATCCATGCGCGCCTGCGTGAGGCCGGTTTCAGCGACACCCTGGTCAAACCGCTCGGCCGCGACCAGTTGCTGAAGGCGGTCCGCCGCGCCCTGGTCAACTCGCCGGCCGGCATCGCCGTCGCTCCGGCCCCCGCTGCGGTCGAGCTGAACGGGCAGGACTGGGACGAGACCGCCGCTCTGGCCGCTCTCAATGGCCAGCGCAACCACCTGATCGCCCTGCGCGAGCTGTTCCTTGCGGAACTGCCGGGCGTCCGCGATGCGGTGGAGCAGGCCGTGGACCAGCATGATGAACGCCAGCTGCGCAGCCAGCTGCACCGGCTGCAGGCAAGCTGCGGCTTCGTCGGTGCCGCACGGCTGGGCCGCGCGGTGCGCCAGCTGCACCACATGCCGGAGTCGGACCTGGCACAAGCGGGCTTCCGCGCCGCGGTAGCGGCACTGCTGCACTGAGGGTTACCCGGCACGGGTGCGCCCTGCCCCGTCGGATATCGAAATCAATCCGGGGTCAGATCCCTTTCCCTGCGGAAGACGGATCTGCCCCCCGCCCGCCTACCGCCGGGGGGCCAACTGCTCCAGCAGCTCCCAGGACTTCAGACCCCGTGGCCCCAGGTGGTGCGCCAGCACCCGCCGCATGGGCAGCCGCAGGCTCGCCAGATCGGCAGGCCCCGGCTCCTCGTCGGCCGCCAGCGCCAACAGCGCCGAACCGGTGGCCGCCGCACTGCGCTCTCCACCGCGCTCGCTGAGCAGCCGTTGCGGCCCTTCCTGCGGATCCAGCGCATAACGCGCTGCCGGATCGATCGGCTGACCATCGCTGGCGCTTTCCAGATCGAAACCGAGCCCCAGTGCGGCAAGCAGCTCGCGCTCGAAGCGGCGCAGCGTCCAGGCCAGTCCGGCGCCCACTGCCAGCCGCGCGCGTGCCTCGCCGTACGCCAGGTACACCTCCGGCAACGGATCCTGGCGTGGCGCCAGCCGCAGCGTCAGTTCACTCAGGTAGAAGCCGGCCAGCATGGCCTGGCCGACCAGCCGCGGCGCCGCGTCCAGCGCTTCGGCGGCACGCAGCTGCGCCAGTTCGCCGCGCTGCTGTGCGCTGAAGCGGATCCACTGCAGCGGCTGCAGGGCCGCGCGCAACACCTGGCCCTTGGCCGTGGACACGCCGCGCGCAAGCAGGCCGATCCGGCCATGCTCCGCGCTCAGCACCTCCACCAGCAGGCTGGTTTCGCGATAGGCCCGTGCATGCAGCACGAACCCCGTGTCGCCCTCGATGATCACCGAAGCGATCGCCGTGGCTTACTCGTAACCGAAGGCCTTCAGCGCGGCCTCGTCGTCGGACCAGCCTTCACGTACGCGCACCCAGGTTTCCAGGAACACCTTGGCACCGAACAGACGCTCCATCTGCAGGCGCGACTTGGCCCCGATCTCCTTCAGGCGCGCGCCCCCCTTGCCGATCACGATGGCCTTCTGGCCTTCCCGCTCGACCCAGATCACCGCGCCGATGCGCAGAAGATTGCCATCCTCGGTGAAGCGCTCGATCTCCACGGTGGTGGCATAGGGCAGCTCCTCGCCAAGCTGGCGCATCAGCTGCTCACGTACCAGTTCACCGGCAAGGAAACGTTGGCTGCGGTCGGTGATCTCGTCCTCGCCGAACATCGGCGGGGCTTCCGGCAGCAGCTCCAGCACGTCACGCACCAGGGCGTCCAGGCCGTTGCGCTTCTGCGCCGAGATCGGATGCACGGCGGCGAAATCACGGCCGGCGGTCACCTCCTGCAGGAACGGCAGCAGCGCGCCCTTGTCCTTCAGGCGATCGATCTTGTTGACCACCAGCACCACCGGGATGCCGGCATCGCGCAGCACGTTGAAGGCCAGGCTGTCTTCGTCATCCCAGCGCCCGGCCTCGATCACCAGCAGGCCTGCATCCACGCCTTCCAGCGAGCCGCGCGCGGCGCGGTTCATCACCCGGTTCATCGCCCGCTTCTGCACCTTGTGCAGGCCCGGGGTATCGACCAGCACCAGCTGGCCTTCCGGATAGGTGGCGATGCCGAGCAGGCGGTGGCGGGTGGTCTGCGGCCGGTTGGAGACGATGCTGACCTTGGCCCCGACCAGGGCATTGGTCAGGGTCGACTTGCCGACGTTCGGGCGGCCGATGACGGCCACGCTGCCGCAATGATGGGAAGTTTGTTCGCTCACTTGGAATCCAGTTGTTCTAGGACGGCTGCAGCCGCCTGTTGTTCGGCAAGCCGCCGCGAGGCGCCTTCGCCCTCGGTGCTGGCGGCCGGGTCGGCCACGTTGCAGCGTACCCGGAAATGTTTGGCGTGGTCGTCACCGGATTCTGACACCAGTTCGTACTGGGGCAACGCCTTCTGCCGGGCCTGCAGCCATTCCTGCAGGCGGGTCTTGGGATCCTTCTCGGGGCGGCCGGTGGCCGGCAGCGCCTCCATCGAGGCCGTGAACCAGGGCAGCACGGTCTCCCGGCACGCGTCAAAACCGGCGTCCAGGTAGATCGCGGCCACCACCGCCTCCAGTGCATCGGCCAGGATCGAGTCGCGGCGGTGCCCGCCCGACTTCATCTCGCCCGCGCCCAGGATCAGCCGTTCGCCCAGCTGCAGGGTACGGGCGATCACTGCCAGCGCCCCTTCACGCACCAGCTCGGCGCGGGCGCGGGTCAGTGCGCCCTCGTCGGCCTTGGGCCAGCGCTGGTACAGCGCCTCGGCGACCATCATGTTGACGATGCTGTCGCCGAGGAATTCCAGGCGCTCGTTATGCGGCACGCCGGCACTGCGATGGGTCAGCGCCTGCTTGAGCAGCGCCGGGTCGCGGAAGGCATGGCCGATCAGGTCGCCACGTTGGATGAATTTACTGGGCACCGCTTCGGGTCAGGTCCTGGGAAGAATCGAATTTGCCAACCACATCGAGGTTGCCGATCAACGGGCGACGCACTTCGTAGTTGACCTTGAGGGTCCAGCCATTGTCGCGGCGATCGAACTTGACGTTGCCCGGCTTCACGTTGTCCGAGTAGTTGATGTACAGCCGCTTGAAGAACAGATCCTGGATCCGCGCCGGCTCCATGCTAGCCACGCCCGGCTGGCTGGCCAGGCTCTTCATCGCCGAGCGTACCGCGTAATACTCCTGGTACATCGGGAACAGCTTCATGCCGATGTAGATGAAGAAGCCAACCACGACCAGGACCACCAGAAACGAGGTCAGGGTGATGCCGCGCTGCGTGTTCATCGTCTTCATTGCGTTCTCCCCAGATACGCGTTGGATGTGAAAATACTCAGTTGATGCCCGAGCCGATCCGCGACGGCTCGAAACCGTCCTTGCAGAACCAGCCCTGGCAGTTCAGCCAGATCAGGAATGCCTTGCCCCGCAGGTTCTCTTCCGGCAGCAGCCCCCAGAAGCGTCCATCATCGCTGTTGTCACGGTTGTCGCCCATCACCAGGTACTTGCCGGCCGGCACCGTCCACTGGCCCTGGCCACGCGGATAGTCGGTCTCCAGCACGGTATGGGTGCGGCCCGGGAGATGCTCGACCAGCAGGTTGGCGCCCTCGCCCTGGCCCTTGTGGCCGGCGTAGATGCCCTTGTTGTCGTACTTCACCGGCTCGCCGTTCAGCACCAAGCTGTCGCCCTCGAACACCACGGTGTCACCCGGCACGCCGATCACGCGCTTGATGAAGTTCTCGCCCTTGGCCGGGTCGTTGTCGCCGTGGCCCGGGAAGTGGAACACCACCACATCGCCGCGCGCGGGATCACCCACCGGCACGAAGCGGGTATTGGTGATCGGCAGGCGCAGGCCATAGGCGAACTTGTTGACCAGGATGAAATCACCGATCAGCAGGTTCGGCATCATCGAGCTGGACGGGATCTTGTACGGCTCGGCGATGAAGCTGCGCACGACCAGCACGATCGCCAGCACCGGGAAGAATGCACGCGAGTAATCCACCAGCACCGGCTCGGTGTCGAGCAGGCCTGCACGCTGGGCGCGGCGCCTGGCGAAGTACAGCTTGTCCGCAAGCAGGATCAGGCCCGAGGCCAGGGTCAGCACGACCAGGAGGATCTCAAACAGTTTCATTCAGGGTCCTTTGCAACGTCACCGGACGACCGGCCCCGGAGGGCCGGTGCGCGCTTACTTGTTGTCCATCTGCAGCACGGCCAGGAACGCTTCCTGCGGGATTTCCACGCGGCCGACCTGCTTCATGCGCTTCTTGCCTTCCTTCTGCTTTTCCAGAAGCTTCTTCTTGCGCGAAACGTCGCCACCATAGCACTTGGCCAGCACGTTCTTGCGCATGGCCTTGACCGTGGTACGGGCGATGATCTGCGAGCCGACAGCCGCCTGGATCGCCACGTCGAACATCTGCCGCGGGATCAGGTCCTTCATCTTCTCGCACAGCTCGCGGCCGCGGCGGTCGGCATGGCTGCGGTGGACGATCAGCGACAGCGCATCGACCTTGTCGCCATTGATCAGCACGTCCACGCGCACGAACGGGCCGGCATCAAAGCGCACGAAGTGATAGTCCAGCGACGCGTAGCCGCGGCTGACCGACTTCAGCTTGTCGAAGAAGTCCAGCACCACTTCGGCCATCGGCAGCTCGTAGCTGATCTGCACCTGGCTGCCCAGGTAGTTGATGCCGATCTGGCTGCCGCGCTTTTCCTCGCACAGCTTGATGATGTTGCCGATGTACTCCTCGGGGGTGAGTACGTTGGCACGGATGATCGGCTCGCGGATCTCCTGGACCTGGTTCACCGCCGGCAGCTTGGCCGGGTTGTCCATGTTGATGATCGAGCCATCGGTCTTCAGGACCTCGTACACCACCGTCGGCGCGGTGCTGATCAGGTCCAGGTTGTATTCGCGCTCCAGCCGTTCCTGCACGATCTCCATGTGCAGCATGCCGAGGAAGCCGCAGCGGAAACCGAAGCCCATCGCCTCCGAGCTTTCCGGCTCGAAGCGCAGCGCGGCATCGTTCAGGCGCAGCTTGTCCAGCGCCTCGCGCAGGTCCGGATAGTCCTCGGCGTCGACCGGGAACAGGCCGGCGAACACGCGCGGCTGCATTTCCTGGAAGCCCGGCAGCGGCTTCGGTGCCGGATCACCGGCCAGGGTCAGGGTGTCGCCCACCGGCGCACCATGCACGTCCTTGATGCTGGCCGTGACCCAACCCACCTCACCCGCGCGCAGCGCCGGCAACACCTTGCGCTTGGGGGTGAACACGCCGACGTTGTCGACCTGGTGGTTGCGGCCGGTGGACATCACCTGCAGCTTGTCGCCGGCCTTGATCTCGCCCTGCATGACGCGCACCAGCGAGACCACGCCGAGGTAGTTGTCGAACCAGGAATCGATGATCAGCGCCTGCAGCTTGTCGGTATCGCGCGGCTGCGGCGGCGGAATGCGGTGGACGATGGCCTCCAGCACGTCCTGCACGTTCAGGCCGGTCTTGGCGCTGACCGGCACGGCGTCGGTGGCGTCGATGCCGATCACGGCCTCGATCTCGGCCTTGGCGCGCTCGATGTCGGCCGTAGGCAGGTCGATCTTGTTGATCACCGGCACCACTTCCAGACCCTGCTCCACCGCGGTGTAGCAGTTCGCCACCGACTGCGCTTCCACGCCCTGGGCAGCATCGACCACCAGCAGCGCACCTTCACAGGCGGCCAGCGAGCGGCTGACTTCATACGAGAAATCGACGTGGCCCGGGGTGTCGATGAAGTTCAGATGATAGGTCTGCCCGTCCTTGGCCAGGTACGGCAGCGATACCGACTGCGCCTTGATGGTGATGCCACGCTCGCGCTCGATCGGGTTGGAGTCGAGGACCTGCGCTTCCATCTCGCGGGCCTGCAGGCCACCACAAAGCTGGATGATGCGGTCGGCCAGCGTGGACTTGCCGTGGTCGACGTGGGCGATGATGGAGAAGTTGCGGATGTTCCGCATCGAATCAGATGACATAGGTGGCGGCGGCGCGCGGCGTCGTCAGGGTAACGGTGGATTATCGCACGCCCGGGGCCCGCCCGCGAAAGGCGCCTCGCCGGGCCAGGGCCGGAACGACCGAAGCCCCGCCTGAGCGGGGCTTCGGGGGGGCAGCGGCTGCCGGAGCAGCCCCGGTCCTTACTCGCCGGCCTTGACCGCCACGAAGGCGCTGTTGCCGTTGCCGGTGCGGACCAGCAGCATCACCACATCGCCCTTCTTGTAGCTGGACAGCGCGCGGTTCAGCGACTCCACGCCGCTCACCTGGGTGCTGGCCACCTGCAGGATCACCATGCCCGGGGACAGGCCGGCATCCCGGGCGCCCTGCCCCTTGACGCCGGTGATGCGCACGCCCTCGCCCGATTCCAGGCCCAGCTGCTTGCGCTGCGGCGCGGTCAGATCGCTGACGTCCAGGCCCAGCAGGGCATTGGCACCACTCTGCGGAGCGGCATCGGCCCTGGCGGCGGCGGGGCTGCGGGCGCTGGCCTGGTCATCCTCGGCCAGCGCGGTCAGGGTGGCGCTCAGGTCGCGCGGCTTGCCGTCACGGATCACGCCCAGGGTGACCCGGCTGCCCGGGGCCATGGCGCCGATCAGCGGCGGCAGATCGGACCAGCTGTTGACCGGTGCGCCGTTCACGGTGCGGATCACATCCCCCACCTTCACACCGGCGCGGGCGGCCGCCGAATCCGGCACGATCTGGTTGACCAGCGCACCCCGGCTGTCCGGCAGGCCCATGGCCTGCGCCTTCAGGCCGTCGATCTCCTGCACCACCGCGCCCAGCTGGCCGCGGGTGACCCGGCCGGTCTTCTTGATCTGTTCGACCGCGCTCATCGCCAGGTCGATCGGAATCGCGAAGCTGATGCCCATGTAGCCACCGGACGCAGAGAAGATCTGCGAGTTGATGCCGACCACTTCGCCCCGGGTGTTCAGCAGCGGACCGCCGGAGTTGCCCTGGTTGATCGCCACGTCGGTCTGGATGAACGGCACGTAGCGCTGGTCCGGGCCGCCGGTGCTGCGGCCGAGGGCGCTGACCACGCCGGCGGTGACCGAGTGGTCGAGGCCGAACGGCGAGCCGATCGCGACAACCCACTGGCCCGGCTTCAGGCTGTTGGAATCGCCGACACGGACGGTCGGCAGGTTCCTGCCTTCGATCTTCAGCAGGGCGACGTCGTACTGCTGGTCGCTACCCACCACCTTGGCGGTGAACTCACGGCGATCGCCCAGCTTGACCTTCACCTCGCTGGCGTCGGCTACCACGTGGTAGTTGGTCAGCACGTAGCCGTCGGGCGAAATGATGAAGCCCGACCCCATGCCGCGGCCCTTGATGCTGGGACCGCCGTCGGGGCCGCCCGGCCCCTGCCCCGGCATCGGGAAGTCCGGGCCGAAGAAGCGACGGAAGAACTCCGGCATGTCGTCGTCCCCCATCGGCCCACGCGCCTGGCGGTTGCTGCGGACGATGGTGGTGTCGACGTTGACCACGCCCGGGCCGACCTGCTCGACGAGGTTGGTGAAATCGGGCAGGCCGGTGACCAGCGGCTGCGCAGGAGCGCGCGGCGCGGCAGCGGCCGCGGCCGGCGCGGTCTGGGCAGCCGGGGACGGCGCCTGGGCACAGGCCACCAGCGGCAGGGTCAGGGCCAGCAGGCCGATGGCCTGCGTGCGGAATCGGGGAGTCATCGGACGGCAACCTCCGGATCGGATGGAAGGGAGAAGAAGGGCCCCGCGATCGGCGGGGCGTGGCGGCACCCGGCTCAGTCGCGCGGGCGGGGCGGCGGCGGCAGGTCGTCCTGCAGGCGCGGCTCGAAGGGGTAGAACGTGGCGCTGTCGGCATGCGCCGGGAAGCTGGCGTTGAGCGCGCCCCCCGCGGCCGGAGCAAGGCTGGAGCGCGGCCACGGCCGGGCCTGCAGGCCGGCCACCTCGCCGAACGGCAGGTTGCGGCTGGCACCGGCCGGCACGGTCGGCACCAAGGGCGCCTGGGCGGCGGCCACAGCCCGCTGCGCCCCGTCGTCACGCTGTGCCACCCGCGCAGCCTGCTGGCCGCGGGTGGCACTGGCGCTGGCGCGGCGTGCGTCCTGGCGACGGCTGGCGGCCAATGCGGCCGCCGGAACACTGGCCACCGCCACCACCGCCGGATCGACCGAGGCTTCGGTCACCGTCGCGGGCGATACCGGTGCCGGCGGCAGCTCGGCCTGGCTGGCGACCACCTGGGGGGCCAGCGGCTCTCCGGGAGGGGTCTCCTTCAGCTTCTCGCCGCCGATCAACAGGGCCACCGCAGCGACCGAGGCAGCCAATGCGGCACCGCCCCCCCAGGTACGCCAGCCACTGCGGCGCACCTGCCGGTCCTGAGGCCCGGACCGGGGCGTGGGTTCGGCGGCGATGGCAGAGGCAACCGCGGCGCTGAAGCCGGCGGGCGCAAGCACCGAGGCCTGCCCGCGCATCACGTCGCCCAGCAGCTGCCAGCGTTCCTGGCAGCCGGCCAGTTCCGGGTCATGCTCCATGCGGCGCAGCAGGAAGCGGGCCTCGTCGGCCCCCAGCTCGCCATCGACCAGGGCCGACAGCTGTTCCCGATGGCGCTGGTCAAGCCGCAGCCCGGCCGGCGATTGATGATTCTGCGATTCGTTGAATGGATGACTGGTCATACGCGGCTCTTCTCGCGGGTGGCGCTGCCGATGTCCAGCAGCGGCCGGAGTTCGGTGTCGATCGCCTCGCGCGCCCGGAAGATCCGTGAACGCACGGTGCCGATCGGGCACCCCATCTTCTGCGCGATTTCCTCGTAGCTCAGGCCTTCCACCTCGCGCAGGGTGATCGCCGACCGGAGTTCTTCCGGCAGCGCGTTGACGGCCTTCATCACTGTCTGTTCCAGCTCCTGGCGCATCAACTCGCGTTCGGGCGTGTCGGTGTCGCGCAGGCGCGTGCCGCTGTCGAACTGTTCGGCATCGCCGATGTCGATGTCATCGGTCGGCGGGCGTCGATTGTGTGAAGCCAGGTAGTTTTTGGCGGTGTTCACGGCGATCCGATGCAACCAGGTTGAGAACTGGGCATCGCCGCGGAAGCTTCCGATCGCGCGGTAGGCGCGTATGAAAGTGTCCTGGGCGACGTCCTGACATTCACTCCAGTCGGCGATGTAGCGACCGACCAGGGCCACGACCCGATGCTGGTACTTGCGCACCAGTAC
The DNA here is from genome assembly GCF_056756445.1 of Stenotrophomonas sp. STEN225. Lineage (NCBI taxonomy): Bacteria > Pseudomonadati > Pseudomonadota > Gammaproteobacteria > Lysobacterales > Lysobacteraceae > Stenotrophomonas > Stenotrophomonas sp. STEN225. The sequence goes on along the minus strand of NZ_JBRRBV010000001.1, from coordinate 2,904 downwards.
ATCGAAAGCCGCGCTCTCGCCGCGCTGCACGCGCCGGACCAGTTCCAGATCCAGCTCCTGTGGTGTTTCAACCTCGGCCATGGGGGGCCGCACTCCTGTCAGCCCAACCGACGTCGGGCAATGAGACTGCCAATCCCGGGAAAAGTTCAGTCGCCGATCACCCGGCGCCGCACCAGCTTTTAACCACTGTTCCGTTAGCGTTCTGTTCCACGGCCATGGATCCGGAACCGCCACTCCCCTGCTATAGGGATTTGACGCGGGGGAAACAACCTCTGGATCATAGCCGCTTCTCCATACACAACCGGATGGAACGTCCATGCTCTCAGGCTTCGATGGTCTCCGCTTCAGCCACTGGCACCCCGAGATCCGCGACGACGGCGTGGTGGTCCTGTCCCTGGATCGTCAGGACAGCAGTGTCAACGCGATGTCGCAGGACGTGCTGCTGGAGCTGGGCGATCTGCTCGAACGCATCGCGCTGGATCCGCCGAAGGGCGTGGTGATCCAGTCCCTGAAGAAGGCCGGCTTCATCGCCGGCGCCGATCTGAAGGAATTCCAGGAGTTCGACCGGCGCGGCACCGTCAACGATGCCATCCGTCGCGGCCAATCCACCTACCAGAAGCTGGCAGAGCTGCCCTGCCCGACCGTTGCAGCCATCCATGGCCACTGCCTGGGTGGCGGCACCGAGCTGGCCCTGGCCTGCCGTTACCGCGTGGCCTCCAACGACAGCAGCACCCGCATCGGGCTGCCGGAAACCCAGTTGGGCATCTTCCCCGGCTGGGGTGGCAGCGCGCGCCTGCCGCAGCTGGTCGGCGCCCCGGCGGCGATGGACATGATGCTGACCGGCCGCACCCTCTCGGCCTCGGCCGCGCGTGGCATCGGCCTGGTCGACAAGGTGGTGGCACCGGCGGTGGTGCTCGACACCGCCGTCGCACTGGCGCTGGCCGGCACCACGCGGCCGTTCAAGCAGCGTGCGCTGGCATGGGCCAGCAACACCTGGCTGGCGCGCAAGGTACTGGCACCGCAGATGATCAAGCAGGTCGCGCGCAAGGCGAAGAAGGACCAGTACCCGGCGCCCTATGCACTGATCAGCACCTGGCAGCGCAGCGCCGGCAAGCCGGTGCAGGCCCGCCTGGATGCCGAACGCCGCGCGGTGGTCAAACTGGCCAGCACGCCGACCGCGCGCAATCTGATCCGCATCTTCTTCCTGACCGAGCGCCTGAAGGGTCTGGGCGGCGGCGATTCCGGCATTCGCCACGTGCACGTGGTCGGCGCCGGCGTGATGGGCGGTGACATCGCCGCGTGGGCGGCCTACAAGGGCTTCGAGGTCACCCTGCAGGATCGCGAGCAGCGCTTCATCGATCCGGCGATGGAACGCGCGCAGGCACTGTTCGCCAGGAAGGTGAAGGACGAGAGCAAGCGTCCAGCGGTGGCGGCGCGGCTGCGGGCGGACCTGGAGGGCAAAGGCGTGGCCGACGCCGATCTGGTGATCGAGGCGATCATCGAGAACCCGGAGGCCAAGCGCGCGCTGTACCAGACGCTGGAGCCAGGCATGAAGGCCGATGCGCTGCTGACCACCAATACCTCGTCGATTCCGCTGGTGGAACTGCGCGACCACATCCAGCGCCCGGCGCAGTTCGCCGGCCTGCACTACTTCAATCCGGTGGCACAGATGCCGCTGGTGGAAATCATCCATCACGACGGCATGGCGCCGGAGACCGAGCGCCGTCTGGCAGCGTTCTGCAAGGCGCTGGGCAAGTTCCCGGTACCGGTGGCGGGCAGCCCGGGCTTCCTGGTCAACCGCGTGCTGTTCCCGTACATGCTGGAGGCGGCCACCGCCTATGCCGAAGGTATCCCGGGCCCGGTGATCGACAAGGCAGCGGTGAAGTTCGGCATGCCGATGGGCCCCATCGAGTTGATCGACACGGTCGGCCTGGATGTCGCCGCCGGCGTGGGCCGCGAGCTGGCGCCGTTCCTCGGCCTGCAGATTCCGGCGGCACTGCAGACGGTGGAAGCCGACAAGCGCGGCAAGAAGGATGGCCAGGGCATCTACACCTGGGAGAACGGCAAGCCGAAGAAGCCGGATGTCGCCAGCGACTACCAGGCCCCTGCGGACCTGGAAGATCGCCTGATCCTGCCGCTGCTCAACGAGGCGGTGGCCTGCCTGCACGAAGGCGTGGTGGCCGATGCGGACCTGCTGGATGCGGGTGTGATTTTCGGCACCGGATTCGCGCCGTTCCGCGGGGGTCCGATCCAGCACATCCGCGCGGTGGGTGCCGATGTGATCGTCGAGCGCCTGAAGGCGCTGCAGCAGCGTCACGGTGACCGCTTTGCCCCGCGCCCGGGCTGGGACAACCCTGCCCTGCGCGAACCGGTGGTGTGATGTGATCGGCCGGGCCTGCGGCCCGGCACCCGCAGAGGCAACGTCAAGTTCCACAGCAGAAGCCAGAGCCAAAGCGGCTCTGGCTTTTCTGTTTGTCGGGCGGGGCGGTGTCGGGTTGCGGGGACGCCGTAAACCCGTCCCTGGGGGCTTGGGCGCGGCATCCATGCCGCGGACACCCCGCAACCCGACACCGCCCCACCCCCGACAGTTTCCCGGTGACGGTGGTGAATCTCGATTCCGGTGTGGATCATTACGAACTGGTGGGTGTCGACCTTGGTCGCCACCAGGAGCGAAGCGACCGGCGTTTGATGTTGATTTTCTTTTTTCTTCTCGGTGGGTGTACGCACAGGGAAACTGTCTGGGGCGGGGGGGGTGGGTTGCGCGGGACCGTTGGCGCCATGGATGGCGCCATCGAGCCCCCATGGATGGGTTCACGGCGCGTCCTGCGCAGGCCCCCCCCCCCCCCCCCAAACAAAACGCACCACAAGCCCCCCACCCCCCCACCCCCCCCCCCCGGGCGGGGC